>NZ_CAJQUM010000001.1:2520554-2835623 GCF_907163265.1 Georgfuchsia toluolica
GCAATAGGCCAAGTGCGCTTTGGTTAATCACTTTCCCGGTGCTGCCGCGAGTTAATGTTGATGTTGCAACGTCATCATTGTATTGCTATTGTATAGCAATACAATATTAATTTTATTAACATACGCAGTACATGACAACCTAACTAGCCGGAAACTACTCGGAAACAGGACTTCTATGGAAAACAAGACGGCCCGCCTGACCATCCTGATTGATCCGCGCAAGAAAAAACTGTTTGAGGACATTTGCGCCGAACATGACATCACGCCTTCCCAAGTGGTGCGCAAGGCGATCAGTCAATACATTTTCGACAATGCGGGGAGCCGGCAATTGCCGACGTGGCTGAAAATGCCCAAGTAAATAAAAAGGCCCAAACAAAACGGGCAGCCCAAGCTGCCCGTTTTGGCGAAAAGAAAAAACCGTCACATTGCAGTGCTGAGCACACCCTTCATTTTTTGCAGCGCCTTGACTTCGATCTGGCGGATACGCTCGGCCGATACGCCGTATTCGTCGGCAAGTTCATGCAGGGTTGCAGCTTCCGCGCCATCCCCAGCCAGCCAGCGGCGCTGAATGATGACGCGGCTACGGTCGTCCAAAGTAGCCAACGCGTCTTGCAGCCCTTCATTGTGCAGATGCTCGATTTCCTTGCGTTCGATCTGCGCCGTCGGTTCGCTGCCGGCATCGGCGGCAAGATAGGCGACCGGGGCGAAGCTGTCATCATCGTCTTCGACAAGCGGATCGAGCGCAATATCGCCGCCTGAGAATCGGGTTTCCATCTCGACCACTTCCTCGGGCTTAACGCCGAGTTTGGCGGCCACTGAATTCACTTCGTCGACGCCGAGCGCGGCAAAGCCCTGCTTCATGCTGCGCAGATTGAAGAACAGCTTGCGCTGCGCCTTGGTGGTGGCGATCTTGACCAGGCGCCAGTTTTTCAGGATGTACTCGTGAATCTCGGCCTTGATCCAGTGGATCGCGAACGACACCAAGCGCACGCCCCGTTCCGGATCGTAGCGTTTGACGGCCTTCATCAGGCCGATGTTGCCTTCCTGAATCAGGTCGGCGTGGGGCAGGCCGTAACCGAGGTAACCGCGCGCCACCGCTATCACCAGCCGCAGGTGCGACAACACCAACTGACGCGCTGCATCAATATCCTCTTCGTCGCGAAACTTGCGCGCCAACCCCAACTCTTCTGCCGCGGACAACACAGGAATGCGATTCGCGGCCGAGATATAGGCGTTAATGCTCCCTGCACTCGAGGGCAGCGGGAAACCGGCTATTGTCAAAGCTTGGCTCATTGATCATTCCTCCTTCAGGCTGAATATTAGCACTCCCGACAAGAGAGTGCTAATAAGAGGGAAAGTTCCCGAATGGCCGGTTCTAAGCCATTAAAGTCAAAAAACCATTCGGGTCGGCTTAAAAGCGCCGCCAAGCACTTAGATGCTGTTTCAAGGAAAGTGAAGTTCCAAGCCAGCCGAGTCCGGCGGCAGCCGCAAGCAGGCAGGCGGTGACGCCCGTGTCGGGTAGGGCAAGCGCGATATCGAGGCCGTAAAGAACAGTCAAATCGGCCACGGGTGAACGCAGGGCCAGAATGGTGGCGACGACAATCAGCCACGCCACAACGCCACCCAGCATTCCCTGCAAGGTACCAAAATAGAAAAACGGACGACTGATGAAAGCGTCGGTTGCGCCCAATAATCGGCTCACCTCAATCTCATTGCGCAGTGTGAGCACCTGCAAACGTATGGTGTTGAAAGTGATTGCCATCAGGCCGATGCCGAGCAGCAGCGACAGGATGCCGAGACCAACCCGGGCCACGCGCAACATCGCATTCAGGCGCCGTACCCAGGCCGAGTCGATCTGTACATGCTCGATCTGCGGCAATTTGCGCAACTCTGTCGCCAGCCGTTCCATTTCACTTGCCTCGGTGTTTTTCGGAGTGATCACGAAAGCATCGGGAAAAGGGTTGCGTGGCAATGCCTCGATCACTTCGGCCAGTCCTTCCGACTTGCGCATTTGTTCCATCGTGGCTTCGCGGTCGAGAAAGCGGACTGAAGCGATTGCGGTGGTTTGTTTCAGTTTCGCAGCGGTTTCGTTCACCGCCGCGCGGTCGGCGTCAAGTTTCATGAATACCGAAATTTGCGGCAGCGAGCTGGTGCCTTTTACCAATTGTTGCGCATTGGCAAAAATCATCAGGCCACCTGCAGGCAGGGCCAGTGCCACGCCGATAGCCAGCAGTGACAACAGGGTATTCATTGGCGCCGCTGCCAGACGGCGCAGCGCCAGAAGCAGGGCGTCGCGGTGTTGGCGCAACCAGATAGTCATGCGGCCAGCCTCCCGTGGTCGAGCAGGATCCGTCTCGGCGCCAGATCGGCAAACAGACCGGCGTCGCAGGTGGCGACCAGCACACTGACCCCGACGCGATGGAATTCCATGAAAATGCGCGCGACATCAGCCGCGGTCTCAGAGTCCAGATGCGCGGTCGGTTCGTCGGCCAGCAGCAGCTTGGGGCGATTGACTACCGCGCGCGCAATTGCCAGTCGTTGCTGCTCGCCTCCCGACAGCGCGATCGGCATGGCTTTTTCACGCGCCAGGAGGCCGACCTTGTCGAGCGCGGCGCGCACGCGTTTTGCCGCTTCGCCGGGAGGGAAACCCGCAATCGACAGCGGCAGCATCACATTGCCGAAGACCGAGCGGTCGAACAGCAGTTTCTGATCCTGGAAGATGAGGCCGAGATTGCGGCGCATAAAGGGCAGCGCCCGGCGCTTCAAGGCGCCGACATTCTGGCCATTCACCAGCACGCTGCCCGTAGTAGGTCGCTCGATGGCGGCGATGAGTTTCAGCAGGGTGCTTTTCCCCGCACCGGAATGTCCGCCGAGCACCACCAGTTCGCCATCGCCCACCTCAAAACTGACATCGCTCAGCGCATCGATGCCGGGAGGATAACGCTTGAAGACACGATCAAACTGGATCATGGCTCCAGCAGCGCTTCGACAAATTCCTCTGCCGAGAACGGGCGCAAGTCGTCAATGCCCTCGCCGACGCCGATGAAGCGCACCGGCTTCGGGCATTGCCGGGCGATTGCGGCGAGCACGCCGCCCTTGGCGCTGCCGTCGAGTTTGGTGACGGCAAGGCCGCTGACGCCGATGGCCTTGTCGAAGGCTTTTACCTGCTGGATGGCGTTCTGGCCGATATTGGCATCGAGCACCAGCAGTACTTCGTGCGGTGCGCCGGGATCGGTCTTCTGGATCACGCGCTTTACCTTGGCGATCTCTTCCATCAGGTGCAACTGTGTCGGCAAGCGTCCGGCGGTATCGGCGAGTACGACATCGATGCCGCGCGCTTTCGCGGCGTGGATGGCATCGAAGATCACCGCCGCGGAATCGCCCGATTCCTGTGCGATGACCGTGACGTCGTTGCGCTCGCCCCAGGCCTTCAATTGCTCGCGCGCCGCGGCGCGAAAGGTATCGCCGGCGGCCAGCAATACGCTCAGGCCCTGGCCTTGAAAGTGTTTGGCGAGCTTGCCGATGGAAGTGGTCTTGCCCGCGCCATTGACGCCCGCGATCATCATGATGAAGGGTTTGCCGCGACCCGCATCGAGCGGCTCTTCAAGCGGTGCCAGCAATTGCAGCAGCAATGTGGCCAGCGCGGCACGCAATTGATCGCTTGTCTCCAGCTTGTCGCGCTTGACCGCAAGCTTCAACTGCTCCAGCAGCCACGCCGTGGCGTCGATGCCGCAGTCGGCCATCAGCAGCGTGGATTCGAGCTCTTCCAGCAGTTCCGCATCGATCTTGCGCCGCGAGAACAGGCTGCCGATCTGTCCGCGCGTCTTCGCCAGTCCGGCCTTGAGCCGTTCCGCCCAGGAAAGCTGTGCGGGAGGTGCGTTGGAGGCTTCTTTGGGTTTTTTGAAACCAAACATGATCCGAAGAATCGTAGGCGGAGGGACACGCTATCATGCGCGCTCATTTGCAGTCATCCGCATTCTAACAAAGCGATTTTTCGATCCTATGAAAAACCCAAGATTTGCAAAAATGGCGGCATTGATGCTACTCGGCGCAATGTTCGCGGCAGGCGCCGTTCACGCCAATCCCTTCGAGACTACCCTGCCCAACGGCTTCCATGTCATTGTCAAGGAAGACCACCGCGCGCCGACGGCAGTGCAGATAGTCTGGTATCGCGCCGGCAGCATCGACGAGAAGGATGGCAGTTCCGGCCTCGCCCACGCCCTTGAACATTTGATGTTCAAGGGCACGAAGAAAGTGAAGCCCGGCGAATTCTCGAAGCTGGTCGCCGCCGCGGGCGGGCGCGACAACGCCTTCACCAGCCGCGACTACACCGCTTATTTCGAGCAGGTACCGGCACGGGCGCTGCCCGAGATGATGATGCTCGAAGCCGACCGCATGGCGAACCTGCAAATACCGCAGAAGGAATACGATCCTGAAATCAAGGTGGTGATGGAAGAGCGGCGCTTGCGCACGGAGGACGATCCCACCTCACTGGTGCACGAAGCCCTGAACTCGATGGCCTTCCAGGCCCATCCCTATCGCCGTCCGGTGATCGGCTGGATGGATGACCTTGAACACATGAATCGTGCCGACGCCGAGCAGTGGTACAAGACCTGGTATGCGCCCAACAACGCGCTGCTGGTGATCGCAGGCGATGTCAGCCACGAAGCAGTATTTCATCTTGCCGCCAAATACTACGGTAGCATAAAGCCGCATGCGCTGCCGGAGCGCAAGCCGCAGAACGAGCCGGAGCAGAAGGGCAAGCGCTGCGTCGTGGTCAAGGCGCCGGCCAGGCTGCCCTATGTCGCGCTGGCGTGGAAAGTGCCCAAGCTCAAGGATGTCGACAAGGACCGCGAGCCTTATGCCCTTCAGGTACTTGCGGCGGTGCTCGATGGCAATGAGGCCTCGCGCCTGGCCAAAAACCTGGTGCGGGGACAGAAGATCGCCCAATCGGCGGGTGCAGGCTACGACAGCACCGTACGCGGCGAGACGCTGTTCGTGCTCGACGGCCAGCCGGCGGAAGGCCATACTGTCGCCGAACTGGAAGCCGCCTTGCGCGGCGAGATCAAGCGCATCCAGGACGAGGGGGTTTCCGCCGAGGAACTCGCCCGCATCAAGACCCAGACCATCGCCAGCCAGGTTTTCAAACGCGACTCGGTGATGGGTCAGGCCATGGAAATCGGCATGCTTGAAGCGATCGGCATGGACTGGCGCGACATCGACAAGATGCAGGACAAGGTGCGCAGCGTCACTGCCGACGAAGTGCAGGTCGTGGCGAAAAAATATTTCGGCGATGACACGCTGACGGTGGCGACGCTCGATCCGCAACCCATAGCCGAAAATGCGGCGCCCAAGAAGCCCGTCATCCATCATCACTGAGCCGAGGCCGCAATGAAAAAAATCGTATTCATGGTGCTGGCTCTGGCCGCCGCTTTGACCACTGCGACCGCACAGGCCGGCGTCAAGATCGCGCATTGGGTTGCGCCTTCCGGCGCGAATGTCTATTTCGTCGAGACCCACGACCTGCCCATGCTCGACGTGCAGATCGACTTCCCCGCTGGTTCGGCCTTCGATCCGTCCGGCAAGGCTGGGACCGCCTCGCTCGCGCAAGGCATGCTCGATAGCGGCGCCGGCGATCTCGATGAAGAGCGGCTCGCCGAACGCATTGCCGATCTCGGCGCGCAGCTGGCGGGCAGCGTCGACAATGACCGCGCCGGATTGTCGATGCGGATGTTGAGCTCAAGGCAGGAACGCGATTCCGCGCTGGCGTTGTTGCAAACCATACTCGTGAAACCTGCTTATCCGGAAGCCGCCTTGACGCGCGAAAAGGCGCGCAGCATCGCTGCCTTGCAGGAAGCAGAAACGCGGCCCGACGCGATTACCGCGAAGCGCTTCGCGGCGGCGATCTACCCGAATCACCCTTATGGTGTTTCGCCTGAAGTGAGCTCCATTGCCGCAATCACGCGCGACGATCTGCTCGCCTTTCATCGCACCCATTACGTCGCCACCCGTGCCGTCGTGTCGATCATCGGCGACGTAACGCGCGGCGAGGCCGAGGCAATTGCCCTGCGCCTGACGGAAGCCTTGCCGGCCACTTCGCCGTCACTCGATCTGCCTCC
This sequence comes from Georgfuchsia toluolica, assembly GCF_907163265.1. NCBI lineage: Bacteria > Pseudomonadati > Pseudomonadota > Betaproteobacteria > Nitrosomonadales > Sterolibacteriaceae > Georgfuchsia > Georgfuchsia toluolica. Next base: position 2,526,674 of record NZ_CAJQUM010000001.1, read on the forward strand.
GGTCACGCTGCCTAAAGCCGAAACCATTCGCATCGCCCATCCGGCGGCGCAAAGCCACATCGCCATCGGCATGCCCGGCATCCGCCGCGGCGACCCGGATTATTTTGCCCTGCTGGTCGGCAACTACACGCTCGGCGGCGGCGGCTTCGTGTCGCGGCTGATGAACGAAGTGCGTGAAAAACACGGTTATGCCTACGACGTCCACTCTTATTTCATGCTGCGCAAACTCGAAGGCCCATTCCAGATTGGCCTGCAAACCAAACGCGAACAGGCGGCGGAAGCATTGAAGGTCGCCAACGACACGCTCAACGGTTTCCTCAAGAGCGGGCCGACAGCGGCCGAACTCAAGGCTGCCAAGCAGAATCTCGTCGACGGATTGGCCCTGCGTCTTGACAGCAATGCCAAACTGCTCGGCTACCTGTCGCTGATCGGCTTCTACGGTTTGCCGCTGGATTATCTCGACACCTTTGCCGCCAAGGTGAACGCGGTGACGGCGGAACAGGTCAAGGCCGCCTTTACGCGACATGTGAAGCCGGAAAATCTTGTCACCGTGATCGTCGCGGGCGACTGAATCAGGCCGCGGTCATGAGCCGAATCCGCGTCACTGGCGGCGAATGGCGCAGCCGCATGATCCAGGTGATCGATGGGTCGGGCTTGCGGCCGACGCCGGATCGCGTGCGCGAAACCCTGTTCAACTGGCTCGGGCAGGATTTGCGCGGGCTGCGCTGCCTCGATCTTTTTGCCGGCAGCGGCATTCTCGGCTTCGAGGCGGCATCGCGCGGCGCGGCGCATGTGACATTGGTGGAAAAAGAGCGCCGTGCGTTTTTGCAACTGCAACGCAACGCCGCCATGTTCGATGATCCCCGTCTGCAACCGATTCGCGCCGATGCATTAGAATTCGCCGCCCCGGGCAATGCGGGATACGATCTGATTTTCCTCGACCCGCCCTATCGCCACGGCTGGCTGGAAAAAGTGGAACCGCTGCTGTCGCGGCTGGCAAAACCTGGGGCGCGGTTATACGTCGAGGCAGAGCATTCACTTGAGCATCTTGGCGATTGGTGTACAGTGAAGCAGGGAACGGCAGGGCAGGTTTTCTTTCATCTTCTGGAGCACGTGTGAGTTCAAAAACCATAGCGGTTTATCCCGGCACTTTCGACCCGCTCACCCGCGGGCATGAGGATCTGGTGCGCCGCGCCGCCAAGCTGTTCGACCGAGTGGTGATTGCGATCGCCGCGAGCGAGCGCAAGAATCCCATGTTTACGCTTGAAGAGCGGCTGACAATGGCGCGCGAAGTGCTCGCCGCGTATCCCAATGTGGAAGTAATGGGCTTTAACACCCTGTTGATCGATTTTGTGCACGGTCTCGGCGCCAACATCGTGCTGCGCGGCCTGCGTGCGGTATCCGATTTCGAATACGAATTCCAGATGGCGGGCATGAACCGCAAGTTGCATCCCGATATCGAGACCGTATTCATGACCCCGGCCGAGCAGTACACTTATATATCGGCAACCATGGTGCGCGAGATCGCCAGCTTCGGCGGCGATGTTTCGGCCTTTGTTAATCCGCCAGTACTGGTTAAACTGGCGGCCAAGATCAAGTAACGACCTGAAAGGAACTACAGCAATGTCTTTAATGATTACTGACGACTGCATCAACTGCGACGCCTGCGTGTCTGAATGCCCCAACAAGGCGATTTCTCAGGGCGACAGCATCTATGTCATCGACCCCAACAAATGCACGGAATGCGTCGGCCATTTCGATACGCCGCAATGCCGCGAGGTATGCCCGGTGGATTGCATTCCCAACGATCCGAATAATGTCGAGAGCAAGGACCAGTTGATGCAGAAGTATCAGAAGCTTACTGGGAAATAAAGCTTCCGTTATTCCGTAGTCATCCCACGGGGATTCCTTCGGTCATTCCCGCGCAGGCGGGAATCCAGCGTCTTCCATGTAGCCGTTCGCCCTGAGCCTGTCGAAGGGGAACGGCATTCCTGCTTGACTTGAGATTGCCGGGACACGTCCCGGCAGGCGAAGGCTGCGTCTCCGCCCATGGGCACAGAATGAGCACTCTCTCTTATCCTCCCTCGCCTGGCGAGGGAGGCAATTAGTCTGCCTCGCTGAGAAAGGTTCACCGGGCCGGCGTCGCAAACTCGTCTTCGGCTTCGGACAGCGACGGCGGACTTCTCCCGGCGAACCTTCCTCACTCGGCGGCGCAGAAGGGACATATCCGTGCAATCGCGATGCCCATGCCGTAATAGTACGTTTGTGGAATTAAATTCGAACGCGGTCCCTTTAATTTTTAATTGCTTACTTTGGTGACGAAGGACCCCCATATAGTCCGAACGGACTATATATATCCGTATGGTGTTTCTTCGCACTTTGAATTTTCCAAGGGCATGCTGTCATTACGGCGGCAAATATCACCGCCATGCCACGCGATAACAATGTCCGGCAAACTGATCGACTTATCCGACAATTCACTAACTAGTGTAGGGGGTTCCATGAAATCCATCCTAGATCGCTCATTCCATTACACGTCCAGCGCAAAAACTGACATAAAGAAAACTTTCGCAAGAATTCGCCGCATTGAGCGCGAAAAGCAAGCTGCCCAAGCCAAGGCGGATGCGGGGATCATTAGCAATGTGCAATCGATCAGCCAGAACAAGAAAATAACACTCATCTCAAAATAGCTATTTTAGGGATGTCGGAGCAAGTATATTCAATACCGGTTGTTTCACCGTGACTGCCGAAATGTCGACAGTCGCCAACAATATCCCCACTGAAGAAACGCTTCTACATCCGTGTTTGCGAAATAATCCGGGGCAGGCAACGATTGTTTTTAGCGTTTCCCGCCCAGACTTTGCGACGCTAGACGCCGAGTGCCCATGCCAGATATTTGCTGGCTTGGCGCAGGACGGCGGCGGAGTTTTTCCCGAGCTTTGTTGCAAGATGGCACAAGGATTAGCCTCAAATGGCTTTCCTAGTGCCTGTAATAGCTGCCGCTGGCACTTCGGACAATAAAAGGTCGCCCGCTGCCGGAGTGACACTGGGAGTGTTCTGAGCCGCTCAGTACCGATCACCTCGCCGTTGCTGGTGCCGTAAAGCGCGCCCACGATCTTGATCTTGCCGGCGCTTGCGGGGTTGGGGCTCGGGCTTGACGGGGCTGCCATAGTCGTCGGCGAGGGCAGCGGTTGGCATGTACGACCCGCATTGCGCCGCCAGTCATCCATCAATACATACTCAAACATGCTGATTCCGTGCACCAGCGATTACATTGGGATTTCGCCGTTCGAGGAGAATTGCCATGGTTCGTGAGCTATACAATCCAGCCGCCTTGCATCCGGCACCGGGATTCAGTCATATTGCCGTGGCACGCGGCGATCGCCTGGTCTTCCTGGCCGGCCAAGTGGCGCTCGATCCGCAGTTCGGCTTGGTCGGGGGTAATGATCTTTATGCGCAGACCGTCGCCGCCATGAACAACGTTAAGATTGCGATGGATGCGGCGGGCGTCGGTTGGGACGACATCGTCCGCCGCACGATTTACACCCTCCAGCCGACTGCCTACGAAACCATCGCCCGCGCGATCGACACCGTAACCGGCGGCGGCGCCAATCCGCCGCAGACCATCCTGGGCGTCACCGGCCTGGCGGTGACAGGGTTGCTGATCGAGATCGAGTGCACGGCAGTCGTGGCCGAAGAGGCATGATGCGGGCCGTACGTATGCACCAGCACGGCGGCCCGGACGTCCTGCGCGTCGAGGAAGTTGCCGAGCCGACACCGGGGCCAGGCGACATCCTCGTGCGCATGCGCGCGACGACGGTCAATCATCGCGATGTCTGGATTCGCAAAGGGCACCCCCATCCGGCCTATCGCGTCGAGTTGCCGGCGATCCTCGGCATCGACATCTCCGGTGAAATTGTCGGAATGGGCGGCGCGGTTGAAGGATTCGCCATCGGCGAGCGCGTCACCGCCAATCCGTATATTCCGTGCGGCCGCTGCCGCTACTGCGTGCGCGGCCGGCCCCAGTACTGCCCGCACTTTACGGTCTTCAATGGTGCCTATGCCGAGCTGGTGGCGATTCCTGCCATACAGGCGGTGAAGCTTTCGCCGCTGGTTTCCGACGTTGATGCCGCCTGCTTCCCGAACACCTACATCACGGCCTGGCAAATGCTGATGGGCAAGGCGCGGCTCATGGCGGACGATGTCGTGTTCGTCTGGGCCGGCACCAGCGGCCTCGGCAGCGCGGCGATCGAGATCGCGCATCTCGCCGGCGCCACGGTGATCGCCAGCGCGGGCAGCGCGAGCAAGCTCGATGTGCTGCGTCGCCTCGGTCCCGACCTCATGCTCGATCACAGCTGCCCCGACCTTGTCGAGCGCGTGCTTGAGTTCACGGGCGGAGAGGGGGCGACGGTCGTCTTCGAGCACATCGGCCAGGCGACATGGGAGCGCAGTTTGGCGCTGGCCGCGCCTGGCGCCCGCATCGTCAGCGCCGGCGCCACCAGTGGCGACGATGCGCGCATGAACATCACCCAGATGTTCGTGAAGCAGGTGCAGATATTGGGCTCCCGGCTCGGAACGATGGAAGACGCTTTCGCCGCCGGCAAGCAGTTGAATGCCGGACGCTTCAAGCCCCTCGTCGGCGCGACGATTCCGTTCGAGGAGTTGGCCGAGGCACATCGCCTGATGGAGGCAGGGGAGGTCATTGGCAAGGTGGTCGTCACGGCGGGTTGATTCTGTCATAGCGGTCTGGTGCCATGAAGAAAACTCTGCTCATCAATGCCATTGGGGTCAGAGACATTTAACCTTCTAAGCGCAGTTTTAAAAATTACCGCTGGCATTTGGGGCAGTAAAACGTCGCCCGCTGTCCCTGCCGGAGTGACTTGATCGTCGTGCCACAAACGCGGCACGCTTCGCCTTCGCGACCATAGACAAACGCTTCGAGCTGGAAGTAACCCGAGCCACCGTCGGAGTGAGCGAAGTCGCGCAGGCTGCTGCCCCCCGCCCTGATTGCCTGATTCAGCGTTTCCCTGATTGCGGGCACGAGGCGCTCGATGCGTCGCCAGGAGATTTTGCCGGCGGCGCGGCGCGGGTCGATGCCGGCGCGGAACAGGCTTTCCGAGGCGTAGATGTTGCCGATGCCGACGATGCGGTGGCTGTCCATCAGCGTGACCTTGATCGCGGCCTTGAGCCCGCGCGTCTGCTGAAACAACCATTGTGGCGTGAAGCCATCGTCGAGCGGCTCGATGCCCAATGGCGCGATGAGCGGATGCTGCGCCGGGTCGCCCTCGATCCAGAGCAGGGCGCCGAAGCGGCGCGGATCGCGCAGGCGCAGGATCTTGTTGCCTGTTTTGTTGCTAAACGCGATGTCGACATGATCGTGCTTTTGCGGTGCGCAGGATTTGTCGACCAGGCGCAGGCTGCCCGACATGCCGAGATGCAGCAGCAGCACGCCGGTATCAAACTGAAACAACAAATACTTTCCACGGCGACGGATTTCGCGCAACACTTCATCCTGCAATTTTTTGTTCAACTGGCGCGGTAACGGATAACGCAACGACTCCGTGCGAAAGGTCACCGCACTGGCTTTCGCGCCCGCCAGATCCGGCAGCAGGCCGCGGCGCGTGACTTCAACCTCGGGTAGTTCGGGCATTCTGGCGTCGGGGCATGAATGAAACTGCTAACATCCATCCATTCTAATTGGCCTTTGCACCGATGAAGTTAAAGCGTCTGCTCCTCGCCGCGTTGATTGCGCCGTTACCCATGCTGGCGCTGGCCGTACCGCCTGTGTTGACGCCGGTTGCAATTCCGGAAGCGGCGCCGGTACAAGCGCTGACGCCGCAGATTCTGTACCAAGTCCTGCTCGCGGAAATCGCCATCGGGCGCGGCCAGTTGCCGGTTGCCGCTGCCGTTTATGCCGATCTGGCCAGAAGCACACGCGATCCGCGCATCGCGCGCCGCGCCTCCGAAGTCGCCTACTTCGCCCGTCAGCCGCAGCTTTCGCTCGATGCCGCGCGCATATGGTCGGAGACCGATCCGGACTCGGTTCAGGCCCGGCAGGCCTATTGGACTTTGCTTGGCAATATGGGCCGGCTCGATCAACTGGCCGATGCCTTGTCGCGTGCTGTGGCCGCCGAGACGGGCAGGCGCGGCGAAGCGCTGATGGAGGTGGGCCGCCAGCTTGCGCGCCTGACGGACAAAAAAATGGCAGTGCGCATCGCAGACCGGCTAACGGCGCCTTACCTTGTCCTGCCCGAGGCGCATTTCGTGCGTGCCCAGATCGCCTATGGCGCCGAAGACAAAGTCCGCGCCAGCAATGAACTTGATCAGGCCCTGGCGTTGAAGCCGGACTGGGAACCGGCAGCGATATTGAGGGCACAATTATTTGCCACGAATCTGGAGGCATCGATCGATTCGCTGGCGGCCTTCGTCGGGAAATATCCCAAGGCGCGCGATGCACGGCTGGCCTATGCCCGTGCCTTGATCGAGGGCAAGCGTTACGACGCGGCGCGTGCCGAGTTCGCCGTGCTGCTGCAGGAGGAACCCGACCGTCCCGATCTGCTCTATTCGATGGGATTGCTTTCCCTGCAATTGGGCGAGGTGGACAAAGCCGAGAGCACCCTGAAGTCGCTGCTCGACAAGGATTTTTCCGAGATGGACAGCGTGCATTACTATCTCGGGCAGATTGCCGATGAGTCCGATCGGGTGCAGGAGGCGATCGGGCATTACGATGCCATTACCCCGGGCAGTCAGCACCACATCCAGGGTCAGGTTCGCGCCGCAGTGCTACTGGCGCGAGCGGGCCAGTTGCAACAGGCCATTGACCGCCTGCATGCGGCACAGGCCGCGGCCCCGACGGAACGCATCAATCTGCTGGTGATAGAGGCACAGTTCCTCGCCGACAGCGGACATCCTGCCGATGCCTACCAGTTGCTGGCGGATGCCCTGCAGAAGAGTCCCGATGACACTGTCCTGTTGTATGAATCCGCGCTGCTGGCGGAGCGGCTGGACAAAATGGATGTGCTGGAGCGCAATCTGCGCAAGCTGATCAAGCTCAAACCCGATAACGCCCATGCCTACAACGCGCTGGGTTATTCGCTGGCCGATCGCAACCAGCGTCTCGACGAAGCGAGCGCATTGATCGACAAGGCGCTCGCCATGGCGCCCGAGGATCCCGCAATTCTCGACAGCAAGGGCTGGCTCAATTACCGGCGCGGCGATCTGCCGGCGGCAGCCGCGATGTTGCAAAAGGCGCTGGTGCTTCATCCTGACCCGGAAATCTCGGCGCATCTGGGTGAAGTGCTGTGGCAAATGGGCCGCCAGGGCGAGGCCAATAAAATCTGGGACGCTGCGCTCGGGATTGCGCCCGATAACGAAGTGCTGAATAGAACCATCAAGCGCTTCCGTCATTGAGCGTGAAGTTTCTCCTCCCCTTGCTTGTCATGCTGCTTGCGGCTTGTGCCCAGCAACCGCGCCTGGAATCGCCGTTGCGCCCGGCGCGCGCGACAATCGTCAGCTATACGCTGGAAGGCCGGATATCGGTAAAACGCGGCGCTACCGCGCGACAGGCCGCACTGGTCTGGCAGCACAATGCCGAACGGGATGAGATTGAATTGAGCGGGCCGCTGGGTCAGAAAGCCGCCCGCCTGTCGCGTGATGCCGGCGGTGCCCGCCTCGAAACGGCGTCGCGCGAAACGGTTGTAGCGAACGACTGGAGTAGTCTCGCCGAGCGAGTGCTGGGCGTTGCCTTGCCGCTCGACAATCTGGCACATTGGGTAACGGCCACAACAATAGAGGCAGAACGAGACACACAGCGTGACCCTGTCGGCCGCCCCCTGCGCGTCTGGGATAGCGGCTGGCAGATCAACTACCTAACCTATGAATCGGCAGCGCCGGACGCGTTGCCGACATTGATTGAGTTGCACCGTGACGATATCGATGTGCGGCTGAAGATCGACACATGGCAGCTCGACTGAATTGGGACAGCGACTGGCCGGCACCGGCCAAAATCAATCTGTTCCTGCATGTTATCGGCCGCCGTGCCGATGGTTATCACTTGCTGCAAACGGTATTCCGTTTTCTCGATGTGGGCGACCACTTGCGTTTTGCGCCGCGCGACGACGGGGTAATCGCACAGAACTCGCCGTTGCCGGGGGTCGCCCCCGAGCAGGACCTGACCGTGCGCGCCGCACGCGCCCTGCAGGCAGCGAGCGGGGTTCGACAAGGTGTGTCGATTACCCTTGCCAAGCATCTGCCGCTCGGTGGCGGACTCGGTGGTGGCAGTTCGGATGCCGCGACGACCCTGCTGGCGCTGAATCATTTGTGGCAGTGCGGACTCTCGCGTACCGATCTGAGCGTGATCGGTCTCAGGCTCGGCGCCGATGTACCGGTCTTCATTCACGGCCACAGCGCGTTTGGCGAAGGCGTCGGCGAGCGACTGACTGATGTCAGTCCGCCGCCCGCCTGGTATCTGCTGCTTGCGCCGCCCGTAGCAGTCAGTACGGCAGAGATTTTCAATGCCGCCGATCTCAGGCGCGATACCTCCGCCATAGTGCCCGGCGCCTGGCAGTCCGATTTCGGCGTTAACGACCTCGAAGCCGTGACCTGCCGGCGTTATCCGGAAGTTGCGCGCCATCTGGCCTGGCTGCGCACACTTGATGGCGCCAGCCGCGTTGCCATGAGCGGCTCCGGCGCCTGCTGTTTCGCCGAGTTTGGTACCGAATCCGCTGCCCGCACGGCCCTGGCGCGATTGCCTTATGACATGCGGGGCTTTGTCGCGCGCGGCGTCGATGTACATCCGCTCGCGCAGATGTGAGCGAGACGCCCGCCAAGCGCTTTCGCATTGACACCAACTTCGCCCCCGGCTCGGGCCAAGGCCCGAACCGCCCCCCATGGGGGCCAAGTCAATCTTGGGGTGGCCCGGCGATTGACTTGCGCGTGGAAAACCACGAAAATGCGCGTCCCTTAGGGGCGGGCAGCAGCTACTGGTTGTCGTTCGCGCCGAATAGGGGAGTCGCCAAGTTGGTTAAGGCACTGGATTTTGATTCCAGCATGCGAAGGTTCGAATCCTTCCTCCCCTGCCAGAAATTCCCCGCCGGGCAGGCCCATGGATCACCGGCAGCTTGCCCGTATCGTTAGCACATTGTTTGCTCATTATGTGTAATTCAGTCCCATTTCGCTAGCGCAGGAAACTCGAATGGCCTATGACAGTTTGATGGTATTTACCGGCAACGCCAATCCCAAGCTGGCGGGCGATGTCGTCAAGCGCCTCAACATCTCGCTGGGCCGCGCCACCGTCAGCCGTTTTTCCGACGGCGAGGTGAATGTCGAGATTCTCGAACACGTGCGCGGCCGCGATGTCTTCATCCTGCAGCCGACCTGCGCGCCGACTAACGACAATCTGATGGAGCTGATCGTGATGGTCGATGCGTTCAAGCGCGCCTCGGCTGCGCGCATTACCGCCGCGATCCCGTATTTCGGCTATGCGCGCCAGGATCGCCGTCCGCGCTCGGCGCGTGTCGCCATCACGGCCAAGGTCATCGCCAACATGTTGCAGGCGGTGGGCGTCGATCGCCTGCTGGTGGTTGACCTGCATGCCGAACAGATTCAGGGCTTCTTCGACATCCCGGTGGACAACATCTTCGCCGCGCCGGTGCTGTTGAACGATGTCTGGAAGCAGAATTACGAAGACCTGATGGTGGTGTCGCCCGATGTCGGCGGCGTGGTGCGCGCGCGCGCCTTTGCCAAGCAGCTTGAAACCGACCTCGCCATCATCGACAAACGCCGTCCCAAGGCCAACGTCTCGGAAGTGATGAATATCATTGGCGATGTCAACGGCCGCACCTGCGTGATCATGGACGACATCGTCGATACCGCCGGCACTTTGTGCAAGGCGGCGCAGGCGCTCAAGGAGAATGGCGCCAAGCGCGTCATGTCCTACTGTACCCATCCGGTGCTGTCGGGCACGGCGGTGGCGCGCATCGCAGAATCGGAGCTGGACGAACTGGTCGTGACGGATACGATCCCGCTTAGCGATGCCGCCCGTGCCAGTGGACGTATTCGCACCGTGCCGATCGCGCCGCTGCTGGCCGAAACCATCATGCGTATCAGCAACGAGGAGTCGGTGTCCTCGTTGTTCATGGAGTAGTTTTTCGTTTTCATCAACCCCCTGTCTGGTCGCGGACAGGTTATCCAGGAGTTAATCATGCAAATTGAATTCAACGCAAAGAAGCGTGAACTGCAGGGCACGAGTGCGAGCCGCCGCCTGCGTCGCGCCAACCGGGTACCCGGCATTCTTTATGGCGGCCCCGACAAGCCGCAGCCGATCGACATCGATCACAACGAGTTGTATCAGCATCTGCGCAAGGAGGCCTTTCACTCTTCCGTGCTGACCGCCAATGTCGAGGGCGCGAAACAGATGTGCCTGCTGCGCGACGTGCAGTGGCACGCCTATCGCCAGATCATTCTGCATGTCGACTTCCAGCGCATCGACGCCGCGCACAAGATCCATCAGAAGGTGCCGCTCCACTTCGTCAATGCCGACATTGCGCCGGGCGTAAAGACGCAGGGCGGCATGGTGCAGCATGTCCTCACCGAACTCGATGTGAGTTGCCTGCCCAAGGATCTGCCGAGCTTCATCGAAGTCGACCTCAAGGATCTGGATATCGGCCAGTCGGTCCATATTTCGCAACTGGCGATTCCGGCCGGCGTTGAAATCGCGCATCACGGCGAAGGCGATCCGGTTGTCGCGACGGTCATTATCCGTGGCAAGGCGGATGCAGCGGAAGCCACAGAAGCCGCTGCCGCTGCCGAAGCTTCGGCAGCAGCTACTGCGGCTTCACTTGAGAAGAAGGCCGCTCCAGCCGCTCCGGCCGAGAAGACCGAGAAGAAGTAATGTGACGCAGACGAAGCTTCGTCTCGTCGTCGGCCTTGGTAACCCCGGGGCCGAATACATCGAAACCCGGCACAACGCCGGGTTTTGGTTTTGTGAGCGGCTGGCGCATGAACTTGGCGTGTCCCTCAACAAGGAAAGCCGCTTTCATGGCTGGGCGGCAAATGCGCGCGAGGCCGGGGTATGGCTGCTGATGCCCGCTACCTTCATGAACCACTCCGGGCAGGCGGTACGTGCGCTGGCACAGTTCTATCGCATCGAACCGGCGGAAATGCTGGTGGTGCATGACGAACTCGACCTGCCGCCGGGCCAGATGCGGCTCAAGTTCGGCGGCGGTCTCGGCGGTCATAACGGCCTCAAGGACATCACCAGCCATCTTGGTACCCAGGATTTCTGGCGCCTGCGCATCGGCATCGGCCATCCCGGCGACCGCAACGAAGTCGTCAATTACGTATTGAAACCGGCGCGCAAGGAAGAGCAGGCCGACATTGATGCGGCGCTGGATCGTGCGTTGCTGGCGTGGCGTGATCTTTCTCATGGCGACTTTGAGGCCGCCATGAGAAAGATCAACGCCAAGCCTCCCGAGCGGGAGGCTTAGGCAAATACAACAGCCTTCCCCCGCCCCCTTCCCGAGGAAGGGGTGACGGAGTCGGCTCGCTTCGCTCGAAAAGTTTTTGTTGCCATCACCGATGGCAGGATGGAGAAGTTATGAGTTTGAAATGCGGCACCGTCGGCCTGCCCAACGTCGGCAAGTCCACACTGTTCAACGCGCTGACCAAGTCCGGCATCGCGGCGGAGAACTATCCCTTCTGCACCATCGAGCCGAACGTCGGCATCGTCGAAGTGCCCGATCCGCGCCTCGACGAACTGGCCAAGATCGTCAAGCCGCAGAAGATCCAGCATGCCATCGTCGAGTTTGTCGACATCGCCGGTCTGGTCGCCGGGGCGAGCAAGGGCGAAGGACTCGGCAACCAGTTCCTCGCCAACATCCGCGAGACCGACGCCATCGTGCATGTGGTGCGCTGCTTCGCCGACGACAACGTGGTGCATGTGGCCGGCAAGATCGATCCGCTGCATGACATCGAAGTGATCGACACCGAACTGGCACTGGCCGACATGGCGACCGTGGAAAAGGCGCTGGCACGCTATTCCAAGCAGGCCAAGGCCGGCGGCGACAAGGAAGCGAAGCTGCTGGTGAGCGTGCTGGAGAAATGCCTGGCGCAACTGAATGAAGGCAGGCCGGTGCGTGCGCTCGATCTCTCCAAGGAAGAAAAGGCCAACCTGCGCCAGTTCTTTCTCATCACCGCCAAGCCTGTGCTCTACCTCGCCAACGTCAAGGAAGACGGCTTCAAGAACAACCCGCACCTCGACGCCGTGCGCGCCCATGCTGCGCAGGAAGGCGCCGAAGTGGTCGCGCTGTGCGCCGCCATCGAAGCCGAGATTGCAGACCTCGCCGATGACGAGAAGCAGATGTTCCTCGCCGACATGGACCTCGACGAACCCGGCCTCAATCGCCTGATCCGCGCCGCCTTCACGCTGCTCGGCCTGCAGACTTATTTCACCGCCGGCGTCAAGGAAGTGCGCGCCTGGACCATCCACGTCGGCGACACCGCACCGCAGGCGGCGGGCGTGATCCACACCGATTTCGAGAAAGGCTTCATCCGCGCCCAGACCATCGCCTATGATGACTTCATTGCCTACAAGGGCGAGGCAGGCGCCAAGGAAGCCGGCAAGATGCGCGCCGAAGGCAAGGACTATGTCGTCAAGGATGGCGACGTGATGAACTTCCTCTTCAACGTATAAGCCGTCATTCCGGGAAGCTGGTCCTCGAATGCTTTTATCGGGGAGCGGGATAGGCATGACTGTGGGCGGCTTTGGGTCTGCTTGACACAAAGCTTGACTTATACTTGACTCTTGATTTAGCCTCTGTGCATGGCCTACGTTCCCCAATTCATTATCAGTCCAATCCTGCTTGCCGAAGTGGAGCAGGTGGCTGCATTGCGCGAGCGGATTCAAAGTGCGGTGGTGGATCTTGCGTGGATACCCGCACTGCAGAAAGACACTCGCACGCGCAACGTGCATGCTTCGACGGCCATCGAAGGCAATCCGCTGACCCTGGAGCAGGTGCGCGCCCTGGAAGAGGGGCGCGAGCTTTCCGCTTCCAGTGGACGGTCGAAGCGGGAGGTCATCAATTATTTTGCCGGGCTGCGCTATGTGGAAAAAAACGCAGCCAAAAAGAAAATAGGTCATGTAGATATTCTGGAACTACACTGGATACTGGCCGGCGAAGTAATGGATCAAGGCGAGGCGGGGAAATACCGGATGATCGCCGTGCGGGTCGGGACATATCTGCCTCCTCCACCCGATGCCATTTCAGGGTTGATGTTCGAGTTGCTGGAATGGTGGAACACAGCGGCAAAAAAACTTTCGCCGGTGCTGAGTTCGGCCATCCTGCATTACCGCTTTGAGGCCATCCATCCGTTCGCCGACGGCAATGGCCGCACGGGGCGGGCGCTGGCTTTGTGGGAGCTGTACCGGCGCGGCTTCGACACGCACCATATTTTTTCGGTGGATGAGTATTACTGGGAAGACCGGCCCGCCTACTACGCCGCGCTGCAAAGCGTGCGCGCGGCCGGAGAAGATATGAGCGCATGGCTGGAATACTGTGCGGCAGGTCTGCGGCAAACTTTGGAGCGGGCATGGCTGCGCATACAAACTTTGCAGGTGAAGTCTGCGGAAAAGTTGGTATTGCGCCCAAGGCAGGAACAACTGCTGCATCTGCTGCGCGATCACGGCGGCATGGCGCCTGCCGAGATATGGGCAGCGCTGGGAGTGTCCAGGCAGGGGGCGATGGATTTGCTGCGGCCCTTGCTGGATGCGGGTGTGGTGGAAAAGGTCGGCGGCAACAAGACTGGACGCTACGTTTTGAAAAACACATGAACGAAGCCGAAACCCGTGCCGAAGGCAAGGAGTATGTCGTCAAGGATGGCGGCGTCATGAGTTTCCTGTTCAACGTGTGACCTCGACACCAGCCTATCGCGGTCGTTTCGCGCCGAGTCCGACCGGGCCTCAATGACAGTCGCAATTTTGCCGTTGCTCGGCGAAGTCCATTCGAGTACAGTTTGACATTTAACACGTCAGGCTCGACGGCGCGAAATGTCCAACCCCTTCTTTGACCACCCGATCCTCAATTCTCCCTACGAGCGTCCATCGCGGCACTGGGAGCTTGACGAAACCGGGCAGCCGACGCAAAAGCTTGTTGATATTCGCCGCCCGGCGCAGTTCATCACCCCGATCCCGAAGCCCAAGAAGCGCAAAAGCGCCCCCAAGCAGGAAAGCTTCGTTTTCGACAACGGCCAGGGGCTATCAAGCAAGGAACAGCAATACGACCCCACCTCAATCATCAATGAAGTGCGTGGTCATGTGGAATCCTGGCGCGCACTGCCCAACCCCAACCAATGGCAAGTCACGCCGGAAACCGCCCGCCTGCTGCAACACTGACGCCACCACAAGTTCGCAGGCATTCGCCCGTTCTTCTGTCAAGTGGAAGCGGTCGAAACGGCCATCTGGCTTATTGAGGTCGCACCTCAATCGAAGCATGGCAAGCGCATCCTCGACCACCTCGCCGCCGCGAACCGGGACGCCAATCCCGAGCTGATGCAAGATGATTACGCTTGCCGTTGCCAATAGGGGCTGACCTCCAATGACCAAGCTCATTCCGAAACCTGAAAACCTTGTGCCCCTCGTTTTGGCGATTCGTGGCGAAAAGGTGCTTCTGGATGCCGACCTCGCGGAACTCTATGGTGTGGAAACAAAAGCGCTCAACCAGGCAGTGAAAAGAAACCTGGATCGTTTTCCGGACGACTTCATGTTCCAACTCACGGCCGCAGAATGGGAACGGATGAGGTCACAATCTGTGACATCATCCCCGAAGGCAAGCCCCATGCGGTCACAATCCGTGACCGCATCGCGGCGCAAGCTCAGCGCCTTGCCCTATGCCTTCACCGAGCAGGGTATCGCCATGCTCTCCAGCGTGCTGCGTTCGCCGCGCGCGGTGGAAGTGAATATCGCCATCATGCGCACCTTCGTCCAGTTGCGCCGCCTCATGGACTCGAACCGCAACCTCGCGCGCAAGATCGAGGCGCTGGGAATGAAGTATGACGAACAGTTCACCATCGTCTTCGATGCCATCAAGCAGTTGATCGCCGACGACCAGGACCGCAAGGCCAAGCCGAAACGCCGCATCGGCTTCCTCTAAACACCAACTGCCACCGACACCATGGCCAAAAAACCCGCCACCCCGAAGTCCGTCGACACCATCAAGCACGACGAGGCCAAGCGCAAGAACATCCCCACTGCGGAATACCAGTCCGTGGTCGAGGAGGAGCAGAAGAACCCGAAGCAGTTGCGCTACTCGCGCAACACCGACCTCGACCCGCAGCTGGTCTGGCGCGGCAAGGACGAGCAGGATTGGTCCGACCTCGTCGTCCATGCCCCGCCGCTCTACATCCAGGAAAAGGTGCACCCCAAGGCGCTGATCGACGACCTGCTGCGCGAGATTAAAACGCGAATACACCTTTTCTATTTGACGGAGATTTGAAATGAAGTATTGGCTTGGTGTGACGGACAACGGGTGGTTCGAGTTTCTCAGTCAAGCCAACGTTGACGAGGTCAACTTCTGGCAACCGAGTGGCCGAGCTCCTTTCGTGGGGTTAGAGCAGGGGGCTCCGTTTCTATTCAAACTCAAACGTCCATTCAATCACGTTGCGGGGGGCGGATTTTTTGTCAAGTTTTCCGTTCTTCCTCTGTCAATCGTATGGGAGACTTTCGGGTATAAAAACGGTGCGTCCTCTCGCGAAGGGTTCGAGACGATGATCCGAAGGCTTGCCCCGAATCCACAAGCGAGGGATCCGGAGATTGGATGTACGGTTCTTGCGGCGCCGTTTTTCTGGCCAAGAGAAACTTGGATCGCCGATCCCGTGGCTTTCGCCGGAAATATTGTCCGTGGTCGCTATTACGACACCACCGAATCAAATGGTACTCAGCTGTGGAACCAGGTTCAGGCAAGACTTGACAAGCAAGTCTTGCCTGATTTTGGTCGTGTAGCAAATCAACCCGTTGCAAGGTATGGTGATTCGATCCTAGTTAAACCTCGGCTTGGTCAGGGAGCATTTCGGGTTCTTGTAACCGATGCCTACTCCCGTCGGTGCGCAATTACGGGGGAAAGTACCCTTCCAGTGCTAGAGGCTGCCCATATCTTGCCATTTGCCGAATGCGGTCCAAACGAGGTTTCTAACGGGATGTTGTTACGCTCCGATTTTCACAAACTTTTTGATCTCGGATTCGTTACAGTCACGGAGGACTTCCGAGTAGAAGTAAGCCAGCGAATCCGCGAAGAGTGGTTCAACGGGAAAGCCTACTATCGTCTCCACGGAAAAGAACTTGCGAATCTTCCAGAGACCGCGTCTCAACGTCCCGATGCAGCTTTTTTGCGCTGGCATAATGAACACTGCTATCAAGGCTAGAGGAGATACGATTGCTGTCAAAAACGTTGATTGCCGAGTTACTAAAGTTCAGAAGTGTTAGAGATTGGGAACAATTTCATTCGGCTCGCAACTTGGCTTCGGCCATCTCAGTCGAAGCAGCAGAATTACTCGAATCGTTCATATGGGCATCGGATAATCAGGTGGCCGAGATCGCAGGTACTCGCCACACCGAAATCAGCGATGAAATAGCGGATATCGCTATATTGCTTACGTATCTTGCGCACGATCTCTCTATCGATATCGATGTTGCCGTCAAGAATAAAATTCAGATCAATGCAGAAAAATATCCAGTGGAAAAGGCTCGTGGATCAAACAAGAAATATTCCGATCTTTGAGTGCGCCCCAGTCCAAGACGATCGTCACCGATATGGTATCGGAGACACGCGAAGCGAATGACGCCAGCTTCGACGTACTGATCGCCTGCGCCTTCAACTACGACGCCCATACCACCGACTCCAGCAAGCTCAGCCGCATTACTGCCAGCAAATGGACTCCCCGTATCGCCGACACCTTCACCGACAGCCTCGTGCGGCTTACCGGCGAAGAACAAAAACAAGTCAAGACCACTGCCTTCGATCTGCAACTGAATCCGGCCAATCCGGGACATCACTTCCACAAACTGGACAAAGCGAAGGACAAGAGCTTCTGGTCGCGGAACAGGCGCAGAACGGTGTTCTGCCGCACGAGTTCGGTGTTTTTGTGTGCTCCGCGGGGCAGCTTCCGCGTGCCGAGGCCGCGGTCAAGGTGGCTGGCTTACCTTGCAAGATTCTCGATGAGCATATCGAGACGGCGAGCGGTCATGTGTCGATCTGCATCATGCCGCTGGCCAAGGGGCTGGAGTTCCGTGCCGTGGTCGTGATGGCCTGTGACGATGAGGTGATCCCCTTGCAAGTTCGTATCGAGGCGGTCGGCGATGACGCCAACCTACAGGAAGTCTATGACACCGAGCGCCACTTGCTTTACGTTGCCTGTACGCGGGCGCGCGACCATTTGCTGGTGACAGGAGTTACTCCGGTGTCCGAGTTTCTGGACGATCTGCGACAGTAGCCTTGCACAGTTTCTAAGTTAAACATGACACCGACGCTTTCCTATCGCGGCCGTTTCGCGCCGAGTCCGACCGGGCCTTTGCATTTCGGGTCGCTGGTCGCGGCGCTGGGCAGTTGTCTCGATGCCCGCGCCAATCGCGGCGAATGGCTGGTGCGCATGGAAGATGTCGATTCTCCGCGTTGCGTGGCGGGCGCGGATAGGCAAATCCTCAAGACGCTGGAAGCCTCCGGTTTCGAGTGGGATGGCGAGGTGGTGTATCAGAGTCGGCGCAGCGATTTGTATCGTGCCGCCTTTGATCGGCTGAATTCAAGCGGTTGTCTTTTCCCCTGCGCCTGCACGCGCAAGCAGCTCGCGGGCGGCGCGCCGGCTATCGATGGCGGGCAGCTTTACGACGGTCGCTGCCGTAACGGTTTGCCGCCTGGGGCCAGGCCGCGCGCCTGGCGGTTGCGCGTGCCCGACGCAGGCGAGACCTCATTCGATGACGCGATTCAAGGCCGGATGTCGCAACAATTGCGGCGCGACGTCGGCGACTTCGTCGTGCTGCGCGCGGATGGCCTGTTTGCGTATCAACTGGCGGTGATTGCGGATGATGATGAGCAAGGCATCACGCATGTCGTGCGCGGCGCCGATCTGCTCGATTCAACGCCGCGGCAGATTTTCTTGCAGCAGTTGCTGGGCTATCCGCAACCGGTTTATGCGCATCTGCCGGTCGCCGTCGATGCCAATGGCGAGAAGCTGTCGAAGCAGACGTTGGCGGCGCCGGTAGATGTAGCGCAGCCGCTGCCGGCATTGCTGGCCGCATGGCGGTTTCTGGGCCAGATGCCGGAAGCGCCGCCGGCGCGCGTCAATGAATTCTGGGAATATGCGATCACGCATTGGCGCCTGAGCAAGGTACCGCAACGCCGCGCCCAGGCGGCGCCGGATTACTCGCCGCTTTATTCCCGGTAATCCTTGCCGCCATAGCGCGAGACGCTGACGGCGAAGCGTACGAAGGCATAGGCGGCGCGGTTGACCAGTCGCGACCACCACGAGCGATTGTTCATGTCTTTAATCCGCACTTCCCTGCCGCCGGATGCGATGGCGCGCTGCAGGCGTTCGCGTAATGTTGCCGCGAACCCGGCATCGTCGATGACGACATTGGCCTCGCGCGACAGCAGCAGGCTGAAGGGGTCGATGTTGGATGAGCCGACCGTCGCCCATTGCCGGTCGACAACGCCGACCTTGGCATGGAGAAACCCGGCGTGGTATTCGAAAATGCGGATGCCGGCCGGCAGCAGTTCGTGATAAAGCATGCGTTCTGCATGGCGAATCACGGCATGATCGCCGCGACTTTGCAGCAGCATGGTTACCTTCACCCCGCGCCGCGCTGCGTCCATCAGCGTTTCGCGGAAGCGCTTGCCGGGCAGGAAATAGGCGCAGGCGATGAGAACTTCCTGTGCGGAAGTTTCTATCGCTTCAAGGTAGGCGTTTTCGATGTCGCGCCGATGGCGCAGGTTGTCGCGGATCAGGAAGGCGGCGTGTACCGGACCGCATAGTCTGCGGCTGATGGGCAAATTGGCCGGTCGCTCCGGCCGCTGTCCAAAAGTGGCCCAGCGCACCAGACGCCACAAATGGCGCACGGCATCATGGATGTCCGCGACCAGCGGCCCTTCAACGACAATTGCATAGTCATGACGCGGGAAACCCGGGTCGGTATCGGTCGTGTCAGCGACGATGTTGAGACCGCCGACGAAGGCGATGCGGCCATCGATCACCACCAGCTTGCGATGCAGGCGGCGCAAGCGATTGCGGCGGAAGCGCTGCTTGGCCACTTCTGCGCGATAGATCAATACTTCGCAGTCAGCGGCGATCAGGTCGGCGCCGAGTTCATGGGGAAAGTCGCGGGCACCGAAGCCGTCCACCAGCACACGTATCTCGGTGCCGCGCTGCCGCGCGCGGATCAGTGCAGCGACGACGGCCTTGGCGGCTTCGTCGTTGGCGAAGATATAGGATTCGAGATGCACTTCGCTGGTTGCTGAATCGATGGCTTCAACCAGGGCCGGGAAATACTCGACGCCGTTCTCCAGCAAGCGCACCGCGTTGCCTTCGACGAAGCGCGGTTTCATTTCCTGACTATGCCCAGCCGGGCCGAGAGCGCGGCATGGTCGGTGATGCGCGACCAGACGCGGCCGCTATGCACCATCACTGTTCGAACCAGAAAGCCGCGCACATAAATGCGATCCAGTCGAAACATGGGCAGCACGGCCGGGAAACTGCGCGGGGGGCGGCGCTGATGGCCGCTGAATGCTTCGATCATGCCGAGCCGCCCGGCCAATTCGTCGTGGGCCCGATTGCGCCAGTCGTTGAAGTCGCCCGCGATGATCAGCGGCGCTTGCCGCGGCACCACGGTTTCAATGTGGTTCGCCAGCGCATCGAGCTGCAGTTGCCGCGAGCGGCCGAGCAGGGAAAGATGCACACAGACGCAGTGCAACGGTTGCGCCAGACCGGGCACCTCGATCATGCTGTGCAGCAGTCCGCGCCGTTCGAAGCGCAGGTGCGTCACGTCCTGATTGTGGCTGCTGAGTATCGGAAAGCGCGACAGGATCGCATTGCCGTGATGGCGATGGTCGCGCACCACGTTGCGGCCGTAGGCTGTGTCCGCCCAGATGTCCTCAGCGATGAATTCGTGCTGCGGCTGATCAGGCCAATTGGCGTAGCGTTGCGAATGTTGAACATGCAGGCCCTGCACTTCCTGCAGGAAAACGATGTCCGGCGTCAGTTTGCGCAACTGCTCGCGCAGATCGTGAATCGCCAGATTGCGGTTGAACTGAGAGAAGCCCTTATGGATATTGCATGTCGCGATGTGAATCATACCGTCAGTGTTCAAGACACTGACAGCATACGATCGAGCGCAACCTTGGCCAGCACGGCTTCATGCTGCGGTACCTTGATCTGGTTGACCACCTTGCCGTCGACAAGATTTTCCAGCGTCCAGGCCAGGTGCTGCGGGTCGATGCGTTGCATGGTGGAGCACATGCAGACGGTGGGTGACATGAACTGCACGGTTTTGCCTTCGGCCTTTACTTCTTCGGCTAGCCGGTTCACCAGGTTGAGTTCGGTGCCGACCAGCCAATGCGTATGGGACGCCGCCTGCTTGACGGTCTTGAGGATGTATTCGGTGGAACCGACATAGTCCGACTGGCGGCAGATTTCAAAAGCGCATTCGGGGTGTGAAATGACGATGCCATCCGGATGCTGGTTGCGGAATTTGAGGATGTGCGCGGGCTGGAACATCTGGTGCACCGAGCAGTGACCCTTCCACAACAGGATTTTTGCGCGGCGAATCTGTTCGGCCGTGAGCCCGCCCATTTCGAGATCGGGATCCCACACCAGCATCTCGTCGAGCGGAATATCCATCTGGTGGCCGCTCCAGCGTCCGAGATGCTGATCGGGGAAGAACAGCACTTTTTCGCGTTGCCCGAACGACCAGTGCAGGATCTTCGGCGCGTTCGACGAGGTGCACACGATGCCGCCATGCGTGCCGCAGAAGGCCTTCAGGTCGGCGGCGGAATTGATGTAGGTGACGGGCGTGACCTGTTCATCCGGATGCAGCACTTCGGCCAATTCGCGCCAGCAGCGCTCGACCTTGGCCAGGTTCGCCATGTCGGCCATGGAACAGCCGGCGGCGAGATCGGGAAGAATCGAAATCTGTTCCGGCCGCGACATGATGTCGGCGACCTCCGCCATGAAATGCACGCCGCAAAACACGATGTATTCGGCATCGGTCTGAGAGGCAAGCCGTGACAGCTTGAGCGAGTCGCCGGACAGGTCGGCATGCTTGAACACGTCGGCGCGCTGGTAGTGATGGCCGAGGATGACGACATGCTTGCCGAGTTTGGCTTTCGCGGCGCGAATGCGCTCATCCGCTTCGCGGTCGGCGAGTTCGTTGAAACGGTCGAAGGAAATGGTGGCGGTTTGCATGGGAATCAATCAAAAAATTAGAGTCGGAAATTGGAGTGAAGTTCGCAAGAGGCCGGTTTTACTCTCGGCCCTCCACTCTTGACTCTCTGCTAAGTTTGCACCCAGGGCAGGCCGTGAAAGCGCCAGCCGTTGATGCGGCCGCGATGCCCTTCGGCATTCTTGTCGCCCTCGAAGCCTTCGAGGACATTGAAGCATGGCGTGATGCCGGCTTCGGTGGCGGCCTTGGCGGCGGCGCTGGAACGTGCCCCGGAGCGGCAAATGAAGAACAGCGCCCCGTGGTTGCTGCCCGTGGCCCGCTGCAGGTCGGCGATGAAACTGGCATTCGGCACGCCGCCGGGATAACGCTGCCACTCGACCTCGATCGCGTCAGGCACGCGTCCAACCCAGGCCAGTTCCGCCGCAGTCCGCACATCAACCAGGCGTGCACTCTCGTCGAGTTGCAGAATTTCGGCGACTTCCTTCGGCGTCAATGCGCCCGCATAAGGCAACCCCAGATCGCTGGCGCGCTTCTTGGCGACGGCAAGTAGGTCATCGAGTCGGCTCATGGAATTTGTCTCCGGTACAAGAGTTGGCAAGGCTAAAATCAAGGTTTCCAGTATAGCTGCCATTATGAGCGACGACCACGCCCACTTTCATCACACGCGCAGCAGCGACGATGATCGTTCTGCCGTCGGGCGACGTATTACCTGGACCAGCGTGGTGGTTAACATCGTGCTGACCGCGATGCAGTTGGTGATCGGCTTTATCGCGCATTCGCAAAGCCTGATGGCGGATGCCATGCACACATTGGCGGATGTGGTCTCCGACGGATTTGTGTTGTTCGCGATTCGCAGCGGTTCCAAGGCGGCCGATGCCGATCATCCCTATGGCCATGGCCGGGTCGAAACGGCGGCATCGCTGATGCTGGGGCTGGTTCTGTTTGCCACCGGCGCCGGCATCCTGCTTTCTGCCGCAAGCCGATTGCAGAATCTGGGCAATGTGCCTATGGTCGGTGTTGCGGCAATGTGGGCGGCCATCGTTACCCTGATCGGCAAGGAACTGCTTTTCCGCTACATGCTGCGCGCCGCGCAGCGGCTGCGCTCGCCAATGCTGGTGGCGAATGCCTGGCATGCGCGCGCCGATGCGCTGTCGTCATTGGTCGTGGCGGCAGGGGTCGGCGGAGCGCTGGCGGGGTTCCGCTTTGCCGATGCCCTGGCGGCGGTCGTCGTCGGTGCCATGGTCATCAAGTCCGGACTCGGCTTTGCCTGGAGCGCGATCCTGGAACTGATCGACACCAGCCTCAGCGCGGACGAAGTCGATGGCATTCGCGCCTCCATCAGGGCTACGCCCGGCGTACGCGGCTTGCATGAGTTGCGCACGCGGCGCATGGGGCACCAGTCCCTGGTCGATGCCCATATCCAGGTATCGCCGCGCATCAGCGTCTCAGAAGGACATCACATCGCCGAATCGGCACGCCAGCGCGTGCTCGACCATCATCCCGAAGTACTTGACGTCATGGTGCACATTGACGCCGAGAACGATTTCGATCCGTCCCTGCGCGGCGGCAAATTCCCCGGCCGCGAAGTGCTGGTGGGTCAGTTGGAGTCGATGCTCGGCGAAGATCTCGCACAATTCGAAAAAATCGTGCTCCATTTTCTTGGCCAGCAGGTGGAAGCAGAGGTTTTTCTATCGGTGCGGATGGCGCACGATCTGGAATACTTGGGCAAACTGGAAGCTCGTCTCGCCAAATGTTTGCCTGAGAACGAATGGTTCCACAGCATCACGCTGAACCATACAATTGCACCAAAATAGTGCCGACAACACCAATGTGCCCTGCTTTGGTGCTTTGATGCAGGCATGACGCGCGAAATCGTCTTGTGGCACAATTACCTGCGGCCTGTCGTGCTCTGGCACAAAATCTGCTAAAAAGCCGTAGCATTTTCATTCCATTCACGGCTTAACCGAAAACACGTTCAGGAGAACACGCAATGACGACGCCTCAAGACGTACTCAAACTGGTCAAGGAACAGGAAGTCAAGTTTGTCGACTTTCGCTTTACCGACACCCGCGGCAAGGAACAGCACGTTGGCGTGCCGATCAAGGCTTTCGGCTTGGAGAAATTCGAAGAGGGCCATGCTTTCGACGGCTCGTCGATTGCCGGCTGGAAGGGGATCCAGGCGTCGGACATGCTGCTGATGCCGGATGCCGCCACCGCTTACATCGATCCCTTCATGGATGAGACTACGCTGGTGCTGACCTGTGACGTGGTCGAACCCTCCGACGGCAAGGGCTATGATCGCGATCCGCGCTCCATCGCCAAGCGTGCCGAGGCATACCTGAAATCTTCCGGCATCGGCGACACCGCCTACTTTGGTCCCGAACCCGAATTCTTCATCTTCGACTCGGTCGAGTGGAAGATCGACATGTCCGGTTCCTACTGCAAGGTATTCTCGGAAGAAGCCGCCTGGGCTTCGGCCGAGAAGATCGAAGGCGGCAACGTCGGTCACCGTCCCGGCGTCAAGGGTGGCTATTTCCCGGTGCCCCCGGTCGACAGCCTGAATGACATCCGTGCCCAGATGTGTCTGGCGCTGGAAGCCTGCGGCGTTGAAGTGGAAGTGCACCACCATGAAGTTGCGACTGCGGGCCAATGCGAAATCGGCACCAAGTTCGGCCCCCTGGTGCAACGCGCCGACCACACTCAGGTGCTCAAGTACATCATCCATAACGTGGCCCACAGCTATGGCAAGACTGCGACCTTCATGCCCAAGCCCATCGTTGGTGACAACGGTTCCGGCATGCATGTGCACCAGTCGATCTGGAAAGGCGGCAAGAACCTGTTTGCGGGCAACGGCTACGCCGGCCTGTCGGAAATGGCGCTCTATTACATCGGCGGCATCATCAAGCACGCCCGCGCCCTGAACGCCATTACCAATCCGCTCACCAACTCCTACAAGCGTCTGGTGCCCGGTTTCGAAGCTCCGGTCAAGCTGGCTTACTCGGCCCGCAACCGCTCCGCTTCGATCCGCGTGCCCTACGTCACGTCCGACAAGGCGCGCCGCATTGAGGTGCGCTTCCCTGATCCGGGCGCCAACCCCTATCTTGCCTTCACCGCGATGATGATGGCCGGCCTTGATGGCATCCAGAACAAAATCCACCCAGGCGATCCCGCCGACAAGAACCTGTACGACCTGCCGCCCGAAGAAGACGCGAAGATCCCGACCGTCTGCTCCAGCCTCGAGCAGGCGCTCGATTATCTCGCCAACGACCACGAGTTCCTGACCCGTGGCGGTGTGTTCAGCAAGGAAATGATCGATGCTTACATTGAGCTCCGAATGGAAGAGGTTACCCGCTTCCGCATGACCACTCACCCGCTCGAATACGAGATGTACTACAGCATCTAACGCGCATGGTCGCCAGCGCCATCCTTGGTGATGAAAATGCGCGAAAGACAAATCGAAGCCCCTCACCCAATCCCGCCCCGGGGCGGGGTTACCGATTTGCTCGCTGCGCTCGATAGTCACAATGCGCGCCGTTTTTACTTTTTCACACTAGAACCTAACTTCGCACTTCTCAAAGCGGGGCAAACCTGGCGTTTGCCCCGTCTTTTTTTTTCGCCTACACTTCACCTTCCTCAGGCATCATGCGACCCATGCTCAAAGCAACTCTGCAGATCTTGGTGATGATTTCGTTGACGAGCCCAATCGGGGCGAGCGCAAGCACGCTCTATCGCTGCAAGGATGAGTTCGGGCATGCCACTTATACGAATTACAAGGCCGACAATCGCAAATGCACGGTGTTGTCGCACGACGAAACACGCAGCAGCAGATCTGCTTCAAAGTCGGGCGGCAACACCAACGGCAAGGCCTCTCCCGCAGACTTTCCCAAGGTGGCGGGGGAGACGCAAAAAAACCGGGATAGCGATCGCCGCTACATCCTCGAACAGGAATTGGCGGCTGAGCAGAAACACCTTGAGGAAGCGCGCAAGTCGCTTACCGAACAGCCTTCCGGGGCGGGGTTGAACAGGCACAACCCATCCGTGATCGTATCGCACTGCATGAACGCAACCTGGATGCCTTGCGGCGCGAGATTTCCAATCTCAAATAAATAACCGCGCGTGCGAGCAACATAAATGGCTCGCTTTTTGCTGATCAAGGCGCCATGAACTCTTCCGAGAGACACTCGCCCCAGCAGCTGGCATTCAGCGGACTCGACCTACTGTCTTCCGCCGTCGTCGTGCTCGATGAGCGCGAACTCATCAGGCATATGAATCCGGCCGCCGAAAATCTCTTCGCCGTGGCGCAGCGCGCCTGGCTGGGGCATCCGCTGGCCCAGTTGCTGGGATCGTCGAAAGTGCTGGTGGCGGCGCTGGAAAATGTGCTGAAAAACAACTGGAGCTATACCGGCCACAACATCGAGGTAGCGCGTGGCGACCAGCCGGCCCTGCATGTCGACTGCACGGTAACGCCCATTGAGGCGGAAGGGGCCGGATTGTTGCTGGAGTTTCGCCCGATCGATCAACAATTGCGTGCCGTGCGCGAAGAACGCGAGGCGGTGCAGCAGCAGGCCAACCGCGAACTGATCCGCAATCTCGCGCACGAAATCAAGAATCCGCTGGGCGGCATCCGCGGCTCGGCGCAACTGCTGGAACGCGAATTATCGGTACCCGCGTTGCGCGAATACACGCAGGTCATCATCAGCGAGGTGGATCGCCTGCAGGATCTCATGCAGCGCCTTCTGTCTTCGCACCGGACCATGCAGCCGGCACAGATCAATATCCATGAAATTCTCGAGCGCGTACTGCGCCTGATTCACGCCGAGTTCTCCGGCGTGCGGGTGCGCCGCGATTACGATACTTCGCTGCCGGAGCTGACCGGCGATCGCGAACAACTGATTCAGGCCATCCTGAACATCGCGCGCAATGCGGCACAGGCAATGAATGGACAAGGCGAGATCGTGTTCAGGACGCGATCCCTGCGCAAAGTGACGTTGGCGAAAAAACACTATGCGCTGGCACTGGAATTGCAAGTGATAGACAACGGCCCCGGTATCGCGGAGAACATTCGCGACAAGATCTTCTATCCCTTGGTATCGGGGCGCGAGAACGGCAGCGGGCTGGGACTGACATTGACGCAGAGCTTCATTCATCAGCATCATGGCACCATCGAGGTCGAGTCGCGGCCCGGCCGTACCTCTTTTCGCATCATGCTGCCGCTGATGAGCGAACAGGGAAACAGGAATAAATCATGAATCCGGTCTGGATAGTTGACGACGATCGTTCGATTCGCTGGGTGCTCGAAAAGGCTTTGGCGCGGGAAGACATCAAGTACAAGAGCTTCGCCTCGGCAAGCGAAGCGAAGCGCACGCTTGAAGACGGCGAAGTACCGCAGGTGCTGGTGTCGGATGTCCGCATGCCGGGCGATTCCGGCCTCGATCTGCTGCGTCATGTGAAAGCCTCGTGGCCCGATTTGCCCGTCATCATCATGACGGCCTATTCCGACCTCGATTCCGCCGTCGCCGCGTTCCAGGGCGGCGCCTATGAATACCTGCCCAAGCCCTTCGATGTCGATCAGGCGCTGGATCTGGTCAAGCGGGCAATAGCCGAAATCGAGCACCATCCCGGTGCTTCCGAAGCAACTGCCGTGGCGCCGGAAATCCTCGGCCAGGCGCCGTCGATGCAGGAAGTATTTCGCGCCATCGGCCGCCTGTCGCAGTCGCATGCCACTGTACTCATCAATGGCGAATCGGGTACCGGCAAGGAGCTGGTGGCGCACGCACTGCACCGCCACAGTCCGCGCCGCGATGCCCCCTTCATCGCCATCAACACTGCGGCGATTCCACGCGACCTGCTCGAATCCGAATTGTTCGGCCATGAAAAAGGCGCCTTCACCGGCGCCACGGCGCAACGGCGCGGGCGTTTTGAGCAGGCCGAGGGCGGCACGCTGTTTCTCGATGAAATCGGCGACATGCCCGCTGAACTGCAAACGCGCTTGCTGCGCGTGCTTTCGGACGGAAACTTCTATCGTGTCGGCGGCCACTCGCCGGTCAAGGCCAATGTCCGCGTCATCACCGCCACGCACCAGAATCTCGAAGAGCGCGTCAAGCAGGGCCAGTTCCGCGAAGACCTGTTTCATCGCCTGAATGTCATTCGCCTGCGCCTGCCGGCCTTGCGCGAACGGCGCGAGGACATTCCGGTGCTGGCACGTCACTTCCTCGCCCGCAGTGCGCAGGATCTCGGCGTCGAGCCCAAACGCTTGTCCGCCGCTGCGATCAAATACATGACCGGACTCGAATTTCCCGGCAACGTGCGCCAACTGGAAAACCTCTGTCACTGGTTAACCGTGATGGCGCCCGGACAAATCGTGGATATTGTCGATTTGCCCGCTGAATTGCGCGAGCAGAGCATCGGCAATGCACCGGGCAACTGGCTCGACGCACTGGCGGCCGAAGCCGACGCGTTGATCGCCGCAAAGCCGGGCGAAGTTTTCGAGTTGCTGACCCGCGCCTTCGAGGGACTGCTGATTCGCCGCGCGCTGACCGCGACCGGCGGGCGCCGCATCGAAGCGGCGCAACTGCTCGGCATCGGCCGCAATACCATTACGCGCAAGATCCAGGAACTGGGACTGGATGAAAACAAGGGCAACGATTCGACACCCTAGCCGTCGCGGGTTTCCCGCATAATCGGCCCATGCCGTCCCCGACCTTCGATGTTGCCGCCTGTGCCGCCGCCCTCGGCGCGGAGGCCGCCGCGTTTTCCCTGAATGCGGTGGCCGAATGCGATTCCACCAATACGCAATTGATGCGGCAGGCCGAAGCCGGTGCGCCCTCGGCCACAGTGATCGTTGCCGACCGCCAGAGCGCGGGACGCGGGCGGCGCGAACGCGTGTGGCTTTCATCGCCCCTGCATAGCCTGACGTTTTCCCTCTTGTGGCGTTTTGCCGCCGGATCATCTGCACCGGAGGCGCTGTCGCTCGCCGTCGGGCTGGGCTTGCAGCGTGCCCTGGCAGCAGCGGGAGCGACGGCAGCGGTCAAGTGGCCGAACGATATTTTGTGCCGGGGCAGGAAGCTTGCCGGGGTGCTGATCGAGGTCCAGCCCGGCGACATTAAATCCGCGATCATTGGCATCGGCATCAATCTGCGCCTGCCGCCCGATATGCCTGCTGCAATTGCCGACAACGCGATTGCACTCGATGAAGTGCTGCCGCAGTCACCCACGCGCGAGCGCTTGCTGGCAGTCCTGCTCAGCGAGCTCGCAGCAACACTGCACCGTTATCAAAGCGAAGGCTTTGCCGGCCTGCGCGACGAATGGCAGGCCCGGCACGTGTTCCAGGGCAGCAATGTTCGAATTATGGGCGGCGGCGAAGATATCGAAGGCATTTGTAGCGGCGTTACCGATCGCGGCGAGCTTCTGATCAAAACGGAAAAAGGAACACAGCGTGTCATCACTGGCGATGTCAGTTTGAGGCCGACATGATTCTTTGTCTTGACTGCGGCAACAGCCGGCTTAAATGGGGCCTGCGTCACGATGGCGATTGGCTGGCAAGCGGCGCGTTGCCTTATGACGAGATGGCACGGCTGGCCGAACAACTGCCGGCGGACTGTGTGCCGCAACGGGTCATCGGCTGCAATGTCGCAGGGATTGAGCGGGCCGGACAAATCGAAACGGCGCTCAGTTCGATTGCTGATTTGACGATCAACTGGATCACGGCGCAGGAGGCGCAATGCGGCGTCGTCAACGGCTACGAGGTTCCCGCCAGCCTCGGCGCGGATCGTTGGGCGGCGCTGATCGGCGCGCGGGCATTGCAGCACGGTGCGGTGCTGGTGGTACTGGCCGGCACGGCGACCACCATCGATGTACTCGACGCTGGCGGCCGGCATCAAGGCGGCTTGATCCTGCCCGGGCTCAAGCTGATGACCAGCGCGCTGGCGACAGGCACGGCACAGCTGCCATTGGCCTGCGGCGAATATCAACCGTTGCCGCGCAATACCCATGACGCGATCATCAGTGGCGCGATACAGGCGACGCTGGGCGCCATATCCCGCATGTACGCCGTTCTGCCTTCGGGACAGGAAGCGGTTTGCCTGCTCGCGGGCGGCGGCGCCGATAGTTTGCAGGGGCATCTGGGCGTACCCAGTCGGCGCATCGACAAGCTGGTGCTGGAAGGTCTGGTTCGCATCGCCACAGAGCCGTCTTCCAATACTGCATAATCCGGCCTTCGCCATCGAATCGACACGCAACAAACAACATGGCAAGAACTGTTTTCCTGCTTCTGGTTTTGCTTAACCTGCTGGCGTTCGCCTGGGTTTACCTGAAGGGGGACGATCGCATCAACGCCGGCCGCGAGCCGCAACGCGCCAAGTCGGAGCTGGCTGTCGACAAGATTCGCCTGCTGACTCCAGTGGACAGTGTGCCGGAAAGCTGTCGTGCTTTTGTGGGCGCCACGGTTGTGGAGGCACAGGAGATTGCCAAGGCCTGGTCGGAAAAACTGCCCGCGGCACACATCACGGTTAACTCCGTCATGCCGCACCCGGTTTTCGATATGGTCATTGCCGGGCTTGCTTCCCGCGCCGTTGCGGAAGCCAAGCTGGTCCAATTGAAAAGCCTCGGTATCAGCGAAGCCCTCCAGGTCAAGACAGAAGATGGCAAGCGTTTTTCGGTGTTGATGGCCACCTTCACAGAGCGCGGCGCGGCCGACGAGGCGTTGAAGAACGTCGCCCAAAAAGGCGTCCGCTCTGCCGTAATCATCCAGAGGCAAGCCGCGCTGGCACAACCGGCCATCGAAGTCCGCGGCGGCGATGCCATCCTGAAACCGCTGGCCGAACTGGCTTCATTACACCGGGGCCTCACCGCAGCGCAGTGCGATGCCGCAAGAGGTGCGCCGTGAGGGGCTTCAGCGTCGGTCTGGGCGGAGGTATCGGCAGCGGCAAGAGCGCTGCTGCGGACAGGTTTGCCGAACTGGGTGCCGCCGTCATCGATGCCGATGTCATCTCCCATGAGTTGACTGGCCCCGGCGGTGCGGCAATGCCTGCCATAGAGCAGGCCTTCGGCGCGGAAGCGATGGCGGCCGACGGTTCGCTGGATCGTGCCGCGATGCGCCGCCTTGTGTTTGCTGATGCGTCGCGTCGCGCGCAGCTTGAGGCAATCCTGCATCCGATGATCCGCGCCGTCAGCGATGCGCGGCGTGATGCCGCCATCATTGCCGGAGCGCCCTATGCCGTGATGGTGATCCCCCTCCTGATCGAGTCGGGCAACCATCGGGATCGCTTCGACCGGATTGCTATCGTCGATTGCTCCGAGGCCTTGCAGGTCAAGCGCGTCATGGCGCGCAGCGGCCTTGCTGCCGCCGAGGTGGCAGCCATCCTGGCGGCGCAGGCCAGCCGCCAGGCACGATTGGCGATCGCCGACGACGTCATCCACAATGATGCCGATCTGGAGACATTGCGAACGCAGGTCGGGGTTCTTCACGCGAAGTATTGCGCATTGGCCGACAAAATGAGGGACAAAATGAGGAAAAGCGGTTGAGATTCGGTCCCGAATCGGTCAGAATCTGCCGGGTTTTCCACCGGGCGGGATTGTGATTACCTACGAATATCCTCTTAACGAGCGCATTCGCACACTGCTGCGATTGGAGGATCTGTTCGGCAAGATGGATCACTTCGTTTCCGCTCCGGATCCCGAAGATCATCATATGGCACTGGTGACGCTGTTCGAGATTCTCGAAGTCGCCGGCCGCGCCGATCTCAAGTTCGACTTGATGCAGGAACTCGAACGGCAACGCCAGATCCTGCTTTCCTTCCGCAACAACCCTGATATTTCGGAGGATGCGTTATCCGGCGCGCTCTACGAAATCGAACAGGCCGCTGCGGCGCTGCTTGCCATACAAGGCCGTCTTGGGCAGCACCTGCGCGACAATGAATGGCTGATGGCAATCAAGAATCGCTCGGTGATTCCAGGCGGAGTCTGCGAGTTTGATCTTCCCTCCTACCATTTCTGGCTGCATCGCGAAATCTCGCACCGGCAGCGGAATTTGCAGCACTGGACGGCGCCCATACTGGCCGTCAACCAGGCCATCGCCATTGTGCTGCGCCTGTTGCGGGCTTCGGGCCGGCCGGAGAATCAGGTCGCGAGCCATGGCGCTTACCAACTGATGCTGGCCGGCCGTACGGCGCAGATGGTGCGGCTCCGTCTCGGTCTTGCCGATGCCTGCGTGCCCGAAATCAGCGCCAGCAAGTATGCGCTTAACATTCGTTTTCTTGCGGCAGAGGTAGATCAACGACCCAAGCAAGTCAATGAGGATGTGAGATTCGAGCTAACCTTCTGCAACCTGTAATGCTGGTTCAGAAGTATTAACCCTGATCACAAATTCCCTGCAATTCCAATTCGCCACGGAAACGGACATTCAGATAACCCTAGAAAAAGCAGTTCACCATGACGACCACGGCGACACGGCGAAAACACAAGGCATGGCAGGCATGCGGTGCCTCACCCATCTGATGAAACGAAGTCTATTGGCAAGCTTTTGATTTTCCGCCGTCCCACAGGGATTTCCGGTGGTCATTTCCTTTGGTCATGACTCGCGGTGTCGCCGTGGTGCGTCAGGCAGCGGCGGCATTGTCGAACACCGCTGCTACCAAGGGCTCTGGCGGATATATGCGACAAATATATTTTTTGTACAACTGCCGCGGCGCAAGCCTCGGCCCAAGCGTTCCGCTGTGGCAGCAAGCTTGACCCGGAGCATGACGGAAAGTCCTGGCCAGAAGCGGAAGTCAGAGTTGTCATTCCAGTCGACCAGTGGCACGATGTTGCCATTCGATTAACGGCAAGAATCATTGTGAGTCATAAGCATCTCAACCTGCTGCGCACGATCTTTGAGGCCCCTCTCAACAGTAATATCCACTGGCGTGAGGTCGAGTCTTTATTGCATCATCTCGGCGCTACAGTTGAACCAACTCACGGCGCCCGTTTCCGGATTGTGCTGAACGGAGTGGAAGGGTTCTTGCATCATCCCCATCACAATAACGTCTGCGACAAGCAGACTATCAAGCTGCTAAAGGAGTTCTTGGCTCATGCCGGCGTAAGCCTGTCGAGCTATGAGAATGGGAAAGAATGATGTCGCGGTACTCACAGGGTTTCATCGGTCATGGCACGACCGCCGGCCAAAAGTGATATTCCTCTCGCGCATTGGCAGGATGTCCATTGAAGTGATGTAGTTGACGCAGAATAGTCAGGGCTTCCCGCCATGGGCGGATGCCGCATCCCGTCCGACCCCAGCTCGGGTTCAAGCAGCCAGGAAAACCGCTAAACTGGCGGCAATTATCCCTGTCTGCGAATGACTACCGAATCCAAGTACGCCGCACGCGTTATTGCGCTGCTCTGCATCGCCGAAGTGCTAAGCATGACCGGCTTCGCCGCTTACCCGGCCATGCTACCCAAGCTGCATGATGATTGGGGGTTCAGCAACGCTGAGGCCGGCTTCGTCGGTGGCTCAATCTTTTTCGGTTACATGCTCGCGGTGCCGTTCCTCTCTAGTCTCACCGACAGGATTGATGCACGTGGCGTGTTTGCCGCGTCGTGTTGCCTGACGGCATCCGGAACCGCCGGATTTGCATTGATGGCCAGTGGCGTGATGAGCGGAGCATTGTTCCAGGCCCTGACCGGAGCCGGACTGGCCGGCACCTACATGCCCGGGCTAAAGGTGCTTACTGATCGCGTCGAAGGCCCGCGCCAAGCGCGTTACATCGCTTTTTACACCGCGACTTTTGGGGTCGGCACCAGCGTTTCGCTGCTTGCAGCCGGCATGCTCAGTGGAACTCTATCGTGGCGCTGGTCCTTTGCGCACCTGGCGTCAGGGCCGTTGCTGGCATCGTTGGTGGTCTTGCTGGGCCTGCATGCCAAAGCCCCGCATGGCGTCCACCATAGGCCCTGGTTTCCTCCTATAGGTGCGGTCTTGCTACAGCGTGAAATACGCCGCTTTATTCTCGGCTATGCCGTGCATTGCTGGGAACTCTTCGGCCTGCGTTCATGGATGGTTGCATTTATCGTCTTCTCCTATGCGATGGCCCATGATGCGCCAGCGCTTAGTGCCACAGAAGCCGCGGCACTGATTAACTTGTTTGGCCTCGCAGCAAGCATCCTCGGCAACGAAGCGGCGGGACGAATCGGCCGCACCAAGTGGATCGCAGGAATTTTGGCCACTGCCAGCGTGATGTGTTGGCTGGCAGGGATGGCTTCGTCCTGGACCTGGTGGCTGATGCTGGCCGTACTCGCTCTCTATTTCATGGTTGTGATGGCGGATTCTGCCGCGCTGACCACTGGCTTGGTTCAAGCGTCACCTTTGGCGCAACG
Source organism: Georgfuchsia toluolica (assembly GCF_907163265.1). Lineage (NCBI taxonomy): Bacteria > Pseudomonadati > Pseudomonadota > Betaproteobacteria > Nitrosomonadales > Sterolibacteriaceae > Georgfuchsia > Georgfuchsia toluolica. Next base: position 2,560,437 of record NZ_CAJQUM010000001.1, read on the forward strand.
TGGAGCAGCAATGGCGGTGTATTCGCTATTCGGCTTTGGCGCCGGTTGCTTGTCGCCTCTTGTGTTTGGCATGACCCTGGATTTCGCCGGAGGCAGCAACTCTTCATGGGCCTGGATACTGGCTTTCGGCACACTGGGCAGTGGGGGCCTCATTTGGTCGGTGACAGCCCGCCCTGATATGAAATGACACGAAGTCTGTCAAAATTAACCATGGAGGAATGTCCAATATCCAGCACCGATTCGTTTGATTGCCTGGGGTGGTTACCATCATGGCCTTGTTCGGCCAGAAGCGGCTGGTTTGCCACCGCAGCTACTCGAACGGCGGTCCGACATCGCAGCGGCTGAACGCCGCGTCGCCGCCAATGCCAGCATCGGAGTGGCTCAGCCCACCTACTTCCCGGACCTGATGCTTGGCGCCGCCGACAACTCCGCCAGCAGCGGCTTCTCCCAATGGCTCACGGTTAACGCGCGACAGGAATTATTCAGTGTTGATCGCCCAAGAAGCGCAGCCAGATGGTTTCTTATTGCAAAACAGTGGGGATATCATCTCAAGCAGGTCGGATAATAGGTAACACGTATACATACCGCAATGGAATATCTCGTCCACCACGAAGATCATAGCTTCGGACTGGCGCTTGCAGTTTCTCTGGCATTGCATGCGTTAGTGCTATGTATCAAGCTGACTTCACCCGTCAGTGCTGTGCGTCTGCAAATGAACCCTGGCGACTCGCGGCTAGATGTGACGTTGTCAAAACAGGAGAGCCCAACAACAGCCATTCCTCTACCGCTGCACCTTCCGGCCAGCCCGAAAGAACATCGCTCCAAAATACTAACAGCACGGCCAAATAATCGAATAGCTGCCGCGACCGAGTCGTCACCGTCCTGGACTGTGGCAGAGAAGGACGAGATGGATCAGTTTCTCAACGGACTGGCCGCGCAGTCCAAGCCGCGCACGGGCCGGGAATTGGCGCAAAGAGCGCTTGCGATGGCCAGAATCATGGCGGTTCCTGAACAACCAGATAATGAGATGAAAGAGATGGCCCAGAAGTTCGTCAATGCCAGGGTCGAGCCGTTTAGTATAGAAATGTATTTCGATGCCTTGTTTCGCAAAATGAACCACAGCGCAACGATGATCCCGAATGAGCAGAGAACCAAGGGTAGGCATGTCGCGGCTGTGAGAGTTGTGGTCAATCAGGATGGCTCGGTGAAAAGCTTCAAGGTACTTTGGGCTGCTGACCAGCAGATGGAGATTGCGTACATCAAAGCAGTGGTGGATCTGGCTGCGCCGTTTCCGGTGTTTCCCCAGGATATTCGTAATGCTACCGATTCGATTGTTTTACAGATATGCATCGTGCCTAACAGCGATGGCGGTGGTGGCGGGGCTACCTTTACACGCATGTCACAAGGCCAGTCCTGCCGGGCGCGCTAGAAGATCACTGAAATCTCTCTCCAGCATGCAACCTTCAATAGTGTGCTCACGGACTGACCTAGCCTGGGCGTCGCGTGGCTGCAACGACCTTCGCAATGCAAAATTCAATCCTTATTAACCAAACCGAGGCCTCGTGTTTCAACTTAACTGGTTCGATCGTTGTCGATTACCTGGCGGTGCCACTGGCAAAAGTGAATCTGCGAAAAACATCGAAGGCCAAATCACGCCCAATCCAACATTCAACACGGATCCGCGACAGCATGGCGGTCCGGCAGATTCAGTGCGTTGCTGACATGCTGATCCAATATCAGTGCGGAACCGGAACCGCCGCTACTTGAGCGGTTGCTGATCGCGATGAATCTCACGCTGGGGTGCCGTCCCTACCCCAGCGCCATGCCGTTATGGCGCAGCAGCGCATCGGGTTTGGGTTCGCGGCCGCGGAAGGCCTTGAACGATTCGAGCGCTGGACGCGAGCCGCCAACCGAGAGGATTTCGCGCCAGTAGCGCTCCCCGGTTTGGGCGTCGAGCGTGGTGCCACTGGTTTTAGCGGCTTCCTCGAAGGCTTCGTAGGCGTCGGCGGAGAGCACTTCGGCCCATTTGTAGCTGTAATAACCCGCCGCGTAGCCGCCGCCGAAAATGTGCGAGAAGCTCTGCGGGAAGCGGTTCCATTCGGGCGGGAACACCACGGCGACTTCCTTGCGCACGGCGTCGAGCAGGGGCTTGAAGGGCTTGCCCGGCATCGGTTCGAATTCGCTATGCAGCAGCAGGTCAAAGAGGCCGAATTCGATCTGGCGCAGGGTCTGCATGCCGCTCTGGAAATTCTTCGCCGCGATCATCTTGTCATAGAGCGCGCGCGGCAGCGGCGCGCCCGTTTCGGAATGTGAAGTCATGCCTTGCAGCACATCCCATTCCCAGCAGAAATTTTCCATGAACTGGCTGGGTAATTCGACTGCGTCCCATTCGACGCCGTGAATGCCGGAAACGGCGAGTTCGTCGATGCGCGTCAGCAGGTGGTGCAGGCCGTGGCCGCATTCATGGAACAGTGTGATGACATCGTCGTGGCTGAAGGTGGCCGGCTTGCCATTCACCGGCGCGGGGAAGTTGCAGTTCAGGTAGGCCACCGGCGTTTGAATGGATCCTGCGAGTTTGCGCCGGGTGATGGCCTCGTCCATCCAGGCGCCACCGCGCTTGGTCTCGCGCGCATAAAGGTCGAGATAGAACTGTCCGATCAGTTCGCCGTTCCTGACGATGCGGAAGAAGCGCACCGCGGGGTGCCACACCGGCGCGCTGTCGGCTTCTAGCTGGACCGAAAACACTGATTCGATGACGCGGAACAAGCCTTCGAGCACCTTGGGTTCGGGGAAATACTGTTTCACTTCCTCGTCGGAGAAGGCGTAGCGTTGCTGACGCAGCTTCTCGGAAGCGTAGGCCATGTCCCAGGCTTCGAGTGGGTCGAGGCCGAGTTCCGTGCGCGCGAATTTGCGCAGCTCGGCGACATCCTTCTCGGCGAACGGCCTTGCCTTGGCTGCGATGTCGCGCAGGAAGGCGGCCACTTGTGCCGGTGATTGCGCCATTTTTGGCACCAGCGAAACTTCGGCGAAGTTGGCATAGCCGAGCAGCTTCGCCTCTTCAGCGCGCAGGGCAAGCATCTTGTCGATCAGCGGGGTGTTGTCCCACTCGGGCTTGCCAAACTCGGAAGCGCGCGTCGCATAGGCGCTGTACAGGCGCGCGCGCAACTCGCGGTTGGCGGCGTATTGCATGACCGGGATGTAGGAGGGTGCATGCAGGGTGAATTTCCAGCCCGGTTTGCCTTCTTTCTCGGAGGCGGCGCGGGCGGCGACTTTGGCATCATCCGGAATGCCGGTGAGCAGCGCTTCGTCCTCGATCCACTCGCCATGCGCATTGGTGGCGTCGAGCACGTTTTCGGAAAACTTTGCCGCCAGCGCCGAGAGTTCTTCCTGGATCTGCTTGAAGCGCGGTTTCTGTTCCTCGGGCAATTCGGCGCCGGCGAGACGGAAGTCGCGCACGTCGTTGTCGAGGATGCGGCGCCGCGCCGGGCTCAGCGTGGCGTATTCGGCGCCGTCGCGCAGCGCCTTGTACTTGGCGAACAGCGCCAGGTTCTGTCCCATCTCGGCAAAGAAGCCGGACACCTCGGGCAGCATTTCATTGTAGGCATTGCGCCATTCAGGCATGTCGTTGACTGCATGCAGGTGGCCGACCACGCCCCAGGCACGCGACAGGCGTTCGCCGGCGTCGGTCAGCGGCTGGATGAAGCCGTCCCAGCTTGCCGGCACTGCGGGCGCCGTGAGTTTTGCGATCAGGTCGCGATTCTCCGCCAGCAGTTCGCGCAGGGCGGGCGCGACGTGTTCGGGCAGTACTGCGTCGAAGCGCGGCAGCCCGGTGAAGTCAAGCAATGGATTCATGTTCAAAATCTTGTTTGAACCACGGCGACATGGTGAGCACGGCGAAATTCAAAGGCGATATAGGCTTGTCTTTTCGCCGGGGTGAATGGAATTCTTACTCCGCTGCGCCGGTAAGGCGCTCCAGCGCTTCGCGATACTTGGCGGCGGTCTTGTCGATGATGTCCTGCGGCAGATGCGGACCGGGGGCTTTTTTGTCCCAGTCCAGCGTTTCCAGATAGTCGCGCACGAACTGCTTGTCGAAACTCGCCGGGCTGGTGCCGACGCGGTATTCGGCGGCGGGCCAGAAACGCGACGAGTCCGGCGTCAGCACTTCGTCGATCAGATAGAGGCGGCCATTGTCGTCGAGGCCGAATTCGAACTTGGTGTCGGCGATGATGATGCCCTTGATTCGAGCGTAAGCGGCGGCCTCGCGATACAGGCGCAGCGTGGTGTCGCGCACCTTGGCCGCGAGTTCCGCACCGATCATTTTTTCCACCGCGGCGAAGTCGATGTTTTCGTCATGGGCGCCCATCTCGGCCTTGGTCGCCGGCGTGAATATCGGCTGCGGCAGTTGCTGCGCCAATTGCAGGCCGCCCGGCAATTCGATGCCGCACACCTTGCCGCTGGTCTGGTAGTCCTTCCAGCCCGAGCCGATCAGGTAGCCGCGCGCGACGGCTTCGATGGGGAGCGGCTTGAGACGCTTCACCACCATGGAGCGGCCGCGCACCTGTTCGCGCTCCGCTTCCGTCGCGACGACCGTTTCCGGGTCGATGCCGGTAAGCTGGCTGGGTATGACATGAGCAAGTTTGCCGAACCAGAAAGCGGCGACGGCGGTGAGCACGTTGCCCTTGCCCGGAATCGGGTCAGGCAGGATCACGTCAAAGGCCGAAAGGCGGTCGGTGACGATCACCAGCAGCTTGTCGTCACCAACGGCGTAGATGTCGCGTACCTTGCCGCGGCCGAGCAGAGGCAGGCTGGCGATGCTGGATTCAAAGAGGGGAGCGCTCACGATGAGACCTCGTCCAATGTTGCGGAAAGGGGGCAGATTATAGTCCCAAGTCAGTTCCGTCGACGGTGGCGCCGGGCTGCCTGATCCCTGGCGCAAAGACCAGGCAAGCACCAGTAGCCACGTCGATGGTGTGGTCGCTTAGAACAGGGCCGCCGCAATCATGACGAGTCCGGCCAGACCGATCAGCCAAACAAGCGTACGCAGATAAACGATACCCAGCAGGTATGCCAGAAGGTACGCAACGCGCGCCCAAAAAAACATGCCGGCGCCGAGCGCTACCTGCGCGTTGTCGATTCCGGCCACATGTGCGGTGAGGGCGAGCGCAGCGAACAGCACAAAGTTTTCCAGCGTGTTCATGGCCGCGCGATCGGCGCGACCCGACAGCGGGGTGGGCGGCGGAACATGGTCCCGGTTGCCCAATCCAATCTTCAAGCCCTGCAGGGTCCACAGGCGATTGCGGAAAAAGCTGCCCAAGAGCAGGGCCAGCAGCGTCAACGCCGCCGAGTAGATGATGTAATACAGGGTTGGCGTCATTTGGGCCGTCCTGGCCGATATTACATCTAGGTATTCGATGGCTTGTAGCCGCTGGCGGTATCCGCGCCTTCACCAAAGAAATGCTTTTGCACCTGCTCGGCCAGATACTTGCGCGCCGCCGGATCCATGAGGCTGAGACGGTTCTCGTTGATGAGCATGGTCTGCAACCTGATCCACTGCTGCCAGGCTTCCTTCGAGACGCTCTCGTAAATCCGCTTGCCAAGTTCGCCCGGCATCGGGGGAAAATCGAGGCCCTCGGCTTCGACGCCGAGCTTGATGCATTTGACGGTACGTGCCATGTCGGTTTCCTTTCAAATCAAAAAAACAAATAAAGCCACAGAGGACATGACCGAAGGAAATCCCCGTGGGACAGAGTTCGCAGGGGAGAAGCAAAACCAGGAAGTACCGGCCTGAACGGTGGGTACTTGGTCGGTGTTTCCCTGGAACAAATAAATGACTCCGGTCTTTTTTCTGTGTCCTCTGTGATCTCTGTGGCTAATCGATTTTTCAAAAATCAAATCGTTTTCATCAGTACCTTGGAACGGCGCTGGAAGTTGTACATTTCGCGTCGCGGTGCCGGCAGCATTTCTACGCCGACATCATTGAAATCGCGCTCGACAAACCAGTGTGCGGTGCGCGTGGTAAGCACGAGCAGGCGCTTCAACTTCAACTTTTTCGCGCGGGTTTCGATATGGTGCAGCAACTGCTCACCATAACCGGCGCGGCGGAATTCCGGCATCACGGCAAGGCAGGCCAGCTCCGCCGCCTTTTCCCTGGCGAAGGGATACAGCGCGGCGCAGCCGACAATGACGCCATCGTGCTCGACCACGGAGAACTGCGGGATTTCCATTTCCAGCCGTTCGCGCCCGCGCCGCACCAGCGTGCCGTCGGCTTCGAGCGGCGCAATCAGGGCAAGGATGGCGCCGACATCTTCGTGCGTGGCTTCGCGCAGCCGCGCCAGCGGCGCCCGCGTGACGACGGTACCGCAGCCGTCACGCGTGAAAAATTCCATCAGCATCGCTCCGTCGGCGCGCCGGTCAAGGAAGTGCACGCGGCCGACGCCATTGCGGCAGGCGCGCACCGCGCCGGGCAGCGCGCGCACTGCTTCGGTCGATTGCGGCACTTTTCTGGTCAGCAGCATTTCGGCCTCGTCGGCGGTAAGCGCCTCGACCAGCTTGCCCTTCTTGTCCATCAACCCTGGCGCGTCGCAAAGATAAATCAGCTTATCCGCCTTCACCGCCACGGCGACGGCCTCGGCCACCTCTTCCCAGGCCAGGTTGAAAATCTCGCCCGAGGGCGAGGCGCCGATCGGGGTAATCAGCACCACGTTTTCCTGGGCCAGGTCGGCCTGGATTTCCTCGGCGATGATCTTGCGCACCGCCCCGGTATATTGGAAGTCGATGCCGCCCACCACACCCACCGGCCGCGCGGTGATGAAGTTGCCGCCGGTGACGCGCAGGAAGGCGCCCGCCATCGGCGTGTTGGGCAGGCCCTGCGAGAGCAGCGCCTCGATTTCGATGCGCGTCACGCCCATCGCGCGCTTGACGCATTCGAGCGCGGCGGCGTCGGTGACGCGCTGACCGTTGTGGAAATGCGGCTTGAGGCCGCGCGCGCGCATCTCGGCGTCGATCTGCGGTCGCGCGCCGTGCACCAGCACGAGGTGGATGCCCATGCTGTCGAGCAGGGCGATGTCGTGGGTGATGGCCTGGGCCCGTTCGCCCTCCAGTACCTCGCCGCCAAAGGCGATGACGAAGGTCTTGCCGCGGAAGGCATGAATATAGGGCGCCGCCTGACGCACCCACGCCACGAGACGGGCGTTGGAATCGGGCGGTTCGGGCGTGGCTTCCTTATTCATGGACGGCTCCATAAGCGAGTGCCGCCAATGATAGCCTACTTAAGCGCCGCCTCCAGCCGCTCGCACAGCGTCTTCAACACCTTGATGCGGGCGAAATACTTGTCGTTGGCCTCGACCAGGGTCCACGGCGCGATCTCGGTCGAGGTGCGGTCCACCATGTCGCACACGGCCATCTCGTAGGCATCCCATTTGTCGCGGTTGCGCCAATCCTCTTCGGTGATCTTGAAGCGCTTGAAACGCGTCTTTTCGCGCTCCTTGAAGCGCTTGAGCTGTTCCTCGGCCGAAATCGTCAACCAGAACTTGACGACGATGGTGCCGTTGCGATTCAGCTGATTCTCGAAATCGTTGATTTCGGCATAGGCGCGCATCCAGTCCGCCTCGGAACAAAAACCTTCAACCCGCTCGACCAGCACGCGACCGTACCAGGAACGGTCGAAGATGACGATGCGGCCGTGGCGCGGCAGGTTGCGCCAAAAACGCCATTGATAAGGATGGGCGCGCTCTTCCTCGGTCGGCGCGGCGACCGGCACGATGTCGTACCAGCGCGCATCGAGCGCGCCGGTGATGCGGCGGATGGTGCCGCCCTTGCCGGCGGCATCGTTGCCCTCGAACACGGCGATCACCGCATGCTCCCGGAAGCGCGGATCGCGCGCCAGCAGGTTGAGCCGGCCCTGCCACTTCTCCAGCTCGCTGGCATATTTCTTCACGCTCAGTTTCTGCGTCATGTCGAGCGAGTTGATCAGGTCGCGGCCATCGAGCGCGCGCTCGAAGGGTGCGATCCGGCTGCTGACCTTCTTCTTGCCGTCCTTCTGCGTCAGGCGCCGGCGCACGGTGTCGAGCACATGCCGGGCCACGGCGATGGTGCGATAGTTCTCGTCGCTGCCGTCGATCACCGTCCAGGGCGCATAGCCGCTGCTGGTTTCGCGCAGCACGTGTTCCGAGACATTGACATAATGGTCGTAATCGTCGAACAGCTTCCAGTCGCGCTTGGACACGCGCCAGCGCGTCTTGGGATCCTTTTCGAGCGCCTTGAGGCGTTTTTTCTGTCCGTCCTTGGACAGGTGGAACCAGAACTTGATCACCAGCGCGCCTTCGTCGGTGATCATCTTCTCGAAGCGCAGGATGTCGTCGATGGCGACGGTCAGTTCTGCATGCTTGATGCGGCCGCTGACGCGGGCGACGACCGGGTCGGTATACCAGTTGCCGACGAAGATGCCGATCTTGCCCTTGGGCGGCAGCGCGCGCCAGAAGCGCCACATCGGCGGGCGTTCGCGCTCTTCGTCGGAAGGCGCCGGGAAGGCATGGGTTTCGATGTGGCGCGGGTCCATCCAGGCGTTGAGCAGGTTCGCCGTTTCGCCCTTGCCGGCGCCTTCGACGCCATTGATGAGGATGATCACCGGAAGCTGCGCCGCCTGCTTGATGTCGTACTGCATGTCGAGCAGATCGGCACGCAGTCGGGCGGCCTCCCTGGCATAGGTTTTCTTGTCGAGCTTGTGACCCAGTTCAGCAGACTCAAACATGTCTTGCTCCCTCCCTTAGTCAAACAACTCGATGGGCGGGCAAAGCCCGCGACCATCTTCAGAGGAATTACTGGTGTAGTGCTTGCGAATTGACGGTACCATGCAATAAAACTATTTGTCATTCCCGCGAAGGCGGGAATCCAGAGGTGTTATCGCGAAAAACCCATGGATCCCCGCCCGGTGTGGCCCTTGGCCATTCGCGGGGAGGACGACATTTGACTGTTGGTACAAGAATTTCAAAGCACCACACTAGCAATCACCCCATATCGCCATCAATGCCGCCAGCATCGCCAGCCCGGCCGTCTCGGTGCGCAGCACACGCGGGCCGAACCCCAAAGGCTTGAAGCCGGACAGCAGCGCAATCTCGATTTCGCCCTCTTCAAAACCCCCTTCGGGCCCGACCAGAATCGTGACCGAACCTTTCGGCCTGGGCAGATCGCGCAGACGCTCGCCTGCGCCCGGCAGCAGCAACAAGCGTAACTCATTCTCCGCCGCAGGCTGTGCCAGATATTGAGGAAGATCATGCAAGGGCGAGATATTGGGCAGCATATTGGCGTTGCATTGTTCGCAGGCGGCGACCACCACATTGCGCCAGTGAAGCTGGCGCCGCGCCAGTTTCTCGCCGGACAGGCGCACCACGCTGCGTCTGGCGACGACCGGCTGGATCACGGCAACGCCGAGCTCCACCGCCTTTTGCATCACCCAGTCCATCTTGTCGGCGGCCGGCAGCGCCTGCACCAGGGTTACCCGCAACTCGGGCGCATGGCTGGCCGGATCGAAACGATCCAGCGCGACATGCACAGTTGGCTTCATGCGCACGATATGCGCCGTCCATTCCCCGCCGCGCCCATCGAACAGGCGCACCTCGTCGTCCGGCTTCAGGCGCAGCACGTTCGCTGCATGATGGGCTGCTTCGGGCGGCAGATCGACCGAAGCGCCGGGGGCGAGCAGACTGGGGGTGAAGAAGCGGGGAGACATTGGCCGATTATAGGGCGGGAGGGCGGCGCGGTTTCCCGATCGCGCCCGTTCCGCGCGGCGGAGCTGGCCGGTAATGCAAAACGAATACTGCCGCGGCAAGTCGAATCACATGAACTTTTGGCTGTGGGCCAGCGTCACGCCACAGCCGGGAAATCGTGGTCTGCCCCCTATTACGTATGCTATTACGTGCCACGCTCCCTCAATCATTCCTGCAAAGGCACCACTGCCTCGCTGCCGCAAACATTACGGCTTGCGCAGCGGGAAAATTTATGCTAATGGGATCAAACAATACATTCGGCATTTTGGCAAGCGCGGCGGCAGCTTGCCGTTTTGTCGCCCAAAACAGGCCCGGATTTGGAAAAGAAGGCGAAATCGCCGATAATTGGCGACTTCCTCATGTTCTTGCTGCATCGCCATGTCCGCATCGATCACTGCCGCCGCGTTAATCGCCCCACATGAACGTGTTGGCGCGATACGCGCGCAGGACAGGGATGCCGTGGCGAAGGCCACGTCGCGCCACCCCGGCGCGCCGCCAGACTTGGCCGAGTTTCCTGCGCCCCCGCGGGCCTTCTGAAAATCCCCTTATCGCGCAACACTGCCGCATCACTTTTCCCGTATTTTCGTTCAACTCTATGGAGTGCAACCCATGACTACGCAAGCACCAGCCCGGCCCAAACCAGACGACTATTTCAGCGATTGGAAAAAGCGGGAGGCCTTGGCGGAAGCGATGATTCCGATTATCGGCAAGCTGTATCGGAAAAACGTCGCTTGCTATATGTACGGCAGACTGCTCGTCAACCGGTCTGTGATCGACATCATGAAAGCTCACCGTTTTGTAAGACAGGTCGAGCAAAACGAACTTTCCGAATTTGACAGTTATCCCGTATTTGAGGTGTTGTCCGAACTGGAACTGGGTTCCAGTCATGTTGACGTTGGCCAGATAGCGGCCAAGTACAAGAAATACAAGGGGCCGCTGTCACTCACCGAATTCGTCAAGAATGAGGTCAGCGGCGCCATCGGCAGCTCCTATAAACCCATTCCCAAACCGGTTGACGTTGTGCTTTACGGCTTTGGCCGAATCGGCAGGCTATTGGCCAGAATCATGATTGAAAAGGCGGGCGGCGGTGACGTGCTTCGTTTAAGGGCGGTCGTGGTCCGCAAAGGCAAGGGCAGCGACATTGTCAAGCGCGCCAGCCTGCTGCGCCGCGATTCCGTGCATGGATCATTCCACGGCACCATCCGTATCGACGAAGACACCGACACCTTCATCGCCAACGGCAACGAGGTGAAAATGATTTACGCCTCCTCGCCGGCCGAAATCGATTACACCAAATATGGCATTCATGATGCGATTGTCATCGACAATACCGGGATGTGGCGCAGCGAAGAAGATCTGTCACAGCACCTGAAATGTCCGGGTGTGGCCAAGGTTGTTCTGACCGCGCCAGGGAAAGGCAAGCTGAAGAATGTCGTATTCGGCGTCAACGACAACATCATCACGCCGGATGACAGGATTGTTACCGCCGCGTCCTGCACCACCAACGCCATCGTGCCGGTGTTGCGCGTCATGCATGATCACTTCGGCATCGTGCACGGTCACGTTGAAACCGTGCATTCCTATACCAATGACCAGAACCTGATCGACAACTACCACAAGAAGGAACGCCGCGGCCGCAGCGCTGTGCTCAATATGGTGATCACCGAGACCGGCGCCGCCAAGGCCGTGGCCGGCGCGCTGCCCGAGCTGACGGGCAGGATAACCGGCAATGCGATACGGGTACCCACGCCGAATGTCTCGATGGCCATCCTTAATTTGCTGTTGGAAAAAGAGTCCACTGTCGATGAGGTAAATGAGGTGATGCGGCAGGCCGCGCTGCATTCGCCACTGCGCAAGCAGATCGATTACACCAATTCGCCGGAAGTGGTCTCTTCCGACTTTATCGGTTCCCGCCATGCCTGCATCTTCGACTCCCAGGCGACCATCGTCGATGGCAAGAACGCGGTGCTGTATTGCTGGTACGACAACGAATTCGGTTATTCGATGCAGGTGCACCGCATTGTCGAAAGGCTTGCCGGCGTCAAATACGACGTGTACCCCAAGGACGATCAATAGCGGCTTCGTTGCGCGGGTGCCACGGGAGGGAAGCCGGCGCCGCCGGGCCGGCAACCCCCCTCGTTTGTCAAGAACTTCCTGATGGTTCGCGTGGGTACATAAGCGTGCTCACGCAGCCGCCCTCTCCCTGGCTCCTCGCCCGCTTTGCGAGGCAAGGGAAGAAGGCTTTTGCTTCGCGCCGCCAAAAAGAAAAATCACTTATCCACCCGCCGATTTCACCGATAATCACGACTTGTTCCGCCCCACCGACCAAGGGAAACAGATGTCATCCTCCACTTTCAGCGACTTCGAGCCGCCCGTGTTCAATAATCTTACCAGCGCGATTCGCGCGCTCGCCATGGATGCCGTGCAAAAGGCCAACTCCGGCCATCCCGGCGCGCCGATGGGCATGGCGGAAATTGCCGAAGTGCTGTGGAACCACCATTTGCGGCACAATCCGGCCAACCCCAAATGGCCGGGACGCGACCGTTTCGTGCTTTCCAACGGCCACGGCTCGATGCTGCTCTATGCCCTGCTGCACCTGACCGGCTACGATCTGTCAATCGACGACATCAAGCAGTTCCGCCAGTTGCACAGCAAAACCCCCGGCCACCCGGAATATGGCTACACCCCGGGCGTCGAGACCACCACCGGCCCACTTGGTCAGGGCATTGCCAACGCCGTCGGCATGGCAATGGCCGAGAAACTGCTGGCCAACGAATTCAACCGTCCCGGGCACGAGATCGTCGATCATCGCACCTGGGTCTTTCTCGGCGATGGTTGCCTGATGGAAGGCATTTCGCACGAGGCCTGTGCGCTGGCCGGCACCTGGGGGCTGGGCAAGCTGACCGCCTTCTGGGATGACAACGGGATTTCCATCGATGGCCATGTCGAGGGCTGGTTTACCGACAACACGCCACAGCGCTTCGAGGCCTATGGCTGGCATGTGCTTGCCAATGTCGACGGCCACGATCCCGAAGCCCTGCACGCCGCCATCAGCGCCGCCAAGGCTGTCACCGACAAGCCCTCGCTGATCTGCTGCAAAACCGTGATCGGCGCCGGCAGTCCCAACAAGGCGGGTACCCACGACGTGCATGGCTCGCCACTGGGCGAGGCCGAAATCGCTGCAGTACGCCCGCATATCGGCTGGAATTTTGCCCCCTTCGAGATTCCCCAGGATGTCTACGACATATGGAATGCAAAGAAGAAGGGCGCCAAGCTGGAGTCCGACTGGTGCCAGAGACTTGACCTTTACGCCAAGGATCATCCTGATCTCGCCGCCGAATTCAAGCGCCGCATGGCCAATGAACTGCCCGCCGCCTGGCCCGAACATGCCAGGAAAGCCCTTGCCGAGATCAACGCGAAAGCCGAAACCGTTGCCACCCGCAAGGCCTCGCAAATCGCCATCAATGCCCTGGCGCCGGCACTGCCCGAGTTTGTCGGCGGTTCGGCCGACCTGACCGGCTCCAATCTCACCAACTGGGCCGGTTGCCGCCACGTCGCCGGCAAGACGCCCGGCAACTACATTTCCTACGGCGTGCGCGAATTCGGCATGGCGGCAATCATGAACGGCATGGCGCTGCATGGCGGCATCCTGCCCTTCGGTGGCACTTTCCTGATGTTTTCGGAATACGCCCGCAATGCCCTGCGCATGGCGGCGCTGATGAAGCAGCGCGTCATTCATGTATTTACCCACGATTCCATCGGTCTCGGCGAAGACGGGCCGACGCACCAGCCGGTCGAGCAAATCGCCACGCTGCGCATGATCCCCAACATGGCGGTGTGGCGTCCCTGCGATACTGCCGAAACCATGGTGGCCTGGATCAGCGCCGTTGAAAGACATGACGGCCCGACCGCGCTCGCGCTATCGCGCCAGAACTTGTCTTTCGTCAAGCGCGATGCGCAAACCATAGCCAACATCGCGCGCGGCGGCTACATCATTTCCGAAAGCCAGGGCACGGCCCGCGCCGTGCTGATCGCCACCGGGTCGGAAGTCGAACTGGCGCTGAAGGCGCAGGCTGCGCTCCAAGCGCAAGGCATTCCCGCGCGCGTGGTCTCGATGCCCTGTACCAGTCTGTTCGATGCGCAGGATAAGGCGTATCGTGACAGCGTGCTGCCGCAAGGTATCGCGCGTGTCGCCATTGAAGCCGGCGTAACTGCCGGCTGGTACAAGTACGTCGGGCTCGACGGCGCCGTCATCGGCCTCGACCGTTTCGGCGAGTCGGCCCCGGCCGGCGTGCTGTTCAAGGAATTCGGCTTCACCGTGGAGCATGTCGTTCAGGCGGTGGCGTCGGTGCTGGTTTAGCGTAGTCACTTCTCCCAAGGAGATTTATCATGACTATCAAGGTGGGTATCAATGGCTTCGGCCGCATCGGCCGCATGGTGTTCCGCGCGGCGCTGCAGAATTTCCCCGACATCGAAATCGTCGGCATCAATGATCTGTTCGAGCCGGATTACCTGGCCTATATGCTGAAATACGATTCGGTCAATGGCCGCTTCAAGGGCGAGATTGCGGTCGACGGCAATACCCTGATCGTCAATGGCAAGAAGGTCCGCCTGACGGCCGCCAAGGACCCCGCCGAACTGAAGTGGAACGAGATCGGCACCGATATCGTCGTCGAATCCACCGGCCTGTTCCTGACCAGGGAACAGGCTGCCCGGCACATTGCCGCCGGCGCCAAAAAAGTCATCATGTCGGCGCTTTCCAAGGACGACACGCCGGTGTTCGTGTTCGGCGTGAACGACAATATCTATGCCGGCCAGCCGATTATTTCAAACGCATCGTGCACCACGAACTGTCTCGCTCCCGTGACCAAGGTGCTCAACGACATCTGGGGCATCAAGCGCGGCCTGATGACCACGGTGCACGCCGCCACCGCCACGCAAAGGACGGTTGACGGCCCGTCCAACAAGGACTGGCGTGGCGGGCGCGGCATTCTTGAAAACATCATTCCCTCCTCCACCGGCGCCGCAAAGGCGATCGGTAGGGTCATTCCCGAGCTCAACCACAAGCTCACCGGTATGTCGTTTCGCGTGCCAACCTCCGACGTGTCGGTCGTCGATCTGACCGTCGAGCTCAACAAGGAAGCCTTGTACCCGGACATCTGCGCCGCCATGAAGGCAGCTTCCGAGGGCGCCATGAAGGGCATTCTCGGCTATACGGAGGAGATGGTTGTTGCCACCGATTTCCGCGGCGAGTCCTGCACTGCGGTGTTCGATGCCGCAGCCGGCATCGCGCTGGACAGCACCTTCGTCAAGGTCGTCGCCTGGTACGACAACGAATGGGGCTACTCCAACAAGGTGCTGGAAATGGTTCGCGTCATGGCCTAAAAATCGTGAGGAGAGATGAGTGAGGGGTGAGGAGTAAAACCCCTCGTTTTTCGCTCCTTACTCCTTACCACTAACTCCTCGCTGCGAAGCTATGAAATTCATCAAACTTACCGATCTCGATCTCAGGAACAAGCGCGTATTCATTCGTTCCGACCTCAATGTGCCGGTCAAGGATGGCAAGATAACGTCCGACGCCCGCATCACCGCTTCCATGCCGACCATCCTGCACTGCCTTAAGGCAGGCGCGAAGGTAATGGTCACTTCCCATCTCGGTCGCCCCGAGGAAGGCGTATTCACCGAGGAAAATTCGCTCAAGCCGGTGGCCGACGTGTTGTCCGCCAGGCTCGGCCGTCCGGTGCGCCTGATTCGCGACTGGGTCGACGGCGGCTTCGATGTCGCGGCAGGGGAAATGGTTCTGCTCGAGAACTGCCGCATCAACAAGGGCGAGAAAAAGAATGTCGATGAGTTGGCCCGGAAGTACGCGGCACTGTGCGACATCTTTGTCATGGACGCTTTCGGTACCGCGCACCGGGCCGAGGCCTCGACCCACGGCATCGCCAAGTTCGCGCCGGTCGCCTGTGCCGGCCTGCTCGTCGCGGAAGAACTCGACGCCCTGACCAAGGCCCTGCTCAATCCCGCGCGGCCGATGGTGGCGATCGTCGGCGGCTCGAAGGTGTCGACCAAACTCACCGTGCTTGAATCGCTGTCCGAGAAAGTGGACCAACTGGTCGTGGGCGGCGGCATTGCCAATACCTTTTTGCTGGCTTGCGGCAAAGTCATCGGCAAGTCGCTCTGCGAAACCGATCTGGTGCCAACCGCCCAGGCCCTGATGGAAAAGATGACCAAGCGCGGCGCCACCATCCCCATCGCCGTCGACGTGGTGGTGGGCAAGAATTTCGCCGCTACCGAGCCGGCGGTGCTGAAGGATGCCGGCGCCGTCGTTGCTGACGAGATGATTCTCGACATCGGCCCGAAGAGCGCGCAGGAGCTGGCCGATATCATCATGCAGGCCGGCACGGTTGTGTGGAACGGCCCGGTCGGCGTGTTCGAGTTTGACCAGTTCGGCGAGGGAACGAAGAAGATCGCCAAGGCGATTGCCGAGACCAGGGCCTTCACCCTGGCCGGCGGTGGCGACACCATCGCCGCCATCCAGAAATATGGCATCTACGACAAGGTGTCCTACATTTCGACTGCCGGCGGCGCCTTCCTCGAATTCCTCGAAGGCAAGACATTGCCTGCGGTAGAAATACTTGAGCAGCGTGCCGCCAAGTAGATAGACCATGCAACGCGCCACCAAAATCGTCGCCACGCTCGGCCCCGCTTCCTCGGACCGTGAATCGCTGGCGGCGTTGGTGGCGGCAGGCGTCAACGTGGTACGGCTGAATTTTTCCCACGGCACGGTGGACGATCATCGACGTCGCATCGAATTTCTGCGCGATATTTGCAAGGAGCGGAATCGCACGGTCGGCGTGATGGCCGACCTGCAGGGGCCGAAGATCCGCATCGGAAAGTTCGCCAACGGGCCGATCCAGATCGCGGCCGGGCAGATCTTCATTCTCGACACGTCATGCAAAATGGGAAATGCGGAACGTGTCGGCCTCGACTACCCCGAGTTGATCAGGGATGTCGCCGTCGGTGACGTGCTGCTGTTCGACGACGGTCGCGTGGTAATGGACATCGAGCGCATCGAAGGCGGGCAAATCTTCTGCCGCAATCGCCATGCTGGCGAACTGTCGAACAACAAGGGCATCAACAAGCAGGGTGGCGGCCTCTCGGCGCCGGCACTGACAGCAAAGGACATCGAGGACATCAAGACCGCTGCTGAACTGAACGTTGATTTTGTCGCCGTTTCCTTCCCCAAGACGGGCAGCGACATGCGTCAGGCGCACGAATTCCTCACCGCCGCCGGTTCCGATGCGCTGGTGGTTGCGAAGATTGAAAGAGTGGAGGCGATTGCCAATCTGGAAGACATTCTTGACGCCACCGACGGCGTGATGGTGGCACGCGGCGATCTCGCGGTCGAAGTCGGAGACGCGGCAGTCCCCGCCCTGCAAAAACGCATCATTCGCAGTGCGCGCGAACACAACAAGTTCGTCATCACCGCAACGCAGATGATGGAGTCGATGATCCACAGTCCGGTGCCGACGCGGGCCGAGGTCTCCGATGTCGCCAATGCCGTGCTCGACGGCACCGATGCGGTGATGCTCTCGGCCGAAACTGCTTCCGGCGACTATCCGGTGCAGACCGTCGAAGCCATGGCGCGCGTTTGCGTCGCGGCGGAAAAGTCGAGGGAGGTCTCGCTCGACAAGGACTTTCTCAATCGCATATTTACCCGCATCGACCAGTCGATCGCCATGGCCGCGCTGTTTACCGCCTATCATCTCGACATCAAGGCCATCGCCGCACTCACCGAGTCCGGCGCGACGGCGCTGTGGATGTCGCGCCTCAACTGCGGCGTGCCGATCTACGCGCTGACCACCCAGGCGCGCACGCGCTACCGGGTCAGCCTGTTTCGCGATGTCACGCCGATCCTGCTCGAATATGCCGACAAGGATCGCGAAGAGCTGCTGCAACTGGCGGAGGCGGCGCTGATCGGGGCCGGCGCGGTCAAGCCCGGCGACCTGATCGTGCTCACCATCGGCGAACCGATCGGCCAGGCCGGTGGCACCAACAGCCTTAAAATCGTCAAGGTCGGCGAGTCCCGACCGGTTCATTAGCTCCACACTTTTTTAGGAGAACATCATGCCTTTCGTTTCCATGCGCCAACTGCTCGACCACGCTGCTGAAAACAATTACGGCCTGCCTGCCTTCAACGTCAACAACATGGAACAGGTGTGGGCCATCATGGAGGCCGCCAGTGAACTCGATGCACCGGTCATCATGCAGGCCAGCGCCGGCGCGCGCAAATATGCCGGCGAGCCCTTTCTGCGTCACCAGATCCTGGCCGCGCTGGAGGCCTATCCCAACATCCCCATCGTCATGCACCAGGATCACGGCCAGTCGCCTGCGGTATGCCTCGCCGCCATCCGCTCCGGCTTCACCAGCGTGATGATGGACGGCTCGCTGATGGAAGACGGCAAGAGCGTCTCCAGCTACGAATACAACGTCGACACCTCGCGCAAGGTGGTCGATATCGCCCATGCCATCGGCGTCACCGTCGAAGCCGAACTGGGCTGCCTCGGCTCGCTCGAAACCATGAAGGGCGACAAGGAAGATGGTCACGGCGCCGAAGGCACCATGACCAAGGAGATGCTGCTGACCGATCCGGAACAGGCTGCCGACTTCGTCAAGAAGACGCAATGCGACGCGCTCGCCATCGCCATCGGCACCTCGCACGGCGCCTACAAGTTCACCAAGAAGCCCACTGGCGACATCCTCGCCATCAGCCGCATCAAGGAAATCCACGCCCGCATCCCGAACACCCACCTCGTCATGCATGGGTCATCCTCGGTGCCGCAGGAACTGCTGGCCGAGATTCGCCAGTTCGGCGGCGACATGAAGGAGACCTACGGCGTGCCGGTGGAGGAAATCCAGGAAGGCATCAAGCACGGCGTACGCAAGATCAATATCGACACCGACATCCGGCTCGCCATGACCGGCGCCATTCGCCGCTACTTCGTCGAGAACCCTTCCAAGTTCGATCCGCGCGATTACCTCAAGCCGGCCCGCGAAGCGGCGAAGAAAATCTGTCTCGCGCGTTACCAGCAGTTCGGCTGCGCCGGCCAGGCGAGCAAGATCAAGGCGGTGCCGCTGGACAAAATGGCCGAGCGCTACAAGAAGGGCGAACTGAACCAGATCGTCAAATAAGTTCGCGCCTGAAGCGCCGAGGGCAGCAATCGCTGCCCTCGCTTCAGCGCCCGCGCGTCAGCGTTTTAACGCCTTCGGCCGCCGCAAGCAGCAACACATCCGCACCCTGCCGGGCGAATAATCCGTTGCAGACCACGCCGGCGATTTGATTCAGTTCGGTCTCCAGGGCTACCGCGTTTCCGATGCTGAGTCCATGCACGTCGATAATGACATTGCCGTTGTCGGTGACGAAGCCTTGGCGCAGCCGGGGTTGGCCGCCGAGTTTGGTGAGAGCGCGCGCGACCTGGGAGCGCGCCATCGGGATCACTTCCACGGGGAGCGGGAATTTTCCCAACGTCCTGACCAGTTTGCTCTGATCGCAGACACAGACAAAAGTCGTGGCCACGGCGGCCACGATTTTCTCGCGCGTGAGTGCGCCGCCGCCGCCCTTGATCATTTCCAGTTTGTCGTTGATCTCATCGGCGCCATCGACATACACCGGCATCTCCGACACGTCGTTGAGATCGAAGACCGGGATGCCGTATTTTTCCAGCCGCTGCCGGGTCGCTTCCGAACTGGCGACCGCGCCCTCGAGGCGGCTCTTGATGGCGGCTAGTTCGTCAATGAAGAAGTTCGCCGTCGAGCCGGTACCGACACCGATGATGGCGCCGGCGGGAATGTGATCGGCGACATAATCCCGTGCGGCGCGCGCGACGGCTTGCTTGAGTTCGTCCTGGGTCATATCGGCTCCTGGTGTTCGCGTGAAAGAACGTAAAACGAAGTGACTTGTTTTAATCGAGCGCAGCGAACCGGTTGTCACCTCCACCGCGAGGGGGCAAGACTTCATGCCCTTGCGCCTTTTTCTGTCTTGGCGTGACGCTGGCGACGATGCGCGTTGGGGCGATTCTACAGAATGAATCAGGGTTACTTATCCGCCCAGTCCGGTCCATATTTGCATTGAATATGCCCTAATTATAATCTGGCTATAATCATGGCATGGATGTCCTGAATAAGGCGTTGTTGCCGCGCCGCAAATTCATAGCCCATCTGGGGACGCTGGCTTGCGGCCCGCTGTTGTCGTCGTGCGAATTTAATGTCGAACCAGTTACGATTGGCCTGTATGTCTGGCCTGGCTATGAGCCCCTTCCCTTGGCGCGCACATTGGGTTGGCTGGACGAGAAGCAGGTCAGGCTGGTTGAAACCGGCTCTGCCAGCGATTCCCTGAAACTGCTTGCAGCGGGCAGGATCGACGGCGCCTATTTAACGCTGGACAAGGTATTGCGCGCCCGGGAAAACGGCATTCCGCTTTCGGTGCTGCTGGTCTGCGATATCTCTGCCGGGGCCGACATGTTGCTGGTACGCCCCGAAATCAAAACCCTCGCCGGCATCAAGGGGCGCAGGATAGGTGTCGAGGACGGGGCACTGGGGGCGCTGATGCTCTATGAAGTGCTGCGAGTGGCCGGACTCGGGATGGGAGATATCCGGCCGGTTTCGCTCCCGGGTGACCATCATGTGGACGCTTGGGAACACGGCGACATTGATGTGGCGGTAACCTCTGAGCCTGCCGCCACCAGAATCCTGGCAATGGGAGCGAACCGGTTGTTTGACAGCCGCAGGACTCCTGACTTGATTCTCGATGTGCTGGAGGTGCGAACCCCGCTGCTGGACCGCGCCCATGCCGACGCACTGCATCATCTGGTGGCGACGCATCTGCGCGCCCTGCGCCATATCAACACCGATCCGGATGACGCGTCCTACCGCATGGCGCAACATCTGAAGCTGCCGCACGAACAGGTAATGGCGGCATTCAGGGGACTGGTGCTGCCCGGTCTCAACGACAATATCCGCTTGCTCGCGGCATCTCCCCCTGAGTTGTTGAAGAGCGTCAAGGTAATTTGCGCTACGCTGTGCCAGGCCGGCCTCCTGCACAGGCAGGCTAATGTGGATGGGCTGTTGCGGCCGGAATATCTGCCCGAACCAGAGACTTCATGAACGCGATGGTTCGAAGCTGGCTTGCCGCCTGCTGTCTGCTCCTGATGGCAGGGCTGGCTTGCGCTCAGCAACAGATCAGGATCGGCATCCTCGCTTACCAGTCCAAGCCGAAGGTGCAGGCGCAGTGGGCTCCGTTGGCAACGGCGCTCAGCCAGGCCATTCCAGGGTATGCATTTGCCATTGATGCCTACGATCACGAACAAATGCGCGCCGCTGTCACGGCGCGGAATGTGGATTTCGTTCTCACCAATCCCGGCGACTATGTACTGATGCAGCACCGCAATGGCCTCTCCGCACCGCTCGCCACATTGATCAGCCGGGAGCAGGACAAGCCGGTTACCGCAACTGGCGGTGTCATCTTTACCCCCGCCTCCAGGACCGATATCCGCAAGCTGGAGGATTTGCGCGGCAAGACCGTGGCGATCGTCTCCACCGAATCCTGGGATGGCTACCAGATCCAGGCCTATGAGCTTGCCCAAAAAGGCTTGCGCATGCCGCAGGATGTCCAGTTTGCGCTGACCGACCTGTCCCATGACAATGTGGTCGATGCCATCCTCCTGGGCCAGGCGGATGCCGGCTTTGTGCGCACCGGCGTACTCGAAAGTCTTGCCAAAAAAGGCAAACTGGATCTTGCCGGGATTACTGTCCTTAACAGATGGGGTACAGATTTTCCCTTCCAAACGTCGACGCGGCTCTACCCCGAATGGCCCGTTGCCGCCCTGGCCCATACTGACCGGAATTTGATGCGCAAAGTCGCGGCTTTCCTGCTCAGTCTTGATGAGAATGCCGCTCTCACCCGGGATTTGCATATTTACGGGTTCAATGTTTCCGCGAACTACTCTCCCGTGGAGGGCATGTTGCAAGAACTGCGCATGCCGCCCTTTGGCGGAACGCCGGTCTTTACTCCGCAAGATGTCTGGAAAAAATACTTCTGGTTAATTGTGGCGGGATTGACCGCGGCGGGGGTTTTCCTGCTGCTCTGGCTACGCCTGCTGCGGGTTAACCACCGCCTGAAAACCGAAAAGGCCCTGGTGCAGAGTCAGGCCGCGGAGCTCAAGAAAAGCAAAGACCTGATTCACTCGGTCATCGAGGGGACTTCCGATGTCATATATGTCAAGGACGCAAATGGCCGCTATACGCTATTCAATTCGGCAGGTGCCAAACTTGCGGGAAAGAGCATCAACGAGGTTATCGGCAAGGATGACACTTTTTTGTTGTCCCATGAAGAAGCCAGGGAGGTGATGGCTGCCGATCAACTCGTCATGGCCTCCGGCAAGGTCAGGACTTATGAGCAAAAAATAACGGCAGCAACTGGAGAAGTGGTCACCCTTCATATCACCAAGGGTCCCTTGTTTGATGAAATAGGCAACGTTACCGCCCTGTTCTGTATCGCACGTGACATTACCGAGAAAAAGAAATCCGAGGAACTCATCTGGCGACAGGCCAGCTTCGACACCTTGACCGGGCTACCCAACCGGCGCATGGTATTCGACCGCCTGGAGCACGAGATCAAGGTATCGAACCGAGAAGGCATCCCCTTGGCGCTGCTTTTCATCGACCTGGATCATTTCAAGGAGGTGAACGACACCCTTGGTCATCAGGCGGGCGATGATCTGCTCAAGGAAGCCGCCCAGCGCCTGGTGAACTGCGTGCGCGAGTCAGACACGGTGGGCCGCTATGGCGGCGATGAATTCGTCATCATCCTGGGCAGTCTGGAGGACATCGGCAGTGCGGAACGCGTTGCCGGCGAACTGCTGCTCAAACTGGCCGAACCGTTCCGGCTCGGCGAAGCGACGGCTCTTGTCTCGGGCAGCATCGGCATTGCTGTCCATCCAAACGATGCGCGGGATGTTGCGATCCTGATCAAGTGCGCCGACTTTGCGATGTACGAAGCCAAACGTCTGGGACGAAACCGTTTCCACTTCTTTTCTTCCGTCATTTAGCCAAGACGGCAAAGGCAGGTCCTGCCTGCCCGCACAGGAGGCAAGCTCCTGTGCGGGCAACAAATTGCAGTCCCTGAGAAAAGCTATTTTCTGCGCGGCGGCGGCAGGTCGGTGCAGCTGCCGTGCGCGACTTCAGCGGCAAGGCCGACGGTTTCGCCCAGCGTCGGGTGCGGGTGAATGGTCTTGCCGATGTCTTCGGCATCGGCGCCCATCTCGATCGCCAGCGCGATCTCGCCGATGATGTCGCCCGCGCTGGGGCCGACGATGCCGCCGCCGATAATGCGTTTGGTCTCGGCATCGAACAGCAGTTTGGTGAAGCCGTAGTCGGCGCCGTTGGCGATGGCGCGGCCCGAGGCGGCCCAGGGGAACAAACCCTTGCTGATGCTGCGGCCTTCGGCCCTGGCTTGGTCTTCAGTGACGCCAACCCAGGCGACCTCGGGGTCGGTGTAGGCCACCGACGGAATCACGACAGCATCGAAGTGACTCTTGTGTCCGGCTGCTGCTTCGGCCGCGACATGGCCTTCATGCACGGCTTTGTGCGCCAGCATGGGTTGGCCGACGATATCGCCGATGGCGAAAATGTGCGGCACATTGGTGCGCAGTTGCGAATCGACGGCGATGAAGCCGCGTGCGTCGACATTGACGCCAGCTTTATCGGCATCGAGCTTTTTGCCATTCGGGCTGCGCCCGGCGGCGACCAGCACCAGGTCGTAGCATTGCGGCGCGGCGGGTGCCTGTTCGCCCTCGAAGGTTACCCAGATGCCGCCGGTCTTTGCTTCGACCTTCGTTGTTTTCGTTTTCAGCATGACCTTGTCGAAACGCGGTGCATTGCGCTTTTCCCAGACCTTGACCAGGTCGCGATCGACACCCGTCATCAGGCCATCGAGCATTTCCACCACCGAAATACGCGCACCCAGGGTCGAGTACACCGTCGCCATTTCAAGGCCGATGATGCCGCCGCCGATCACCAGCATCTGTTTCGGCACGGCCGCGAGTTCGAGCGCGCCGGTGGAATCGACGATGCGCGGATCGCCCGGGATGAAGGGCAGCTTCACCGCCTGCGAACCGGCGGCGATGATGGCTTGCGCGAACTTCACCACCTTGACGCCGGCATCGGTCGCCACGGCCAGATGATGCGGATCGGCGAACTTGCCGACACCCTCTAGCACCTGCACCTTGCGCGCCTTGGCCATGCCGGAAAGTCCGGAAGTCAATTTCTCAACGACCTTGTCCTTGTGTGCGCGCAGCTTGTCCAGATCAACTTTCGGCGTGTTGAAATCGACGCCAAGGGCGGCGAAATGCGCGGCTTCTTCCATCACGGCCGCCACATGCAGCAGCGCCTTCGAGGGAATGCAACCGACATTGAGACAGACGCCGCCCAACGTCGGATAACGTTCGACCAGCACCACCTTAAGGCCGAGATCGGCGGCGCGAAAGGCGGCGGAATAACCGCCAGGTCCGGCGCCAAGCACGACGAGGTCGATCTCAATATCGGCCTTGCCAGCAAAGCTGGCAGCAGCAGAAGGAATGGCAGCCGGTGTCACGGGCACAGCCGCGGGAGCGGCTTGCCGCGCTTCCGTTTTTGTCGCGCTTGCAGCCTCGGTATCGAGCAGCATAATCAAACTGCCTTCCTTGACCTTGTCGCCGGGCTTGACCCTGATTTCCTTTATCGTGCCGGCCGCGGGCGCCGGAATGTCCAGCGTTGCCTTGTCCGATTCCAGCGTGATCAGGCTGTCCTCGGCGTTGACCCTGTCGCCAACCTTGACCAAAACCTCGATCACCGGCACATCGGCGAAATCGCCGATGTGGGGTACCTTGACTTCTGTCGTGCTCATGCCAGCAGCTTTCCGGTTTCGGCCAGCAATGCGGCCAGTTTTTTGCAAAAGCGCGCGGCAGCGGCGCCGTCAATAACGCGGTGGTCATAGGATAGCGAGAGCGGCAGCATCAGGCGCGGCACGAACTCCCTGCCATTCCAGCGTGGCTGCATTTCGCTTTTCGAGACACCGAGAATCGCCACTTCGGGCGCGTTGATGATAGGCGTGAAGCTGGTGCCGCCGATGCCGCCGAGGCTCGATATGCTGAAGCAGCCACCCTGCATCTCGGCTCCACTCAGTTTGCCGTCGCGTGCCTTCTTCGCCAGCGCGGCGGCTTCCCCCGCGATCTCGAACACGCTCTTCCGGTCGGCGTCGCGGATCACCGGCACCACCAGTCCCTGCGGCGTGTCGGCGGCGAAGCCGATGTGGTAATAGCGCTTCAATACCAGGGTGTCGCCGTCAAGCGAGGCATTGAAATTGGGAAACTGCTTCAGCATCAGCACGCTGGCCTTGATCAGGAAGGCGAGCATGGTCAGCTTCGCGCCGCCGGCCTCGGTTGGCTGTGCCCCCGGCTCAGATTTTTGGTCTGAGCCGCCCCCCGTGGGGGCCAAGTCAATCCTGGGGCGGCCCGGCGATTGACTTGTGAGCTTGTTCGATTCCATGCGAAACGCTTCGAGTTCGGTGATGTCAGCGGCATCGAACTGCGTGACGTGGGGAATCAATACCCAGTTGCGCGCGAGATTGGCGCCGGAAAGTTTCTGGATGCGCGACAGCGGCTGCGCCTCGACCGGGCCAAACTTGCTGAAGTCGATCTTCGGCCATGGCAACAGGTCAAGTCCGCCGCCGGCTGTTGCGGGCACGGCCGCAGCAGCCGAACTTAGCGTGCGCTTGACATAGCCCTTGACATCGTCGGCAGTAATACGCCCCTTGGGCCCGTTGCCGGTCAGCAGCGCAAGGTTGACGCCGAGTTCGCGTGCCAAAGCGCGCACCGATGGGCTGGCATGGGGCTTGAGGCCGCTTGGGCCACTGGCTGCCGCCGCAGGTATTGCCGCTGGGGCGGCAACCGCCGGCGCGGTCTGCGGTACCGGTTGCTTTGGCGGCGGCGTCTTGACGGCTTGCGGAGCAGCAACCTCCGCTGGTGCAGGAGGTGCAGGAGTTTTAGCGGCCCCCTCGCCTGGTTCAAGCAGCAACACCAGACTGCCCTCGGACAGCTTGTCGCCGAGGTTCACTTTTAGCTCCTTCACCGTACCGGCCAACGGCGTTGGCACATCGACGGTCGCCTTGTCCGATTCCAGCGTGATCAGCGATTGCTCGGCGGCGACCGTATCTCCCGCTTTGACCAGAATGTCGATGACGGGGACATCCTTGAAGTCACCGATGTCCGGTACCTTGATTTCGATGGTTGCGCCCATGTCAGACTCCCACCGGATTCGGCTTCTCGGCGTTGAGACCGTATTTCTTGATGGCTTCCTTCACCACCTGCGACTTGAGCGCACCTTCCTCGACCAGTGCCTTTAGTGCGGCGAGCGTAATCCAGTAACGGTCGACCTCGAAAAAATGGCGCAGCTTTTCGCGCGTATCGGAACGGCCGAAACCATCGGTACCGAGTACCACATAGCGGCGCGGCACAAAAGCGCGAATCTGGTCGGCGAACAGGTGCACATAATCGGTGGCGGCAATCACCGGACCCTGCGTTGACGCGAGGCAATGAGTGACATGAGCGACGCGCTGTTTGCTGTCGGGATGCAGGCGGTTCCAGCGTTCCACGTCGTGGCCATCGCGCGCCAGTTCGGTGAAGCTGGGGCAGGACCAGAGATCAGCCGCGACGCCCCAATCCTGTTTCAGCAGGTCGGCGGCGGCAACGGCCTCGCGGAAAATGCTGCCGCTGCCGAGCAGTTGCACCTGTGGACTCTTGGGCCCCTTGGCCGCGACGCCCTTGCGGAATGAATACATGCCCTTGAGAATGTCCGCTTCCGCGCCCTCCGGCAGCGCCGGATGTTCGTAGTTCTCGTTCATCACCGTGATGTAATAGAACACATCCTCCTGTTCCGCCACCATGCGGCGCAGGCCGTCCTGCACGATGACCGCGACCTCGTAAGCGAAGGTAGGGTCGTAGGCAATGCAGTTGGGAACCACGCCGGCCAGCACGTGGCTGTGGCCGTCCTCGTGCTGCAGGCCTTCGCCGTTGAGCGTGGTGCGGCCCGAGGTGCCGCCGATGAGGAAGCCGCGCGAACGCTGGTCGCCGGCCGCCCACACCAGATCCATGGTGCGCTGCATGCCGAACATCGAATAGAAGATGTAGACCGGAATCATCTGCACGCCGTGGGTCGAATAAGCGGTGGCGGCGGCGATCCAGCTGGCCATGGCACCGGGTTCGTTGATGCCTTCCTGCAAAATCTGGCCGTCTTTCGATTCCCTGTAGAACATCAACAGGTCGGCATCCTGCGGCACATATTTCTGGCCTTCCTGATTCCAGATGCCGATCTGGCGGAACATTCCCTCCATGCCGAAAGTGCGCGATTCATCCGCCACGATGGGCACCACGCGCTTGCCGATGGCCTTGTCGCGCAGCATGACTTGCAGGATGCGGACGAAGGCCATGGTGCTGGAGAATTCGCGGCCCTCGCCCGAGGCCTTGAGCATGGTATCGAAGGCGCTGAGCGGCGGCACCGGCAACGGATCGACGCGGCGCTTGCGCCTGGCGAGAATGCCACCCAGGGCCTCACGCCGTTCCTTCATGTAGCGGAACTCGGGCGAGTCTTCGGCAAACTTCAGATAGGGCAGTTTCTCGATATCTTCATCCTTGATCGGCAACTTGAAGCGATCGCGGAATCCACGCAACGCATCGGGCCCCATTTTTTTCTGCTGATGCGTGATGTTCTGCGCTTCGCCCGAATCACCCATGCCATAACCCTTGATGGTCTTGGCCAGAATCACCGTGGGTTGGCTGCGGTGGTTCACCGCAGCGTGATAGGCCGCGTACACCTTGCGCGGATCGTGGCCGCCGCGGTTAAGCCGCCTGATGTCCTGGTCGGTCCAGTTGGCGACCATTTTTGCCAGCTCCGGGTATCTGCCGAAAAAGTGCTCGCGCACATAAGCGCCGTCGCGCGCCTTGAAGTTCTGGTAGTCGCCGTCGATGCATTCCATCATGAGCTGTCGCAGCAGGCCGTTCTTGTCCTGCGCCAGCAATGAGTCCCAGTCGCCGCCCCAGATGACCTTGATGACGTTCCAGCCGGCACCGCGAAAATCCGATTCGAGTTCCTGGATGATCTTGCCGTTGCCGCGCACCGGGCCGTCGAGGCGTTGCAGATTGCAGTTCACCACGAAGATCAAATTGTCGAGTTTCTCGCGCCCGGCCATGCCGATGGCGCCCAACGACTCGGGCTCGTCCATTTCCCCGTCGCCCATGAAGGCCCACACCTTGCGGCCTTCCGTTTGCGTCAGGCCGCGGTCCTGCAGGTACTTCATGAAACGCGCCTGGTAGATAGCCTGCAGCGGCCCCAGTCCCATTGACACGGTGGGGAATTGCCAGAAGTACGGCATCAGCCACGGATGCGGGTAAGACGAGAGACCCTTGCCATCCACTTCGCGGCGGAAGTTGTCCAACTGTTCTTCGGAAACGCCGCCGAGCATGAAGGCGCGGGAGTAAACGCCGGGCGACGAGTGTCCCTGGAAGAACACCAAGTCGCCGCCGTGATTCGCGGAAGGCGCATGCCAGAAATGGTTGTAGCCGACATCGAACAGCGTGGCGGCGGAAGCAAAACTGGCGATATGCCCGCCCAGCCCCGAATGGTTGCGGTTCGCGCGCAGCACCATGGCCAACGCGTTCCAGCGCACATAGGAGCGGATCCTGTGCTCGATCTCGTAGTCGCCCGGCATCGTGGCCTGCTGGTCAACGGGGATGGTGTTGATGTAATCGGTAGTCGCCGAGTAGGCGATGTTGATGCCGGCACGGTGGCCGGTCTGGATCAGTTGCTCGATCAGGTAATGCGCGCGCTCGGGTCCTTCATGTTCAATGACGGCTTCCAGAGCGTCGATCCATTCACGCGTTTCTTCCGCGTCACCATCGGTAGACGGCAACGCGGGGTCAAATAATGCGGCCATTCGCAAATCTCCTTGTGGGCTATTGCAGGGCCGAGCTTAACCTATTCTTGGTCTGCCGATAATGCTGGACGAGCAGCCCGCGAAACGAGATAATTGGGCAACTAACCCTGTGCCTGGAATGGTTTTCCGCATGGGTTAATTTTTTTTAAATATTCACTTATCATGACCGCACGAATTCTCGATGGCAATGCCATCTCCGCCCTGTTGCGTGAGGAACTGGCAGTGCGCGCGGCGGCACTCAAGGCGCGCGGCATCACTCCCTGTCTGGCGGTGATCCTGGTCGGCGAAGATCCCGCCTCGGCCGTCTATGTGCGCAACAAGGTCGCGGGTTGCGAAAAGACCGGCCTGCGTTCGATCAAGGATGTCTATCCCGCTGCTGTCGATCCGGCCGTGGTGCTGGCGCGCATCGCCGAACTCAATGCCGATCCCACCGTGCATGGCATCCTGGTGCAGTTGCCGCTGCCGAAACAGTTTGATGCCGATGTCGTGCTCGAAGCCATCGCGCCGGAAAAGGATGTCGACGGTTTTCATGCCGAGAACGTCGGCGCGCTGATGCAGGGCAATCCGCGCTTCATTCCCTGCACCCCCTACGGCGTCATAAAAATGCTCGAGCGCGGGAAAGTCGTGTTGAAAGGCGCCGAAGCCGTCATCGTCGGTCGCAGCAACATCGTCGGCAAGCCGATGGCCATGCTGTTGCTGGCCAAGAGCTGCACCGTCACCGTCTGCCACTCGCAATCGAAGGATCTCGCCTTTCACACGCGCCGCGCCGACATACTGGTCGCCGCGGTCGGTCGCGCGAGAATGATCACCGGCGACATGATCAAGCCCGGCGCCACCGTGATTGACGTCGGCATCAACCGCACGCCCGAAGGCAAGCTCTGCGGCGACGTCGATTTCGAATCGGCCAAGGAAGTGGCCGGCCTGATCACGCCGGTGCCGGGCGGCGTCGGCCCGATGACCATTACCATGCTGCTCACCAATACCCTCGAATCGGCTGAAAGGACACTGAAATGAGCCACCCCCTCATTGGCATTGTCATGGGTTCGGATAACGATTGGCCGCTGTTGCGTGCCGCCGCCGCGACCCTCAAGCAGTTCGGTGTTCCTTACGAAGCCAAGGTGCTCTCGGCGCACCGCACGCCGGACGAGGCACTCGACTACGCCAGCGGTGCCGCCGAACGCGGCCTCAAGGTGCTGATCGGCGCCGCCGGCGGCGCCGCGCATCTGGCCGGCGTGCTGGCCGCGAAAACCCAACTGCCGGTGCTGGCAGTGCCGATGCCCTCCAAGCATTTGCAGGGCCTCGATTCCCTGCTGGCCATGGTGCAGATGCCCGCCGGCATTCCCGTCGCCACTTTCGCCATCGGCGAAGCCGGCGCCATCAATGCCGCGTTGTTCGCCGTCGCCATGCTGGCGCTGGGCGATGCCAAACTCGCAGCAAAGCTGGATAAATTCCGCCGCGCGCAGACCGAGAAAGTGCTGGCGAAAAAACTGACCGACCTGCCCTGATCGCGACCGCCATGCGCGAGACTGAATTGCTGCGCGCGGTGGAACTGCTGCGCGCCGGCGAACTCGTCGCCTTCCCGACCGAGACGGTGTACGGCCTCGGCGCCGATGCCGGTAACCCCGTGGCGCTGGCGAAAATTTTTGCCGCGAAGGGCCGCCCCGCCGACCACCCGCTCATCGTGCATATCGCCGATATCTCGCATCTCGGCCAATGGGCGCGCGAAATCCCGGACGCGGCGCATCTATTGGCCAAGGCCTTCTGGCCCGGCCCGCTGACCCTGATTCTCAAGCGCCAGCCCAACGTACCCGATCTCGTTACCGGCGGCCAGGATACCGTGGGTTTGCGCATCCCCAACCATCCGCTCGCCTTGCAACTGCTCACGATGTTCAACGGCGCGGGCGGCAGCGGATTGGCCGCACCCTCGGCCAATCGCTTCGGCCGCATCAGTCCCACCAGCGCGCAGCATGTGCGCGATGAACTCGGCGCTGCGGTGGCGCTGGTGCTCGACGGCGGGCCGTGCACGGTCGGCATCGAATCGACCATCGTCGATCTCTCGCGCGACGAACCCGTCATCCTGCGCCCCGGCATCATCAGCGCGGAACAGATCGCGCAGGCGCTGCATCGAAGTTTTCCCCTCGCACCTGGCGGGAGAGGGTGCCATGAAGCGGCGGGAGAGGGGATAACCGTTCGTCCTGAACAAAACCGTCATTCCCGCGCAGGCGGGAATCCAGCGACTTCAGCCCCCCGTGCCCCCGGTTCACTCGCCGCGCACTACGCCCCTGCCACCCCTATGCGTCTTGTACCCGCCGCCACGCTGGCAGCCGAAGTCGAACGCTGTATGCATGCCGGCCGGCGCATCGCCGTGCTCTCCGTGCACCCATTCGCCGCGCATGAGCGTCTGCTGTGGCGGCAAGCATCCAGCGCGGCCGGCCAGTACGCGCACGACCTCTACCTTAATCTGCGTACGCTCGATCAGGCGGGCGTCGATCTCATCCTCGTCGAAGCGCCACCGCAGGGGTCGGAATGGACCGCGGTCAATGACCGGCTGGGACGAGCAGCGTTCGGGTCGAGTGGTCAATAAACGTCATTTGCCCCGAGCCTGTCCTGAGCAAAGCCGAAGGGGACAAAAGTTCGGGCGGCGACCCCGTGGTCGTTTTGCTATACTGCGCGCCTCTTTTCGGGGAAGTAGCTCAGCTGGGAGAGCGTCGCGTTCGCAATGCGAAGGTCGGGAGTTCGATCCTCCTCTTCTCCACCAAGTAACCATGCGGGTTTCCGCTTACTACATAGAAAAAAAGGTCATGACCAAGCGGGTCTTGTAGCTAATAAGTAGGAATGCAATAGAACCAAAGGGCCGGAACATTTCCGGCCCTTTCTTTTTCAAGCTCGAAATGAGTAACTCTAAGTGTGCCGAGTCGCTGGCAAGCAATAAGTCCGGAACTCGGCCGCTACGGTCATTGGGATATGTTATTGCCAACGGCAGCAACGATTCAATCAGCAGCCGTAGGCGCTATTTCTTCTTTTTCTTCGCCGCGGCAGACAAAAGCGAAGTCAACGACTCGTATCGCTTAAACAAGAAAGCGACGCGTTCTGCTTCGCTTGCGAATGATTTCTTCCCATAGGCTGCGTCCACCGCTTTGTCGAGCGATCGATGGGCGGCGCTGAGGTCCGGAGGCATCGCCAAGGGGTCGTATAGATCGGCGAAAGTCGACGCTGGATATCTTGACCTCGCATTGAGAACCTCTTGGGCGGCTTTCTCCACAGCCACGGTTTGCTTCTCGTCCGGCTCCGGCCACGGAAAGTTGTTGTAAACAATACCGGCGGAGTAACGGTAGTCGCTCTTGAGGCGCCCGCAGACAGCCCGAACCCAAGCCATATGCATCAGGGAAGTCAAAACGCCGAAGTGAAACAACCCGGCATCCGCGATCGTGAACAGTTCCGTATTCGCGATGATGGCCTGCGGCAGAAATCCTATCGGGATATAGGCGCGGCGCTCCGAGGATGTCTTGGGAATCGCTAGATAGGTTCCCGATGGCTGGCGGATCTCACCAAACAAGGTCGGCGTGGCAGCTAGGGCCTGAGTCGCCTCTCTAGGGCTCGCCGCCCGATGCTCCCTGACCTTCTCTAAACGGCCTTTGACAAGGGGAAGGGATCGCAACTCAGCTGGCGATATTCCATTGAGCCAAAGACACCAGCGCTCAATTCCGTTGATGAACTCTTCGCTGCCAAGGATGAGGCGCAGCCATGGTTCTGCCTTCCGCTCTTCAGCCACCAGGGACTTCTTCTGCTCGGGGTCGAGCAGAAGATGCCCCCCATCGTTCGGCATGCTGCCAAAAGCGATCGCAGGGACGCTAGGTTTAAAGTGGCTGCGGCGCTTCGTGAGGAAGTTGTCGTCGCCTTCTACGAGATATGGGTTGATATTGCTGACTTTGAGCGCGTGGGGCTCTCCCTGCAGGGTCTCGTAATCGAAAAGAGTCTTCGCCACCCCGTCATGGAGGGCGAAGCCGATGATGACGCAATGGACTGCCGCCTTGCCGCGGGCTTCCGAGGACCACTGGAAGGTCCGGTGCGCGAAATGTATCTTGGCGCCGAGCCTGTAAAGCTCGCTCCAAAGAACGCCTACTTGCTCGCCTTGTGTGATCGAGTTGGTGGACACAAACGCCGTCCTGATCGCGGGGTTCGCGGTCATGTGGCTGATTGCTTTGCGGTGCCAGCAGGAGACGTAGTCGAGCACGCCATTGCCCTTGACGCCTGCGAACACGCGCGCAACTTCCGCCTTTTGTTGCGAGGTTTGCTATTGCTTCCCAGCGAACGGCGGATTGCCGACTATGTAGGAGCAATCAGCCGGGGCGATGACATTCATCCAGTCGAGGGACAGGGCGTTCTTGTTGAGGATGTTCGGCGCCTTCTTCAGCGGTAAGCGAGCAAAGTAATTGCCGAACGTCTCGGATACGCGCAAGTTCATCTGGTGGTCGGTAAGCCAAAGGGCAACTTGGGCAATCTGCGAGGGGAATTCCTCTATCTCTATCCCATAGAGCTGGTCAACGTCCACCTGGACGAGGCTGGACAGGTCGAAGTCCAAATGCTGCGTTTGCCGCAGATGCTCTATCGTCCGCAGCAATTCAAGTTCAAGCAGGCGCAGCTCACGGTAGGCGATCACAAGGAAGTTTCCGCATCCGCAGGCGGGATCGAAGATGCGCGTAGTCGCCAGCTTCTTATGGAAAGCTGGCAGCGCCTTCGGGTTGTAGCGGATGCGCTCGAACTCCTCATGGAGAGCGTCGAGGAACAAGGGCCGCAGGGCCTTGAGGATGTTCGTCTCGTTCGTGTAGTGCGCGCCGAGCTCGCGCCGGGCCTCCTCGTCCATAATGGACTGGAAGAGTGAGCCGAATATGGCCGGAGAAATGCGGCTCCAATTCAGGGCTCCACATTCGAGCAAGGTGTTGCGCATCGCAGAATCGAAGCTCGTCAGCGGCAGTTGCTCAGCGAAGAGCTTGCCATTGACATACTTGAACGCGGCCAGAGATTCATCGAGGTTCTTGTGTCGCTTCTCATGCGGCGTGTCGAGCACTTGGAAAAGCTGGGCGAGAAGCGGGCCGAGGTCGCTGCCGTCGTCCGCCGTCCGCTGCTCTATCCAATCGGTGAATTGGCGTTGCTCGAAGATCGCGGTGTCTTCCGCGAATACACAGAAGAGCAAACGGACAAGGAAGACTTCAAGGGCATGCCCCTCGTAGCCCGACGCCTTTAGTTGGTCGTGCAGCTTGCCGAGCTTCTCGGCGGCTTGCACGTTGACTGGATCCTCTTGGCCGAAGCTGCGTGTCTGATAGCCTGCGATGAAACCGAAGCGGCGGATCTGCTTATGAAGGTCTTTTAGCGGGAACTCGTGCTCTTTGTCCTCTTCGAGGTCGTAGAGCCGCATTCGGGCGAAATCAGAGACGACGACGAACCGTGGCAAGTCGCGTTCCTTGAGCCCGGAGAAATACTCAAACGCCTGGTGTTCCGCGCGGTCGAGGTCCTTGCCGCGAGACTTGTGCTCCACAAGCAGAGTGCCGCGCCAAAGCAGATCGATGAAGCCGCCTTTGCCGTCACCTTTTTTGACCGGCGTCTCGAACGAGGCGACGCGGCGACGGGTAATGCCGAAGACATTGAAGAATGCATCCCAAAATGACTTAGCCTCGGCGTCCTCTGACGACTCGTCCGCCCATTCTTTAGAGAAGGCAAGCGCGCGGTCTCTTATCTCGTTCCACGATAGCGGCATTTAGCGATTGTAGCAGCCGAAAGGTGGGTAGCCTCGCGGCCACGGCTCATCAAGTATATTTCCATTTGTTGTTCTCGATGCCAGAAGGCCGAGTAGTGACCACATTCCAACAAAGGGCGCTGGCAATGGCGGCGACCGCCACGACACCGGCCATTAAAGTGACCCGACGCCACCGGCAGCAATGGCCGACGAGTTTTAATTGACCTTCTGTCAGGTTCCGAAGTACACCGGTCATTCGGATGGCGGCTTTGTTCGGAGCGCGAAGGTCGGCAGTTGGTCGGTACGGACGCCATCGCGCAGGACGTCGGAATCGCCCAAAGGCAAAACCGACACAACCTCCTCTTCTTCACCAGGTAACCATGCTGGATTCAGCCACAGCCGTTCGATGGAACTCCGCACCGATTATCTTGCTTGCTCGATACCGGACATTAGCGAACTGCTGTTCCCGGCAATTTGCAGACATCTAAGGAAACAAAAGTTCCGTTAAGAGGCAGACAGTCAGCCATTACGCAATCGTGCTACCAATTAATTGTCATTGTGGCCCTAACGCCTCAACTCACAAACTGCTCATTTTAGTGGGGGCACTCCGACTGCTGCCGATACCAGTTCCAATATCAGCCCTCGTAACCAACGGTTGCCAGGATCGTGGTGATACCGCTCATGCCAGTGTTGCTTGACCGCATAATCGGGCATCTGGAATGGCAATGGGAAGATGCTGAATTCGCCTCGTCCGCGCAGAAGTTCTGCAAGGCGCCGTGGGATGATCATCAACAGGTCAGTATGCTCAATGACGAAGGCGGCACCGACGAAATTCGGAATGGTCAGCGCGATTCGCCGGTGGATGCCTTGCTTGGCAAGTTCCTGGTCGATCATCTGGTGGCCGGTGCCGGCAGTGGTGAAAACCACGTGATCCTCGCTCTCGAACCGCTTGCGGCTGAGGCCGTTGCGGATGCGCGGATGATCGGCACTGGCCAGCACGACGTAATGTTGACGAAACAGCACCTGCTGATAGAAACCCGCCTCCAGATGTGGCATGAAGCCGATCGCCAGGTCGGCCGTACCAGTCTCCAGCAACTGCGCACTCGTATTGGCATCTTTCAGCGGGACAACCTCGATTCGTACGTTGGGCGCCGTAGCACGTAGCCGGCTCCATAGCTTCGGCAACAAAACGAGCTGGCTGATGTCGGCCATGCAAATGCGAAAGCAGCGCTCCGACTCTGCCGGCGCAAAGGTACTGCGATGCCCTAGCGCTGTGTCGAGCGCAGCGAGCGCAGCGCGAATCGGCTGCACGAGTTCCTCGCCGAGCGGCGTCGGGTCCATTCCAGTGCTGGTGCGGACAAACAGCGGATCACCGAAATGCTGGCGCAGTTTGGACAGCGCAATGCTCACTGCCGGCTGACCGAGACCGAGTGAGTCGGCGGTGCGGCTGACACTGCGGGTCTTGTAGATCTCGTCAAAGATGCTCAGTTGACGAATGTCGGGAGTCATCATGGCCACCTGTCTATTCGAATTTCGAATACTTTATATTTAATTTATTGCATAGACGGAATGATATCGCATCGATACAGTTCCAACATGATATGAAACTACTGATCGCCTAATCGAAACCCAATTTTCGACAATAGGCATTGGGGCATGCAATGGAGGGTCAAATGCAAGAACTTGGTCGGCTTGAGGACCTGCCGGAAAGCTACCGCGCAGCTCTGACCGCGCAGAATCTGGTTCCCCTGTGGCCCAGTCTCCGCGCCGTGCTGCCCCCCGGCAAACCGGCGCGCCGTACGCAACCGATCTGCTGGTCTTACGCCGAACTGCGCCCCCTGTTGATGCAGGCCGGCGAACTGACCCCAATCGAAAAGGCCGAGCGACGCGTCCTGGTGCTGGCGAACCCTGGTCACGGCTTGGAGAAGATGCAAGCCAGCTCCTCTATCTACCTCGGCATGCAGTTGCTGTTGCCCGGCGAATGGGCCCCGGCTCATCGCCACACGCCCAACGCGGTTCGGATGATCGTCGAGGGAGAAGGTGCTTACACTACGGTCGATGGCCAAAAGTGTCTGATGAACCGCGGCGACCTAATCCTGACGCCGACCGGCTTTTGGCACGAACACGGCCATGATGGCGAGGAGCCGGTGGTCTGGCTCGACGTGTTGGACCTACCGCTGGTTTATTACCTGGAAACCTCCTACATCACCGAAGGCAAGGCGCAGTTGGTCACCCACGAAGCCAGCGAGCGTGCCTATCTGCGGGGTGGCGTTGTCCCTTCGCCGGTTTTCGCTCGCACCAACAGCCCCTGCCCAATGATGCGCTATCCCTGGGCCGAAGTCCGTGCGGCGCTGCAAGCACTCGCCGACAGCCAGCCCAAAATCGACGCGGTTCAGGTCGCCTATGTCAACCCGGAGACTGGCGCCGACTGCCAGAACATTCTCGGATTCTCGGCACTGATGCTGCGCCCCGGCGAAACGCTAACACTCCCCGCCCGCTCGCCGGCTATGGTCATGCATCAGATCGAAGGTTGCAGCGAGGTCGTCATCGGGGACCATCGCTTCGTGCTGGCTGAAGCCGACACCTGTTGTGCCCCCGGTTACTTGCCAGTGACGCTGAAGAACCGCTCTGCTGATCAACCCGCCTACGCCTTTCTTGCTGACGAGTCGCCCTTGCACAAGAAACTCGGTATCTACGAAGTGCGCAATTGATACACCATTCGGAGACTTAACAACGATGAATCTGCCCAACTACCTGTGGAATCCGCCACCCGTCTATTCGCTGGCAGTGCGCGGCAACGACGCTCGCTATCCTGTGTCACGAATATTCTGCGTTGGCCGAAACTACCACTCCCACGCTGTCGAAATGGGTGTGCCGGTGGACAAGACCAATGCCCGGCCCTTTTACTTCACCAAATCAGCTTCAACCCTGGTCGAATCTGGCGCCACCGTACCCTATCCCTGCGGTACCAGCAACTATCAATATGAGATGGAACTCGTCGTGGCGATTGGCGCAGCCGGGTTCCGCGTTGCCGAAGCCGATGCCGCTGGCCTGATCTATGGTTATGCCGCCGGCCTGGACATGACTCGTCGCGACCTGCAACAGGTTGCCCGTGAACAGGGCCGGCCCTGGGATCTCGGCAAGGATTTCGAACTGTCGGCTGTGTGCTCCGAGATTGTCCCGATCGGTAAACCCGGGGTGCTTGGCACCGGCGCGATCACACTCGCAGTCAATGGACGGCAACGCCAGTCCGCTGATCTCTCGCAGCTGATTTGGAGTATCCCCGAACTGATTGCCGATCTCTCGAAGTTTTACCACCTGCAACCCGGCGATCTGATCTATAGCGGTACGCCAGAAGGTGTAGGCGCGGTCAAATCCGGCGACAGGATCATCGGCTATATCGAGGGTGTCGGAGACGTGTCATTGAACATCGGCCAGCCCGAGTGATTTTCATGGACCAGTCATGGAAGTGGCCACGACAAATTATCCCAATCCAATGAGGAGACAATACATGACACAGCAAGCTCCCGTAATCGTCGCCGGTGGCGGCATTGGCGGCCTAGCCGCCGCGCTGGCGCTGGTGCGCCAAGGTTTCTCGGTCAAAGTGCTGGAGCAGTCCCCCGAAATTGGTGAAATCGGGGCCGGCATCCAGCTCGGCCCCAACGCATTTCACGCCTTCGATGCCCTGGGCGTCGGCGATAAGGCACGCAGCCGCTCGGTGTTTACCGATGAGATGGTGATGCATGATGCCCTGGATGAGACTCTCGTCGGCCGCATCCCGACCGGCGAGGCGTTCCGCAAGCGCTTCGGTAACCCCTACGCGGTGATCCACCGTGTCGATGTGCACCATTCTCTGCTGGAGGGTGCGCAGGAAACCGGTCGTGTCGAAATCCTGACCTCGACCCGGGTGGATCGTATCGAGCAAAACGCTGAGAGCGTAACCGTCTATGACCAGCACGGTAAGATCCATCGGGGCATTGCGCTGATTGGTGCCGACGGCGTCAAGTCGGTGGTGCGCCAGCAATACATCGGCGATCCGCCGCGCGTTTCGGGCCACGTGGTGTATCGGGCAGTCGTCGACAAAAAGGATTTCCCGGCCGATCTGCAGTGGAACGCGGCGAGCATCTGGGTCGGCCCCAATTACCATCTGGTGCACTATCCGCTGCGTGGCGGTGAGCAGTACAACGTCGTAGTGACCTTTCACAGCCGTAACAAGGAGGAGTGGGGAGTCACCGAAGGCAGCCACGAAGAAGTGCAGTCTTACTTCACTGATACCTGCCCGCGGGCGCGCCGATTGATTGACCTGCCCAAGAGCTGGAAACGTTGGGCTACCGCCGATCGTGAACCCATCGCACAGTGGTCTTTTGGACGTGTGACACTGCTCGGCGATGCCGCGCATCCAGCGCTGCAATACCTGGCACAAGGTGCTTGCATGGCGCTGGAAGATGGCGTGACGCTGGGCGAAGCGCTGCGCCTCAACAGCAACGACTTCATCAAGGCCTTCGATCTCTACCAGCGGTCGCGGGTTGCCCGGACCGCACGGATCGTGCTGTCGTCGCGTGAGATGGGACGTATCTACCACGCCAAGGGGGTCGAGCGACTGGTACGCAACGACCTGTGGAAGGGGCGTACACCCGAGCGCTTCTACGATGCGATGGAGTGGCTGTACGGATGGAATGTCGGCAACTGTCTGGCCGCCGCCTGAGCCTGGAGATCAACGATGCAGCTTTACAACTTCTTTGCCAGTGGCACCTCGCACCGGTTGCGCATTGCGCTAAACCTGAAGGGCCTCGACTACGATTATGTCGCGGTCGACCTGCGCAGCGAAGAGCATCTCGGCGCCGCCTTCAAGGAACTTAATCCGCAGGGCCTGGTGCCGGCTCTGGTGGACGATGACCTAATCCTGACGCAGTCGCCGGCGATCATCGAATGGCTGGAAGAGCGTTATCCGACGCCAGCGCTGCTTCCCGCCGATGCGAACGCCAGAGCGCGCGTGCGGGCACTGGCGGCAATTGTTGGCTGCGACATCCACCCGCTCAACAATCGCCGCGTACTGATCTACCTGCGCCAGGAGTTTGGCTGCGACGAAACGCGCGTCAATGCCTGGTGCCGACGCTGGATAGACGAAGGCTTCCAGGCGACCGAGCGGCTGTTGAGTCAGGATCGGGCGCGCGGCGGTTTTTGCTACGGGTCGCAGCCGTCTCTCGCAGATGTATACCTAATTCCACAGATCGCCAGCGCTCGGCGTTTCGGCGTCGACCTCTCTCTCTATCCGGAGATTCTTCAAGCTGAGCAGCACTGTCTGGCATTACCCGCATTTGCCGATGCAGCGCCCAATCGACAACCGGACTATAAGGCCCAATGAGTCTTTATTACTTCGACCCGGGCTTTGTCTCCTGCATGTGCGCCGCCCTCGACGCGTTTTGGCGCGCCCATCAGACATGAAACCATCGCGCCTCGAATTCGTCGTCGATTTCGCCGATTGCGATCCGGCGCGCATTGTCTACTATCCGCGGTATTTCGAATGGTTCGACCGTGCCACCGAGCGCCTGTTTCGAGAGCGCGGCTTGGCGTGGCCGGAACTGTGGGCGCAATATCGGCTAGCGGGGTTTCCGATCGTGGACGCGGCGGCGAAGTTTCTTGGGCCGTCGCGTTTTGGCGATCACATCATCATCGAGAGTTGGATCGGCGAGTGGCGCAACAAGCTGTTTCAGGTGCAACATCGCGTGATCAACGCTGATCAGACTGTAGTAGAGGGACACGAGTTGCGCGTCTGGGCCTTGCGCGATCCAGTCAATCCTGAAGGCATGAAGGCTGGCCCGATACCTATGGAAATTCGCGCACGTTTCGAGGAATGAGAGGAGAACCGCATGGAAAACGTTTGGAAAAACAGCCTGCCACGGCTTAACGAACAGGCACCCGACTTTTCGGTCAAGACCACCCAGGGACCGCGCAAGCTGGAGGACTATCGCGGCAAATGGCTGATCCTGTTCTCCCACCCGGCGGATTTCACCCCGGTGTGCACCTCCGAGATCGTCGCCTTTTCCCGCGCCCATGCCCGATTCAAGGCGCTTGGTTGCGAGCTATTGGGGCTGTCGATCGACAGCAACTTCGCCCACCTGGCCTGGATCCGCAATATCCGCGACAACTTTGACGTCGACGTCCCTTTCCCCATCATCGAGGATCTGTCGATGCGTGTCGCGCAAGACTACGGCATGATCCAGTCCGGCGCCAGTGATACGTCGACGGTGCGTGCGGCATTTTTCATTGATCCGGAATCCAAAGTACAGGCGATGGTGTATTACCCGATGAGCAATGGCCGTTCGGTGGATGAGTTCCTGCGCATGCTGGCGGCAATGCAGACCGCAGACCGGTACTGTGTTGCCACGCCCGAAGGCTGGCAGCCGGGCGAGAAGGTGGTGGTACCACCGCCGACGACTATCGCCGATGCGGACGCGCGCGCCAAGGCTGGCTATGAATACGTGGATTGGTATTTTTCCAAGACCGAGCTGCCAAAGGCGCGTCCCAAGCCGACTCGTGCGAAAAAGCGTTAGCCCGGATATTTCATGAGGCGAGGTCGGTGGAACCGCCGTAAGGCGCGTTAATACAGGTGTTCAGGACGGAAATTAACGAGGTTCCGCCGATGCCAAATTGTAGCGTTCAGCAAGAGATTTGATCAACGCCTCTCCCCATGCCTGCCGCCCCAACCGCGATAGATTCCGAACTCAATAGATGGATAGTAATAGGCGGGAGGTGCGTAATAGACA
Source organism: Georgfuchsia toluolica (assembly GCF_907163265.1). Lineage (NCBI taxonomy): Bacteria > Pseudomonadati > Pseudomonadota > Betaproteobacteria > Nitrosomonadales > Sterolibacteriaceae > Georgfuchsia > Georgfuchsia toluolica. The sequence continues at coordinate 2,601,726 of NZ_CAJQUM010000001.1, forward strand.
GGCGGCGCTTCGTATTCGTAATAGCCCTGCGACCTTGGGTAATAACCAGGTGCAGCAGGTACGACAACGCATCCACCCAAAATCATCAGCATCGATAATGCAGACATTGCTTTAATGGTTTTCATGATCACGTCCTCTCTGAGTGATTAGACGTTTCAGAACGCGTTTGGAGCACAGGGTTTGTGTAACAGCTTGTTGTAGGGTTGGCGTTTTCACGGCGCCGCGGGTAACGCGGCAATGACAGGCAGATTGTTGCCGTTCCAGGGTTGCCCCATTTTTATGCTGCCGGGTCACTTCAATGCCGGCAAGGGCGCCAGCAGTGCCTGAATATCCGCTTCGGAGAATTTCACTTCGCCGGCGCCATCGCTGGACAGAACGCTATCTGCCAGCGCCGCTTTTCTTTCCTGCAGGGCGAGGATCTTTTCTTCTATGCTGCCGGCGACGATCAGCTTGTACACAAACACCGGCTTGGTCTGGCCGAGGCGATGGGCGCGGTCGGTGGCCTGGTTTTCCACCGCCGGGTTCCACCACGGATCGTAGTGGATAACGGTGTCGGCGGCGGTGAGGTTGAGGCCGACGCCGCCCGCCTTGAGGCTGATCAGGAAGACCGGCACCGTGCCTTCCTGGAAGCGGCGGATTTGCGTTTCGCGATCCTGTGTCTGACCGGTGAGCAGCGCATAGTCGAGGCCGGCCTGTTTGAGCTCATCCTCGATCAGCGCCAGCATGGTGGTGAATTGGGAGAAGACGAGTACCTTGCGGCCTTCGTCCACTAATTCTGGCAGCATACCCATGAGCTGATCCAGCTTGGCCCGTTCCTTGACCTTTTGCGCCGCTCCGGATTTGACCAGGCGCGGATCGCAGCAGACCTGGCGCAACTTGAGCAGGGCATCGAGCAGGATGATCTGGCTGCGGGCGAAACCCTTTGCCGCAATTGCGTCGCGTACCTGCTTGTCCATGGCGCTACGCACGGTTTCGTAAAGGTCGCGCTGCCCGGCTTGCAACTCCACGCTGCGTAGAATGATGGTCTTGGCCGGCAACTCCTTGGCCACATCTTCCTTGCGGCGGCGCAGGATGAAGGGGCGAATGCGTTGCGCCAGCAGTTGTCCGCGCAGGTTGTTGCCCTGTTTTTCAATAGGCGTGCGCCAGGTTTTGGTGAAGGCCTTGGCGTCGCCGAGAAAACCCGGCAGCAAAAAGTCAAACTGGGACCAGAGTTCGCCCAAGTGATTTTCCAGCGGTGTGCCGGTGAGGCAGAGGCGATGGCGAGCCTTGATCTGGCGCACCACGGCGGCGCCCTGGCTAGAGGCATTCTTGACGGTCTGCGCTTCGTCTAGGATGAGGAATGCATACTCGTGTTTGGCCAGTTCCTCCGCATCGCGCCACAGCAGCGGGTAGGTGGTCAGCACCAGATCGTGATGGGCGATGTCGGCAAAGCGCTCGTGGCGCGCCTTGCCTTGCAAAGAAAGGACTGACAGGCCCGGTGCGAAGCGGGCCGTTTCCAGCTTCCAGTTGAAAATCAGTGAAGTCGGCAACACGATCAGGGCCGGGCGATCCAGCCGTCCGGCCTCTTTTTCGAGCAGCAGATGGGCCAGTGCCTGCGCCGTCTTGCCCAAGCCCATATCGTCGGCGAGGATGCCGGCCAGATCGTGTTCGCGCAGGTATTGCAGCCAGGCCAGACCTTCCAGTTGATAGTGGCGCAGCGTCAGCGCAAAACCTGCGGGTGCCGCTATGGCTTTTACCGAGTCCAACCCGGCGATTTTTTGCATCATGCGCTGGATCGCTTCCAGCCCTTCCACTCGCCAGCCGGCGTCCAAAGCGGTGAGCCGCTGCGCATCGAATTGCGAAATCCGCAGCGGCCCTGGCGTCTTTCCCGTTACCCCATCAAACAGATCGATCAGGGTTTGCGCCAGGGGCTTGATCCGTTCGGCCTTGACCCGGATGCGCTGTCCCTGCGGTGTGAATAATTCGACAGCGTCGCTGCCGCTGATCTTTTCAAGTTGTTTCGCATCCAGCCAGCGCGGATCGTTGCGGAACAGCTCGGCCAACAGCGGCGCCAAAGACAGGCGCCGGTCCTCGACCACGATGCCCATGTCGATATCGAACCAGCCGCTTTCCGTTTCCGTGATCTCCGCTTCCCACGCCGCCACGTTCAGGAAGTGATGGCGAAAGTATTCCGGCATTGCGATTTCCCATCCCTCGGCGCGCAGGCGCGGCAGGGTTTCGCTCATGAAAGCGGGCCAGGCCGCTTCATTTTGCAGCACCATGAAGGCGGACACGTCTTGTGGCGGGAATATTGACACGGCATTCTTTGGAATGGACTCAAATCCCAGTGCCTTCAATTGCGCCAGCCATTGCGCTTCTGCGCCGGGCTGGCGCTTGATGTGCACGGGTTCGCCGCTCGCCAGGACGACGATCTCGTGTTTGTCGTTGGCATCGAACACGGTTTCCTCATAGCGAAAGCCGACTTGTGCCACATCCAGCGCCATGCCCCAGGCATGGGCGGGGTATTGGCGCAGCATGTGGAGCGTGGACGCCTCCAGGGTGTTCAACTTCAGTTGCGGTATGGGCGCAACATCGATGGTCCGCGCCGCCTCCATAACGGGCGGCGACACGCCGGGTGCCGTCGCCGCCAATACATCCGTGGCAAGTCGTGCTTCGGCTTCATTCAATGGCGGCGCGGCAAGAATGCGGGCGATCACTGCGGATGGGCTATCAAAGACCAGCTCGCCGACTTCGTGCCGTTCGCCGTCCACATACCAGGGAGGATTCAGCGGCAAGGCCCAGCTTGCGGCCGGCTCGGCCTTGGCTTGGGCGCAGAAGCGGCCAAGCGCATCGTGCCGCCAGAAAATGCTGGCCGGCCGCGCGGGGCCCGGCCTGAGCGGTCTCATGGCGAAACCGTTGGCGTAGAGCCTGCCCGTCTCCACCATTCTGGAAAGAATGTCGGCGCCGTGCCGGCCCATGATCGATAAATCGCCACGATATGGCACCCGGCTGCGATTTTGCGCGAGCAAAAGACGCAGGATGCCCACGTCGTCATCATCAATGAAGCTGAATGGGCGCGACAAGGCTTGCTCGAAGTTGTACCATGGGGCGGGCTTGCCAATCAGCATGCCATTGCCGTCGATGCGCCCCTTGAGACAGCCGACACGAAACTCGCGCAGGTCATCGGCGTAAGCAATCAACCAGAACAGTTGTTGCTTGGGTTTGGTGACGGCGCTGCCCGGCCCTGTCGCCATCTGACGCAATGCCTCGATCCATTCCAATGCGGCGGGCGTGACGCGGTCTACGCGATCACGCACTTCGATGGTCTTGAGCAAGGCTGCCGCAACATGCTTGCAATAGCCGCCTACCGGACAGGTACAGATAATCCTGGCCGGGAAATTGCGGCCGTTAGGCGACAGCGTCACGGCTACCCGATAGGGCTTCGCGGCCGTTCCTTGCACCTTGGCGTTGATCTGACTATCACTAATGTCGAGGTCGGTTACCGCATCGAGGTAACTTTGCGCTTTTGCCACTTCGCGAGAAGAAAGCCAGTTCGCTACGTCCGTGACGGTGAAACAATCCGTTGGATTCATCCAGGGATTTTATTCGGAGGCGAGACGTTGCGGTATTAAGCCTTCCCATGGAAACTGGGGCATGAAACGCCAACAAGAGCAAAACCCTGGCATCCCGGCCAGCATGAAGGTATTCTTGCGCCCCTTTCCCGAGCAGGATTTCAGTCCAACATGTGGTTTCGCAATCTCCGTATTTACCGTTTGTCGTCCAACTGGAAGGATTCCAGGCAACTCAATGACCTGCTGGCCAAAAAGCCATTAACCCGATGCGGTAGCCTCGACATGATCAGTCGGGGTTGGGTCTATCCGAAACATGAGGATTTCGTCCATGCCGTGAATGGCCAATGGCTGGTCGCCCTGGGGGTTGAACAAAAACTGCTGCCGGCGACAGTCATCCGGCAGGAGACACAGGAGCGGGCTGCCGTCATCGAAGCCGAACAGGAGCGCACGCTCGGGCGCAAAGAGCGGCGCGAGCTGCGGGACCGCGTCGCACTGGAATTGTTGCCGAAGGCATTCACCCGTCGGCGCACGACCTGGGGCTGGATCGATCCGGTCAGTGGATGGCTGGTGATCGATGCCGGATCGGATGCCAGGGCCGAGGAATTTCTGGAGGTATTCCTGCCGTTGGTAGGGGAAGTCCAGTTGCGGCCTTTGCAAACCCGGTTATCCCCGATGGCGGCCATGACCGAATGGCTTGCTTCAGATGACGCCCCCGTCGGCTTTACCATCGATGACGAACTGGAGCTGCGGGCCGCCGCACTGGCGCAGTCCGCCATCCGGTATGTAAAGCACGCCCTGGAGGGCAGGGAAATACGCCAGCATATCGCCAACGGCAAGAGCGCAACGAAGCTCGGAGTAACATGGAATGACAAGCTGTCGTTCGTGCTGACGGATAAATTCCAGATCAAACGCCTGGCCTTCCTGGATATCCTGAAAGAAACCACCGAGCAATCCGCCCTGGATGCGGAAGAGCAGTTCGATACGGACTTTGCCTTGATGGCCGGCGAGCTCGGCCTGATGTTCCAGGATCTGCTTGTTGCCCTGGGCGGTGAATTGGAACCCGCTGACTAGTGAGGGGCTGCAATCTTGACGGAACACTCAATAAAAACATTCGTCATTCCACGGGATTCCCTTTGGTCATTCCCGCGAAGGCGGGAATCCAGCGTCTTTACTGCAAAATCACTGGGTCCCCGCCTGCGCGGAGACGACAAACCAGGGACTTATAAGTCTCTATTTGTGTGCAGCACTAACTAGCCAACCGACATCGCCCATGCTCCCCAGTATTGAACAACGCATCGCCGCCGAACTCGGCGTCCGCCCCCAGCAAGTCGCCGCCACGGTGCAACTGCTCGACGAAGGCGCCACGGTTCCCTTCATCGCCCGCTATCGCAAGGAAGTCACCGGCGAACTCGATGACATTCAGTTGCGCCTGCTTGATGAACGCCTGACCTATTTGCGCGAACTCGAAGAGCGCCGCGTCGGCGTACTCGCCTCCATCGATGAGCAGGGCAAGCTGACGCCCGAGCTGAAAACCGAAATCGAGAACGCCGAGACCAAGCAGCGCCTCGAAGACCTCTACCTGCCCTACAAGCCCAAACGCCGCACCAAGGCGCAGATCGCGCGCGAGGCAGGGCTGGAGCCGCTGGCCTGCGCCCTGTTCGACGATCCGACATTGGTGCCGGAAGAAGAGGCAGCCAAGTACGTACGCCTGGAGCAGGAGCCTCCCGAGCAGCATGTGCCCGATGTGAAGGCTGCGCTTGACGGTGCGCGCCAGATTCTGATGGAACGCTTTTCCGAAGATGCCGCGCTGCTCGACAGACTGCGCCAAACGCTCCTCGCCAATGCTCTGGTCGTTTCCAGAGTGATCGAGGGCAAGGAAAGCGAAGGCGCCAAGTTTCGCGACTGGTTCGACTTCCGCGAGCCAATCAAGGACATGCCCTCGCACCGCGCCCTGGCAATGTTTCGCGGCCGCAACGAAGACGTGCTGCGCCTCACGCTGAAAACCGCGCCGGAACTGGAAGACCCGCCCCGCGCTGCGCCCTGCGAGGCCATGGTCGCTACTCATTTCGGCATCGCCGACAGAGGCCGCGCCGCCGACAAGTGGCTGCTCGACTCGGCGCGCTGGGCCTGGATGGTCAAGCTCTCGCTGCATCTTGAACTGGAATTGATGAACCAGTTGCGCGAACGCGCCGAGGAAGAGGCGATCCGCGTTTTTGCCCGCAACCTGCACGACCTGCTGCTCGCCGCGCCGGCCGGCCCGCGCACTACCATCGGCCTCGATCCGGGGGTGCGCACCGGCGTCAAGGTGGCCGTCGTCGACCAGACCGGCAAGCTGGTGGATACGGCGGTGATCTACCCGCACGAACCGCGCCGCGATTGGGAAGGCGCGCTCGCCGCGCTGCGCCACCTGGCGCAAAAGCACGGCGCGCAACTCATCGCCATCGGCAACGGCACGGCCAGCCGCGAAACCGACAAGCTCGCCGCCGATCTAATCAAACGTCATCCAGAACTCAAGCTCGCCAAGGTCGTGGTATCGGAAGCCGGCGCTTCGGTGTACTCGGCTTCCGAATTGGCGTCGAAGGAATTTCCGGACATCGACGTGTCATTACGCGGCGCGGTTTCCATCGCCCGCCGCCTGCAAGACCCCTTGGCGGAACTGGTCAAGATCGATCCCAAGAGCATCGGCGTCGGCCAGTACCAGCATGACGTGAACCAGTACCGGCTGGCCAAATCGCTCGACGCAGTGGTCGAGGATTGCGTGAACTCCGTCGGGGTCGATGTGAACACCGCCTCGGTGCCGCTGCTGACGCGCATCTCGGGCCTCAACGCCACGCTCGCCGCCAACATCGTCAGCTACCGCGACCAGCACGGCGCCTTCAAAAGCCGCAAGGCTTTGCAGCAGGTGCCGCGCCTTGGCGACAAGACCTTCGAGCAGGCGGCCGGATTCCTGCGCGTGAACGCCGGCGATAACCCGCTGGACGCCTCGGCCGTGCACCCCGAGTCCTACCCGCTGGTGGAGCGCATCCTCGCCGACATCAAGAAGGGCATCCGCGAAGTCATCGGCGACGGCAAGACCGTGCGCGCGCTTGATCCAGGCCGATACAGCGACGAAAAATTCGGGCTGCTCACAGTGCAGGATGTCCTCAAGGAACTCGAAAAACCGGGCCGCGATCCGCGCCCCGAGTTCAAGGCCGCCGCGTTCCGCGAGGGTATTGAAGACCTGAAGGATCTCGAACCCGGCATGCTGCTCGAAGGCATCGTGACCAACGTCACCAACTTCGGCGCCTTCATCGATATCGGCGTGCATCAGGACGGTCTCGCGCACGTCTCCGCGCTGGCCGAGAAATTCGTCAAGGACCCGCACAGCGTCGTCAAGGCCGGCGACGTGGTGAAGGTGAAAGTGATGGAAGTCGACATCGCACGCAAGCGCATCGCATTGACCCTGCGCCTGACGGACGAGGTCACGGCCAGGAAGGATGCCCCCGAACGGCAGCGGGGCAGCAAAGCCACGCTGCCGAAACGGGAGGCCGCGCCACAAAACGGCGCGATGGCAATGGCATTTGCCAGATTAAAACGATAGGACCGCCAGGCGGCGGACTTAGCGGCCCAAACTGCCGGGTGTGGACTTGCGCAGCATGACAATAACGGCTTCGAGGCGCTGACGCTGTTCGGCGTCATGATGCGCGCAAGCAAGAACAGCCGCAGTCAAATTATTGATGTCTGCCGGGGCCGGACTGGCTGGCCGCCTTTCTTCCAGCGCCTCTTTCATCAATTGAAGCTTGAGCGAGCGTCTTGCCGCCTGGAATGCGGCGGGCGATGGAATGTCGAGCGCCGCTTCGAGTTGTAACAGCAGATCGTTCAGCGTATTACCGGGCGCCTTGGATTCGCCACCGACATTCGCGACGCCAGTTTGGAATCGTTCTTGCAGTGCCTGTTCCCAGCGTGACGGCAAGGCGGGCAGGGCGGCCCAACGCACTTCGATATCCGGAATGTTGGCGGGCGCGGCGGGGGTTATCGCCTCAATCTCGTCGCAAAGCGCCAGCTTGCCGGCAAGCGCATCGCACGTGACATTCCATTTTCTCTGAGCGCTGTTTGCAAGATATTGCCGCACTTTGTCGCGAGCATCGCGATACTTGGACTCCAGCTTGGCCGCCTGATTGCCGGGCACGTCCCCGGCCTGGTGCCATTCCGAGTCAACCTCTGCCAGGATGCGCTTGATCTCTGCCTCCGCTTCATCCTGCCCCACCGCTTGAAGGCGCATGATCAAGGCCTCGCGCTGCGCCCGATTGGCCTCCAATTGGGCAGTGCGGGCATTGAGGGCTTCCTCGCGCCGATCCATGACGGCGCCGATCGCCGCCTTGAAGTCTGCCCACATTGCATTCTCCACCGCGCGCGGCAGCGGCTGCGATTTGGCATGCTGCTGCCACTGCGTCTGCAGCTCGCGGACCTTGGCGATCAGGTCGCGATCCTGTGCGTTCTGGCTTAATGCCCTGGCGCGAACGATGAATTGCTCGCGCTGCGCTTTTGCACTGTGCTGGACTTCATGCAAGGGTTGCTCCAGCCGCGCAACACTCGATTTCATGCGCTCCGTCAAGGCTGCCTGGCTCTTGTGCGGCACGGTATGTTGCAGCGGTCCGAGCTTGCGCCATTCCATTTGAAAGTGGGCGAGCGCCCGGGCAATTTCCTTCCAGTCGGGCGCAGCGCCGCTGTCGTCGCTGACGATATTCAGCGCATCCAGGGCGTCAAGCAGACTTTCTCGCTTGGCAAGATTTTCCAGCCTTGCCTCGTTCAATCGAGTGAAGTGCGCCGCCACCGGAACATAGGCGATTTTCAATGCGCCGTCGAAACGCTGCCATAGCGCCTTGCTGTTCGCGCCGCCCATCTGATCCAGCTGCTTCCAGCGCGCGCGCAACTGCTCGATGCTTTTCTCAATCTGTTGGATCGGCAATTTGGCCGGGCTCGATTCGTCCACGACGATGGTGGAACGAGCGAGTGCCTCGGCTTCTGCGACGAGATCGTCGCGCGCTTGTTCACTGCCCCAATGTTGCCAGCCCTTGAGCCGTGCAATCTCGGCCTGGAGTTTTTCGATGCGCGCCTGCAGGGCAGGGGCCGTCGCGCCATTTGCAGACCCGGCATCCAGGGCCGGCATATGTTTGAGGGCAGCCGCCAGCCGCCCTGCGGCAAGCGCTTCTTCAGCGCTGCCGACGGCTTTCATCAAAGCCTCAAGGCGCGCCTGCTGCGCCGCCTTGTCGCTTGCGGCGCCGCGCTGGCGACTGTCGGTCTGGCGTTTCCTCTGCGCGTCATGCAACATGCGTTGCCATGCTTCGAAGCGGGCATTGAGTGCTTTCTCGACGCCTGGATCGGCAATGGGTGCCAGCGCCTGCCAGCGTTGGAGCGGTGTTGCGACGATTGCTGCCGGGGTGGCGGGTTCTCCGTCTTCCTGCGGCGGCTCCGGCTGCTGTGTGCCCCGTTGCAACTCGTCGAGCAGCATCAGCCGCGCCTCGATCGGCGCCGAGTCCTGCAAGGCAGTCCGCAGTGCCTGGTCGAGTGTGGCAATGACGGATGAGTCGACCGTCGTGACGTTGGCGGACGCTGGAAGCGCCGCCAGCGTTGTCCGCGCTGCCGCGCTCGCGGCCGCCAGCGCTGTAATCAGTTCGTGCGGCGGAATGGCGATGTTCGCCAGCCTGGCGTGGTTGATGCCCAAATGCGCCAGCGCCTGCCTGGCATCGGCGATCCAGCGACTGACGGAGCGCTTGGCTTCGCTGCGTTCGCGCAGCAGTTGCGCCAGGCATTGTTGCAACTCGGAAAATCTCGTCTTCTGGATATCTTCAAGCAGGCTGGCATCGAGTGCGCGCCAGGCATGATCGAGCTCGACCAGGCGGTTGGCCGGAATTGCCGGCTCTTCAACCAGAGTTTCTGCGGACTGGATCAGTTCGCCGGCCCGCGCACGCGTTTCGCGCCGCTCGACCTCGGTCTTATACCGGTCCTTGACAGCGCGATGGATGCGCCGATCGTGGGTGCGAAACTCTTGTTCAGCCAGACGCAAAGCATCTTCACTCGCCAGCGCCAATACTGCGGAGAGCTTGATATCGATTGACGGCGCGTCCTTCGCCAGCGCCAGCAACGCCAAGTCGTTTCCCAGCGCCGTCTGTAGTCTTGTTTCCCATGTGGCTTCCGCAATCGGCGCCGGTAAGGATGCCGATTCTGCTTCTGTGGGAGGTTTTTTTGCCCTGATGAGCTTTCTGAACATGGTTACACGATATTCGAGGTTCTTGATGGCTCATTGTGCCATTTCTTAGCATGAAAAATCAGCGATGGAGTCGCAAAGCACCGCTTTGCGCCGCCGAGACGTTCAATTTGCCTTTGCGCATTTTCATCATCAAGGGTAGCGCTGACGGCCATGCGCGTTAGAACAAACATGCTGCACCGCATCAGCGATGATGGGGACGAAGAACAGGGGCGCCGGCAACTTCCAAAGAATAGCTGCCAGCGCCAAACCAATCCCGGCCCGCTGTCGTTAAGTCGGGCGAAACGTTGATGGCCTGCTTTTCGGATGGTTACGCTCTTGTTTCGGCGTCCGGCGTCAGAGAATGACGGTGATTTCTTCCCTCCGTTCCAACTCGCGCCCAAACTCAAGCGCGTCGGAATCCAGAGCGTCATGGGCCGAGAGAATGCCTATGGGCCGCCCGGCGATATCGACCACCGGCATATGGCGGAAACCGCCTTCGTACATCAGGTGCAAGGCATGGCCAAAGGGCCTGTCCGCGCTAATGGTACGCGGGTGTCCCGTCATTATGTTCCCCACCTGGACTCGATCCGGGTCCAGGCCCTTCGCAACCAGCCCATGCACGATATCCCGCTCAGTACAGATGCCTCTTAGCATCTTCTTGTCGTTCACTACCATCACCGCGCTCGTTTTATACGATTCCATCAGGCACGCGGCTTCGCGAACGCTGGTGTGGAACGATATGGCGACGAAGGGCTTATTGCGAATAACCTCACTGACACGACGTGTAGGCATGGATGTCTCCTCTTTATTATAGGAATGGAGTGATTATCCTAGACCACACTTTCGATTAACGCAAAGGCAAATCGGCAGGAAAAAATTTAATCCTGACTACAAATTGAGCAGCATGGAATGAACTTCATCAACCTCGCGACCAGCGGTATGTTTGACCACTTTTCCACTGGTCGCTCACAGTTTATCCACAGTTTTTGGTGGATAGACCGTCAGATCGCCAAAGTTTCCCATTCCGGACTTGACTCCTGCGTACCGGCGGGGCATGACTGTATGTCTGATCATGGTCTGGTCAGCGTCTTTTGCAACTCAGGGACTTGACCAATCGGTTGTCGCTTCGGCTACCTGATTGGGATCATCAGGTGCATATACGGTGTCCCTGGCCACATCACATAGGGTACCGAGGTGTCAGGATTCGCGCTCTTTGGATACATGTCATAGAAGCTTGCATCGGCACCCACAATCATTACGTGGGGCCCGGTCTTGATCCAGTGATTATTGGCGCTGGGCTTGGTCGCATATGGGTCCGTATTGCTGGCGTCGGTTCCTCCCGCCAACATGTACATGAAGCCGATCATGCCGGCGGCAGGTGCTTTATGCCCAATCCATGCCATTGCCCACTGCATGGCCGCCTTGTCCATGCACATCGGGTCGGGGCCAGGGGTGGCCGGATTGTCCGGCATGCAGGTAAATCCATTTGTTCCCTCGCGCAGGGTCCGCATGGTTCCATCCGCGTTCATGGCGACGATGGTAGCCCCCTCGCTTACTTTCTTCGGCGCGGCTTGCATAGCGCTCTTGATCAACTTCTTGTCGGCAGCAGTCGGGGCGGCTGCACTGGCGTCCATATCATGCATCTTCATATCGGCGGCGATCGCGGTCGGCGAGAATGCGACAGCCAGGACACCGGCTATCAAACCTATTGCACTGACATATTTTGACATGATTTGCTCCTTTGCTCATTTCAAAGAATAACAATCCTGCGGCTTGCTTAAGGCAACCTGCGGCGCAAATCCCGCGCCTTGATCTCCTGTCCGGACCGGATAAGCAAGCACAGCCCATCTTAGAAGGGGCTATGAAAAATACAACCGCACTGTAGATTTCAATGCCGATGCCCATAGTGGTATTAACATGACTCGAGTACTGACCACAAATTGAGCGGCGGAGTGGAGAACCTGGTCAACCGTAAGGCTGGCATGGTTATTGGTAGACTTTTCCACCTCTTGTTCACAACCCCATCCACAGCCAATGGTTGATAAGTTGCTGGACAAATATTCTCACAGGCAGTGACTGTTCGCAGGCAAAACAGGGTGGCAAACAGGGCCGGGTGTGCTAACTTAAAAATGCAGTGGTGAGCCTGTCAACTTGCCATTCAACTGAGCAGCTGAGCCATTGCTCCAGTCAACAGGAGGGTTGTCCATGATCACCCCGCTCGATTATTTTCGTTATTGCCTCATTCCATTGGTCCTCTTCTTTCCGACAATGGCCGGGGCGGAAATGAAAACCCGCATCGTTGAATATCGGCAGGGAGATACCGTTCTCCAGGGATTCCTGGCCTACGATACAGCAGGCCCGGCGCGCAAACCTGGCGTGCTGGTGGTGCACGAATGGACCGGACTGGGTCCGTATGTGAAGAACCGGGCCGAGCAGTTGGCGCGGCTCGGCTACGTGGCGTTTGCCGCCGACATATACGGCAAGGGCGTGCGGCCGAACAATCCGAAGGATGCGGCCGCCACGGCGACGCTCTACAAAACCGATCGCAATCTGCTGCGGGAGCGGGTTAAAGCCGCTCTGGAGGAACTCCGCCACCAGGGAAATACAGATCCGGGACGGATTGCCGCCATCGGGTACTGCTTTGGCGGTACGACGGTGCTCGAATTGGCGCGTTCCGGTGCCGACATAAAAGGCATTGTCAGTTTCCACGGAGGACTCGACACGCCCAGCCCGCAGGATGCCAAAAACATACGCGCCAAGGTGCTGGTGCTACACGGTGCTGACGATCCGTTTGTCACGTCCGAGCAGGTCAAGTCATTCGAGGATGAAATGCGCGGTGGAAATGTCGACTGGCAACTGGTGAAATACTCCAAGGCGGTTCATTCCTTCACCAATCCGGACGCAGGCAATGACAATTCCAAAGGCGCTGCCTACAATGCAGAGGCGGATCGCCGCTCCTGGGAAGAAATGAAAAGTTTCTTCAATGAAATCTTTTAGATCTCCATGCGCTTGTCTTCACGCAAGCAGTGGGCCGGCGTAGCCGCGGGGAGAAATGTGCCATGGATAGTTCTCTGCAGTCACTCGATCAGGTGAAGGCTTCTGCCCTCGATATGACGGTTCGGTTCGGGCCGAAGCTGCTGGTCGCGATAATCATCCTTGTCGCCGGCTACCTGGTCGGACGCTGGGCGGGCCGCATCCTGGAACGGTTGCTGGTGCGATTAAAGCTGGAAGCACAGGTACGCTCATTACTGGTCCGCATTGCGCAGATCCTGATCCTGGGGCTCTTCGCCATCATGGCTTTGCAAAATCTGGGCATCGAACTTTTGCCGCTCATTGCCGGCCTCGGCGTGGCCGGCGCGGGAATCGCGCTGGCGATGCAGGGGATCCTTGGCAATGTCGCCGCCGGCCTGACCATCATCTTCACGCGGCCCTTTCATGTCGGCGATTACATTTCCATTGCCAAGGAAGAAGGCGAGGTCCTCGACATCAGTCTTTTCAGCACAACGCTAGGACACACGGACCAGTCAAAGGTGGTGATTCCGAACCGCAAAATTGTCGGCGAGATTCTTCACAATTATGGCCAGATACGGCAACTCGACATTGCGGTGGGAGTTGCTTATGGAACCGATGTCAATGTCGCCTTGAGCGTGATAAAGGAAATTCTGCATGCCAATCCACGTGTGCTGCGGGATCCGACGCCAGTATTCGGGGTGGCACGGCTCGCTGAATCCAGCGTCACGATCAGCGTCGCGCCGTGGGTCAATGTGCCTGACTACGTTGCGGCGGTGAGCGAGGTGAACAAGACGATACTGGAGACGTTCTCTGCCCAAAACATTGTCATAGCCCTGCCGCAATGTGAAGTCAGGATGCTCGACGGCAGCGCCCGGGTTTCGTGATGCGCTGTCTCCACGGCGAAATTCATAAATGGCAAATCCAATGAGGGAGAAATCATGATGAACAGATTAATGACTGGCGTCGCTGTCCTGGCCTTCAGCATGGCTGCACATGCTTTTGACCTGGAAAGCACACTCAAGGACGCGCTGAACAAGGGCGTCGCCAGCCAGCCAACCGCCGCGCCGACGTCTGCCGGCGGTGGCGTGGACCAACTCAAACCCAAGGAGATCAACTCGGGCATCAAGGAGGCGCTGACCCGGGGCGCCGAAGCTGCGGTGGCTCAGCTCGGCAAGCCGGACGGTTTCATGGGCAATGACGCGCTCAGAATCCCGTTGCCGTCGGGACTGCAAAAAGGCGAGAAGATCATGCGCACGATGGGCATGGGCAAACAGGCGGACGAATTGATCCTGTCGATGAATCGTGCCGCCGAAGCCGCCGTGCCGGAAGCGAAGACCCTGCTGGTCAAATCAGTCAGGGAAATGACGCTCGAAGACGCTAGGGGTATTCTCACCGGCGGCGACACGGCGGCTACCGATTTCTTTCGCAGGAAGACCGAAGCGCCGCTGACCAAACGCTTCGGCCCCATCGTCAAAAAGGCCACCGACCGTGTCGGCCTCGCCCAGCAATATGACAAGTATGCCGGGACCGCCGCCCAGTTTGGCGCCATAGACAAGAACCAGGCCACGGTCGAACAGTATGTCACCCAACAGGCGCTGGACCGGCTCTATAAAGTGATCGGCGAGCAGGAGCGTTCGCTGCGCGCCAATCCCATGCAGGCGGGCAGCGCCTTGCTGCAGAAAGTCTTTGGCGCAATTGGCGGAAGATAGGCCGGTTAGCAAGCTTAGCCTTCGCATCGACCTTACATAGTGTAAAAAGCAGAAACAGTGTCCATTGTGATATCGAGCGCAGCGAGCCGACTGGTAGCCTCGCCCAGGGGCGGGATATGGGGGTGGGGGAGCGTTTGATTTGCCTTTGCGCCTTTTCATGCTCGGGGGTGACGCTGGCGACCATGCGCGTCAGGGCGGCTATTGACGCTCATCGTTTCCTGAACACGTACGTGTGTGATAGCGTAAGCATCGAGCGGCGCGGCACAGGAAAAGGCCGGGTGAAGCCCGATTGCCGCAGGCCACGGTAAGCCGTTCCTGTCACCGGATCGGTGCGGCTCTCGGGATAATTGCAGGGATAACGCCCTGTCGCCGCAAGTTCTGAATGAGTTATCTTGATTTATCCGCCTGCAAGATTTGCATTTCATTCATGTGCGGACGAGTCATTCTCAAGACTCTCAAATCGCCCGCAACAGCTACTCGTTTTGTCTCAGACCGACAGGCATAAAAGCGCAGGCTGCACCAGATTCTTAATCTGTTGAATATGCATGGAACAAAAATCTTTTCGTGATAAATGTCATTCGACATTACATGATCTGTCGTCTATGCTGCATCTTGTATGTAGTTCAAGTAAGATATTAATATACTGGCAGTGTGGTAGATGCTTGCAAGTCAGACTGCGAGTTGAAGTGTAATAATGAATCTATATCGAGCGGCAGTTTTAATTTGTCATTTTCCATACATGCATTTAATCTTTTTTAAGAGGTGATCAATGAAAAATCTTAATAGGATTGCAATTGCAATTGCAATGCTCGGCTGTAGCGCTTATGCCGTTCCCTCTATCGCCAGCGATTTTGCCGGGCCTTACGTCGGTGCCGGCATAGGAGTCGGCAGCGATAGGGCATCCGGTTCCGTATCTACTGACTACGAACACGCACTTGCTGGCGGAGTGGAGGGTGGTTATAACTGGGACATTGGTAACAGTCGCTGGCTGTTCGGTCTGGACGCCTTCTATGATCAGACCATAAGCGAGAGCCGAAATAGCACGGTTGGATCGATCGATTTCGGCGACAAGGCGTATGGTGTAGATGGCAAGATCGGTTACGTGATGGGCAATTTTCTGCCGTATTTCAAGCTCGGCTATGGTCGAATCAAGGGTACGAACGACGCAGACGGATACAGCGAAAATGGTCCGCGCCTGGGCCTGGGCGCCGAATGGAAGTTTGCCGACCACTGGAGCCTCAGCGAAGAAGCAATTCGCATGAACGGAAGGAGCGATACAAGCGACACCAAGTTGACCAACATTTCCCTGCTTTTTTCCTTGAAATATTACTTCGCCAGCCAGAGGCCGGTTGCTGCAGCGCCGATTGCTGCGGCACCCGCCTATACTCCGCCGACACCTGCGCCGGAACCTGTCGTGACTGCGCCTCCCCCCACACCGGCGCCCATGAAAGAACGGATTACCCTCTCGGCCACGGAATTGTTTGCCTTTGACAGTGCGAAATTGGCACAGCCGCAGCCCAAGCTTGACGAGATAGCCCAAGCGCTGACCAGCAACAAGCAGATCGAAAAAGTTACCGTCACAGGCTACACGGACCGTCTTGGTTCGGACAAATACAACCTCAAGCTCTCGACGCGCCGTGCCGAGGCCGTAAAAGCCTATCTGGTAGGCAAGGGGGTCGAAGCGGACCGTATCATCACCGTGGGTAAAGGTAAGGCAGACCCGGTCGTACAATGTAAAGATAAAAAGCGGACCGCACTGATCAAGTGCCTGGAGCCCAATCGACGCATCGAGGTCGAGCAGTTTACGTACGAAAAACGCATCAAGTAATTTGTTTTCATTACGGGGAAGCCGGCGTCCGTCGTGGAAGCCGGCGTACCTGTGCTGGCGTTATAGTAGCGCTACCGACGCCAGAAGAAGTGGTCCTGCTGCGCGAGATTCGCGATTCACTTCGCAAGTAGGCCGGCATTACCGCGATGAGAAGTAACTGACGGATTCGCGACGATAAAAATTCTATGCGCTTGCCTTCACGCAAATTCACCGTCATAGCGCTGGTTGTTCTGGCGCTGGTTTATTTCCTCGGCAGCTGGCTGCTGCTGCCGCGTGTGCTGCAATCTCAATCCGAGCAATTCATTGCCGAAAAAACCGGTCATCGCCTCAGCATGGATCGGCCTGAATTCAACCCCTTCAATCTCAGCCTGAAGCTGCACAACCTGCACCTGACAGAGCCGGATGGCAAGCCCTTGCTGGGCTTTAAGGAACTGCTGGTCGATTTTTCCGCGACCAGCATTTTTCGCCGCGCCTGGGTGTTCGATGTCATTCGCCTCGATGGGCTCGATGCCAGTGTCGTTGAGTTGCCCGGCCAGCGCCTCAACTGGAGCGCACTGCTCGAAGCGCTGCAAAGCAAGGAGGCGCCGGCGCAGCCCGCAGAGCCGCTGCCGCGCCTGGAGATCGCCAGCCTGATCATTGCCGACGGCCACATCGAACTGGCGGACCGCCGTATCCAACCGGAATTTACGGCCCGCATCGAGCCGCTCGACCTGCATCTCGAAGAACTTTCCACCTTGCCCGATGACAAAGGCAAATACCGGCTGGTGGCGCGCACCGACCTCGGCGCCAAAATCCTGTGGCAGGGCGAGATGACGCTCAATCCGCTGGCGGTCAGCGGACACTTCGATATTGACGAGCTGTCGCTGGCGCGTCTGGCGCCGCTTGTCAAGCTGCCGCCGCACATGGCACCGCCGGAAGGCACGGCGGCGTTATCGGCCAACTACCGCTTCAGCCACTCCGGCAAAGAGATCGATCTGGTGCTCGATCCGATCGAAGCCAAAATCGCCGGACTCAAATTGCGCAATAAACAGGATGCGGCGCCGCTGCTTGCCCTCGATAGCATCGCGCTCAAGGGCGGCCGCTTCAATTTGCGCCGACACAGTATTGTGGTTGGGTCTGTCGCGTTAAGGGGCGGTGGTGTGAATCTGTCGCGTGATGCCGCAGGACGTTTGAATGTACTCGACCTGCTGCCGGCCCCGGCGCAAGCTCCCACGCCTTCTGCTGCCTCAAAGCAGGACGCCACGTCCAGGCAGAACGCCGAAGCGGGCTGGCACTTCCTGGTTGAGCATATTGCGCTGAGCGGCTGGCGCGCGGATTTCCGCGATCAGAAAGTGTCGCCGGCAGCGCAACTGGCGCTGCAGGACATTGCCGTCGATATCGACAAGGTCAGCGACAAGCTCGATCAACCCTGGCCGCTGCATGCCTCCTTCAATGCCGGCGCAGGAGGGCGATTCGAAGCACAAGGCAATGTGGTTGTTGCGGAACCTTCGGTCGACATGCAGATCAAGCTGGCCGACCTGTCGCTCAAACCGGTGCAGCCTTATCTCGGCGCGGCCACCACGCTGACGCTGGCCAGCGGAACCCTGTCCGCCGCCGGGCGCGCCCGCTATGGCCCCGCAGGTACGGGTTACAGCGGCAACATGGCGGTCAACAATCTGCGCCTGACCGAGGAGGGGATCAAGACCGACTTCATGGCGTGGAAATCGCTGACGGCGCGCAAACTCGACGTCACGCCAGCCGCACTGAAAATAGACGACCTCGCCCTGATCGGTCTCGATACCCAGGTGATCATCGCCAAGGACAAGACGGTGAATCTTTCCCGAGTGGTGCGCCCGCGACCCGTCGCCGCGACATCACCCGCAGCCACCGCAAAGGGCGCCGCCGTACCGCCACCTTATCGTGTCGACATCGATCGCCTGCGCATTGCCAGAAGCGAAATGGAGTTCGCCGATTATTCGCTGGCGCTGCCCTTCGGCACACGCATACACCACCTGCATGGCACCATCAACGGGATTTCCTTGCAGCCCGGTGCGCCGGGCCAGATCGAACTCGACGGCCAGGTCGACGACTATGGCCAAGCCCGTGCCGCGGGTCAGATCAACCTGTCCGACCCCACCGACTACATGGACCTCAAGGTCATTTTCAGGAATATCGAGATGACGCGGCTGACGCCCTACACCGCAACCTTCGCCGGACGCAAGATCAAATCCGGCAAGCTCTCGCTCGATCTCGACTACAAGATCAAGCAGCGCCAACTCGTCGGCGAAAACAAGGTCGTCATGGACCGGTTGATCCTGGGCGAACGTGTCGAAAGTCCGCAAGCCAAGGATCTGCCACTCGATCTTGCCGTCGCGCTGTTGCAGGATTCGGACGGCCGTATTGATCTCGGCCTGCCGGTGTCGGGAAGCCTCGATGATCCGCAGTTCAGCTTCGGCGGTCTGGTCTGGAAAGTGATCGTCAACGTGCTGACCAAGGTCGCGACCGCACCTTTCCGCGCGCTGGGCGCATTGTTCGGTGGTGGTGGCGAGACACTGGAGAACATCGCGTTCGAGGCCGGTCGCGCGCGGCTGGCGCCACCCGAACGCGAGAAGCTGGTCAAGCTCGCCGCCTCGCTGGGCAAGCGCCCCGGGCTCGCGCTTGCCCTGCATGGCACCTGGTCGGAGGCGGATCGGGTTGCGCTGCAGGATTTGCAATTACGCCGCGCCGTAGCCGCGAAGCTCGGCCAGTCAGTTGACGAACATGACCCCGGCCCCATTTCGACCGGCCAGGCCAAGGTTCAGACCGCGCTCGAAGCACTTTATGCCGAGCGTGTTGGCAAGAGCGAACTTGCGGCGTTGAAGGAGGGCTTTCGTAAAGCCAACCCCGGTCAGCTCGAAGAAAGCGGCGCGGGCAAGGTGCTGTCGCGCCTGACCAATGTGTTCCGCGACAAACAGGATCTGTCGGAAAGCGAAGTCGCCCAGCTCAAGGGGACGGACTTCCACGCCATGCTGTACCAGAGATTGCGCGACAGGGAGTCCGTCACCGGCGAGCGCCTGCAAGCGCTGGCCACGGCGCGCGGCGAAGCGGCGCTGGCGGAACTGAAGGGAGCGAACGCGCCGGCGGAGCGCATCACCTTGCTGACGCCGGAGAAAAGCGACGCCACCGGCAATGAAATTCCGCTGGGAATGGAAGCGAAGGCGGTCGGCAAATAGCCAGCCGCGCCGCGGTCAGAATGGTTAACAATAGTGTATTTTCATGAGGAACACGCCGCGTGGCGGGATCGGGTTCGCTCTTGCCTTGGCACTGATGTCCTATCATGCCATAGGAGGTAACACGACCATGAAGCTGAGCTCAAGTGCATTTGCCCATTTGGCGGAAATTCCGCAACAGTACACCTGCGAGGGCAGCGATCAATCGCCGCCGTTAACCTGGTCGGAGGTGCCGGCAGGGGCAAAAAGCCTGGCGCTCATCGTCGACGATCCTGACGCGCCCGATCCGGCCGCACCCAAAATGACCTGGGTGCATTGGGTTCTGTACAACATCGCGCCTCATTCCACTGGCATCGCAACAGGAAGCGCGGGGAAGCCCGAGTTGCCGCCGGGCACACTTGAGGGCCTCAACGACTGGAAGCGAACCGGGTACGGCGGTCCCTGTCCGCCCATCGGCCGCCATCGCTACTTCCACAAGCTTTATGCGCTCGACGTGGTTCTTCCGGTCCTGCAACCGGCGACCAAAGCCAGCCTGGAGAAAGCCATGCAGGGACACGTCATTGCCCAGTGCGAATTGATGGGGCATTACCAGAAGAAAAAGTAGGCATGGCGTGGCACAGTGGCGGTGACTTCGATAAGGAAATTTTATGAACGGTTACCAAATCACCTTCTTCACCCAGCAGGACCATAAACATCACGGCAAACCCCTGGCCGACTGGCTGGTGCATCTCGCCAAGGAAATAGGCTTGCGCGGCGCCACCCTGATCGCAGGGAGCGAGGGTTTCGGCCACCACCACCGCCTTCATTCCGCCCATTTCTTCGAACTGGCCGACCAGCCGCAGGAAGTGCTGATGGCGGTTACCGAGGATGAATCGTTCCGGCTCTTCGAGCGTCTGCAGGCCGAAGACGTTCATGTCTTCTACGTCAAGACGGCGGTGGAGTTTGGAACCATTGGCAACGGCGGGAACGGGTCGTGAAATGACCGGGCCGGGAAATCACGCTTACGGACAGCGCAGTTTCGGCTTGAGGTAGGGCCACACGGCATCGAGCATGCCGGCCTGGGCTTTCTCGTTGGGGTGGATGCCGTCGGCCTGCATCATGCCCGGCTGCACGGCCACGCCGCAGACGAAGCACGGCACCCGCGTGACATGCTCGGCACGCGCCACTTCCCGATACAGCTTCGCTATCGCAGCGGCATAGTCCTTGCCGTAATTCGGCAACACCGGCGCTTCGAGCAGCAGTACCCAGGCGGCATTCTCCCGGGCCTGGCGCACCAGCGTCTGCAGGTTTTTCCTGATGACTTCGGGCGGGGTGCCGCGCATGGCATCGTTGCCGCCCAGCTCGATCAGCACGCCCTGCGGCCGCTGCCGGCTGATGGCCGGCCCCAGGCGTTGCAGGCCGTTCTGCGTGGTGTCGCCGCTGACGCTGGCGTTGACCACGCGCCATTGCGGCGCATCCTTTTTCAGGCGCGCATCGAGCCGATCCACCCAGCCCTGCCCCGGCGCAAGACCAAAACCGGAACTCAGGCTGTCGCCGACGATCAGCAGGGAACATTGGCCGGCGAACGCCCAGACGGGTAGCCAGAACAGCGACAATAGCAGCCCAGCACGCAACCGCAAGCGATAATTCATCCACTCACCTTTATCCGGCCCTACTTCAATGATGTCCACAGATGTTGTTACGGCACATGCCCTCTCGCAGCGCGTCACCACCGCCGACGGCACGCTCGACATCCTCAGCCAAATCGAGCTTGCCGTCAAAGCCGGCGAAACGCTCGCCATCACCGGCGCGTCCGGCTCCGGCAAGTCCACGCTGCTGGCTTTGCTGGCGGGACTCGACCAGCCCAGCGCGGGAGAAGTCTTTCTGTTCGGCCAGCGCCTCAATGATCTCGATGAGGACGCGCGCGCGCGCATGCGCGCCGGCCGCGTCGGCTTCGTGTTTCAGTCGTTTCAATTGCTGCCTGCACTCAGTGCGCGGGAAAACATTCTGTTGCCGCTGGAACTGGCCGGCCGCGACGATGCGAACGAGCGTGCCGCTTACTGGCTCGATCGTGTCGGCCTCGCCGAACGCGCTTCGCATACCCCGCACCAGTTGTCCGGCGGCGAACAGCAGCGCGTTGCCATCGCGCGTGCCTTTGCCGCCGATGCGCGGATCGTGTTCGCCGACGAACCCACCGGCAACCTCGATGCCGAGACCGGTGCGCGCATCATCGACATGCTGTTTGATCTCAACGCCGCGGCCGCCACCACGCTGATCCTCGTCACCCACGACGCTGCGCTAGCCTCGCGCTGCCAGCGCAGTCTGCGCCTGGTCGCCGGACGAATTGCCGGATGAATATCCACATGAAATGGCCGCGCCTGGGCCTGTGGCTGCTGCGGCGCGAACGCGCCAGCGGCGAATGGCGCGTGCTGCTGCTGGCACTGGTCATCGGTGTCGGCAGCGTCAGCACCACCGGCTTTCTCGGCGACCGGGTCAAGCGCGCCATGAGCGAACAGGGCGCCAGTTTTCTCGGCGCCGACCTGCTGGTCACCAGCCCGCGTCCGATCAATGCCTGGCCGCCGCACCGGCTGCAAACCAGCAACGCGCTCGAATTCACCAGCATGATCAGTCGTGGCGAGGCCTTCCAACTCGCTACCGTGCGCGCGGTCGATCCGGCTTATCCCCTGCGCGGCACGGTGCGTATCGCGTCTGCTCCACTTGCCGCAAGCGCACCGCGTCCGGCGCAGCCGCCTGCGGGCGCCGTATATGTCGATCCACAATTGTTGCCGCTGCTCGCCGCGCAGGTAGGCGACGAGGTACGGATCGGCGCAGCCGCTTTCCGCATCGCCGGTGTGGTGGCGGAAGAACCGGGCCAGCTCGGCGGCGTGTTCGGCCTCGCCCCGCGCGTGTTCCTGCGCGCCGATGAAGTTGAACGAACCCGCGCGCTGCTGCCCGGCAGCCGCGTCACCTATCTCTATCAATTTGCAGGAGAACCCGAACCACTCACGACATTCAGCGCCACATTGAAACCAAAACTCGACGGCACCCAGCGCCTGATCGGTTCGCGCGCGGGCGTCACAACGCTGCGCGGCGCCTTCGCCAACACCGACAGCTACATCCAGCTTACCGCGCTCGTCAGCCTGCTGCTGGCAGTGGTCGCCATCGCCATTGCCGCCCACCGCCATGCCCTGCGCCATTACGATCAGGCAGCGCTGCTGCGCTGCTTTGGCGCGACCACGGCGCAACTGCGCACGCTCTATGTCGTTCAACTATTGACGCTGGGGCTGATGGGCAGCGCACTTGGTGTGGCGCTGGGCGCGCTGATGCAGCAGCTGCTGGCACGCCTGGCCCTGCCCGAGGCCATCACCCGCTTGCCCGAACTCGGTGTTGCGCCGGCCGGAGCTGCCATTGCCAGCGGCCTCTTGGCCCTCGCCGGCGCCAGCCTGCCGGCCCTGATGCGCCTGATCCGCGTGCCGCCGCTGCGCGTCCTGCGCCGCGATCTGCCGCCGCTGTCGCTTGCTGCCTGGATCACCGCAACGATCAGCGGCTCGGCACTGCTGCTCTTGATCGTCTGGTATGCAGGCGATGCCAAGCTGGTTGGCATTTTTGCTGGCGCGCTGATTGCGCTGGTCGCGGTGTTGGCGCTGCTGTCCCGCCTGGCACTGGTCGCCGGCCGCTTTGTCCAGCGCATGGCGCACGGCCCGCTGCGCTTCGGTCTCGCGCAACTGCTGCGCCACCGCTTCGACAGCACCCTGCAGCTCGGTGCCTTCACGCTGGCCTTGTTCCTGGTAGCGCTGCTGGCGCTGGTACGCAGCGATCTTGTCGCCGACTGGCGGCGACAACTGCCCGCCGATGCCCCCAACTATTTCCTGGTGAATATCGCGCCAGACCAGCAGCAAGCTGTCGCCGCGTATCTGTCGCAACACCAGCTCAAGTCATCCGCGCTTTATCCCATGGTACGCGGCCGGCTGGTGAGCAAGAACGGCGCGCCGATTGCTTCCACGCTGTCGCCGGAAGAGCGCGACAGCGACGCCTTGCGGCGCGAACTCAACCTCACCTGGGCCGCCCTGCTGCCCGCCAACAATATCGTGCTGATGGGGCACTGGCATGGAGAGCGCCATGCCGCCGAAATCTCGGTCGAGTCCGGCATGGCCGAACGCCTCAAGCTCGTCCTCGGCGACGAGCTCGGCTTCCGGGTCGGCGACCAGACGCTCGCCGCGCGCATCACCAGCATTCGCAGCGTGAAGTGGGAATCGCTGCAACCCAACTTCTTCGTCATATTCGCCCCCGGCCAGCTCGATGCCCTGCCCGCCAGTGCCATCGCCAGCGTTCATGTCCCACCGGCCTTGGCAGGCGCGCTGCCCGGCTTCGTCAGAACCTTCCCCGGCATCACGGTCATTGCCCTCGACAAACTTATCGCCAATATCGAAGCCGTCTTCGCGCAGATCATCGGTGCGATTCAATTGCTGCTCGGCTTTCTGCTTGCCGCCGGCATGGCCGTGGTGATTGCCACGCTGCTGGCCAGTCTTGACGCGCGCAAACAGGAGGCCGTATTGATGCGCACCCTGGGCGCCCAGCGCGTTTGGCTGGCCAAGGGACTGTGGAGCGAATTCATCGCCCTCGGCCTGCTCGCCGGCCTGCTCGCCAGCGCCTGTGCCGAAACTGCGATGGCGTTGATCGCGCAGCGCCTGTTCGAACTGCCGCTGCGCCTGCACCCCTGGCTGTGGCTGGTACTGCCATTGGCCGGCGCCCTGCTGGTCGGCATGAGCGGTTGGCTCACCACGCGGCACATCACGCGCGTGCCGCCGATGCAGTCGCTTCGCGAGCTGGATTGAAGCAAGGGAGAAACAGTAATAAATGAGTGTTATCGGGTCAAGAACCCATTTATACCAAGTGTAAATGGGTATATCGTTGGTTTCCATGATCCGTTCCGACCCCATTCACATCGCCCCGAGATCCTGAGCCTGATTGCCGGGATTGATGAGTTCAAGGGCATGTGGCGAACCTTGGGGATTCTTGCGCCCGACCGGTTGTCGTGCTGCATCGCGCGACCAACATTGAAAGCTTCGGGGCTTTCACCCGCATCAAGGGCGGCAAACTTTCTGACCGGGAGATGGAACACCTGCTCTCCCATCCGCAAACCGATTCGTTCGCCAAAGTGATGAGCAACAGGTGGCCAGCTTTGCAGCGGTGATGAAACTGGTGTTTGTCTCGTGGCAGGATATCGCCCTGACCGAGAATCATATCCGGCAACTACACCGCAATCTGCTGCGCTACAGCGAGCAGGACGCATTACCATCGGCGAGGCTGTCAAATTTACCGGGACCAGCCGCAATGCCCTCAAGCTACATTTTTGCGCGCTGGTGGAGAACCACCATCTTCCACAGCAGGGCAGCGGCGCGGTGTCTGGTACAACTTGAAGTAAATGCGGCAATTCCCCTGATTACCTATTTTGATTCAGACGCTGCTCAGGATTTGACGTCTTTATCTTTTGCCTTCATCTCGTGCAGGCGTTTGTAGTAGCCGTCGAACTTGGCCCTGGTCTCTTCGATCTCTTTCTTCTTTAGGTTAATCGCGGCCTGCTGCTCCTGCAGCGCCGTCTGATTGCGCGCAATCTTCTGTTTCAGGTCGGCTGGCAGCGGCTTGTTCTTGAAAAATTCGGTGTCGGCAGCCAATTTTGCCTTGGCCTTGTTCAAGTCGGCCAGTTTGTCCTCGGCGGATTTGATCGAGCGTACCAACTCGTTGACGGCGCGATCGCGTGCCGTATCCAGATCCTTTTCATCCGCATAGGTGCTGAGCAGGGCCTGATCGGCACGCCGCTGCTGCTCCGCGGCCTCGGCCATCTCGCGTTTCTTCTTTTCCTCGGCATTCTTGGCGGCCTGCTGCGCTTCGGTAAGCGGCGCCGCTACGTTGCGCACGCGAGTCCCCGCCTCGTTGTACTCGACGTAGGCGCGGCTGCGGCAGGCGTCGGGCAATACGTCCCCGCAGCGTTGCTGTCCTTTCTCGTCGGTGCAGCAGAAGGTTCGCGCGGCATACGCCGATGGTGCGGCGAGGCCCAGCAAGAGCATGGTGGTAGCGGCAAGACAAGCGCTGCGGTTTGACATATTCCTCGACATTTTCAGGCTCCCTGTATTCCGTACTGTTGGCGATAACGGCTTATTGCATCCAGATTACGCTCCAGTTCCCTGTTGCCGGCCAGGAAGGAGATCAAATCATTCAGTGTGGCAATGCTCAATACTGGCATGTTGTAGCCCCTTTCGACCTCTTGCACTGCCGACAGATCATCGCTGCCCTTTTCCTGGCGGTCAAGGGCAATTACCACGCCGGCCGGCATTGCGCCCGCGGCACGGATCAATTCGACCGATTCACGCACAGACGTGCCGGCCGAGATGACATCGTCAACAATCAGGGCACGGCCGGTCAAGGGCGCGCCGACCAGCGTACCGCCTTCGCCATGATCCTTGGCTTCCTTGCGGTTGTAGCAGAAGGGCATATTGCGGCCATGGCGCGCCAATGCAATGGCAATGCCCGCCACCAGCGGAATGCCCTTGTAGGCGGGGCCGAACAGAATGTCGAATTCGAGGCCGGAGGCGAGGATCGTCCGCGCATAGAAATCGCAGAGGCGATCGAGCGAGGCTCCATCATTGAACAGCCCGGCATTGAAAAAATAGGGCGACAAGCGTCCGGCTTTGGTCTTGAATTCGCCAAAACGCAGTGCGCTCCGCTCACAGGCGAAAGCGATGAACTGGCGGCTAGAATCGGGGTTCGTCATATGGCGATGATTTTACAGGTTCCGCCGCCGGGCCGTCCTGACCAAAGGAAATCCCCTTGGGACAAGGCTGAGCCAGTCACGACTTCGGGCGGACGAAGCCCGCGAATAACCGTCACCTCCTTCCTTGGGAAGGAGGTTGGGAGGAAGGCTTTTTAGCATGCTCAGAATTGTCTCGCTGAATCTCAATGGCATCCGTTCCGCCGCCGGCAAGGGTGTCTTTGACTGGCTGGCCGCCTCGGGCGCCGACATCGTTTGCCTGCAGGAACTCAAGGCGCAGTTGCCCGATCTGAGCGCGCAGATGCTGGCTCCAGATGGCTATAGAGGCTGGTTCCACTGCGCCGAAAAAAAAGGTTACAGCGGCGTCGGCATCTATTCGCGGCATGTGCCGGCCCGCGTCAGCGAGGGGATCGGCAACGCCGAGTTCGATGCCGAGGGACGCTATTTGCGCATCGATTTCGATGCGCCACAAAAAAAGCTTTCCGTGATTTCGCTCTACTTGCCATCCGGTTCCAGTTCGCCCGAACGGCAGGAGGCCAAGTTCCGTTTCATGAAATTGTTCTTTCCGATCCTCAAGTCATTGCGCGAAGAAGGCCGCGAAATCGTTCTCTGCGGCGACTGGAACATCGCGCACCAGGAGATCGACCTCAAGAACTGGAAGGGCAACCTGAAGAACTCCGGCTTCCTGCCCGAAGAGCGTGCATGGCTGACGCAGGTATTCGATGAAGTCGGCTGGGTCGATGTCTATCGCCGCCTGCATCCCGAAACGACGGGCGAGGCTTACACCTGGTGGTCGAATCGCGGCCAGGCCCGTGCCAAGAATGTCGGCTGGCGCATCGACTACCAGATTGCCACGTCGGATATTGCCGCTATGGCGTGTGTCGCCTCGGTTTACAAGGACAGGTTCTTCAGCGACCATGCACCGCTGATTGTCGATTACAACTGGGCTTTGTAAGCATTGAAATTATTATCATCAAATTTGAAGGATGGCACGGTTTGCAGATGATTCAGAAATCGGGTAACAACTCAAAAGCTCTGCGCCACGCTGCCACGCTGCTTGTTGTGCGCGATGCACCGGCCGGCATGGAAGTGCTGATGCTGCAGCGGCCGCAACGCGAGACGGATCGCTTCCGGGGTGCCTACGTTTTTCCCGGCGGCGTTGTCGAGGACAACGATCGCGGCCTTTACGCTTTCTGTGCTGGGCTCGACGACAATACCGCCAGCTGTCGCCTCGGCCTGAAAGAGCACGGCCTAGCGTATTTTGTTGCGGCGATTCGCGAGTGTTTCGAGGAAGCCGGACTTCTCTTGGCCTATGGTCCGGACGGGAATATGGTTGACCTCGACCGTTTCGACGATGTGCATTTGGCAACATTGCTCCGAAAACTGCGCACGGGCGAAACAGATCTCGGTGAGATATGCAGGAAACTCAACCTCAGGCTTGCCGTCGATAAATTGATTTGGTACAGCCACTGGCTTACGCCGCTGGGCATCGCAAAACGCTTCGATACGTTTTTTTTCCTGGTTGTTGCTCCTCCGGCACAGACGGCACTGCACGACGGAAGCGAAGCATTGCAGCATCGCTGGTTGCGCCCGGCCGAGGCGCTGGCCCATCCGGACGAATTCCATTTGGTGACGGCAACGCAACGCACGCTTGAATCCATTTCCTCCTTTGGCTGTACCGATGCCTGCTGCAAACACGCCCTAGGATTGAAAGACATTCAGGTCACGATGCCGCGCTTCGCGCACAGTGCCAGCGGACTTTGCAAACTGTTGCCAAACGATCCGGCCTATGCCGAGGTTGCGCGCCTCGACCCTGAAGGGCGTGGCGATACATCGTGCGAGATCGAACATGGCAGGGCGGTCCGCCTTTCGGAGCGCGTCATCCGGATCACGGCGCCCAATGGCAACATGATGACCGGTCCGGGAACCAACACTTATCTGGTGGGTGGCGGCAAGCGCAACGAATGGGCCGTCATCGATCCGGGTCCGGACATGGAGGCGCATGTGCAAAATATCATCGCCGCCGCCCCGGGGCCGATTCGATGGATTTTCGTCACCCACACCCATCGCGATCACTCCCCGGCTGCGGCGCAGCTCAAGTCCCTGACCGGCGCCCGACTCCATGGCCGGCTGGCGCAGAACCCGGAGTGGCAGGACAGCACATTCCAGCCTGACCAGATAATCGCGCATGGCGACAGGTTCGACATTGGCGCAGCCGCCACCTTGAGGGTGGGGCATACCCCAGGTCACGCATCGAACCATGTGTGCTACCTGCTTGAGGAAGAGAAGACCCTGTTTACCGGCGACCATATCATGCAAGGCACGACGGTCGTCATTAGCCCGCGTGATGGAGACATGGCTGTTTACTTGACTTCGCTGCAGGTGCTGCTCCAGGAGGATATTGAATGGCTGGCCCCAGGACATGGCCATCTGATGGATCATCCCTACGAGGTGATTCAGAAGACCATCCAGCATCGCATGGCACGGGAAGAGAAGATTGTCGCCGCGCTGGGCGAGTTGGCCTCCGCCGATGTGGATACTCTTCTTGATCGTGTATATGACGATGTCCCCGTCTATAAGCACCCGATTGCGAAACGCTCGCTGATGGCCCACTTGCTCAAGCTGGGCAACGAAGGCGTTGCGCTCGAAAACAATGGGCATTGGCGGCTGATCGAATGAATTGGACATGTTCCTGCCAGTTATAAATCCCGCACTTGACACGTCGGATGGCTCGGCCATGCCCATTTGGGGTGAACAAAATGCGATCTAAATTGCCGGAAGAGGTACCCCAAGTGATTTTCATCATTGTGGAACCCCTTCGGAAGCGGTAATCTAAGCATTCAAATCTCATCAGGAGAATCCCAAATGAACACCACTACCGATATTTCAAAGGAAAAGCTGGCCACCGATCTGAAGATCGTTATTTCCGATGCCGAAGAATTACTGCGTGCCACAGCCGGACAGGCTGGAGATAAGGTGGCTGAGCTGCGCGGCAAGATGCAGGACCGACTGAACAATGCTCGCGTCACGCTGGCCAAGGCGCAGGATGCCGTTGTGGACAAGGCAAAGCAGGTCGGTAATGCCACCGATGACTATGTTCACGACAATCCCTGGAAATCGGTCAGTATCGCTGCAGGTGTCGGGCTTCTGGTCGGCATTCTTATTGGCCGCCGCTGATCGCTCGAATGTCTGAACCCCGGCGCAGTCTGCTCGATTCGACGCGAACCTTGCTCGATACGGCGCTCGGCCTGCTGCAAACGCGGGTCGAGCTGCTGGTCACCGAGATCGAGGAAGAAAAGACGCGGCTGTTGAGCACGCTGGTGTTTGGTGCCACCGCTTTTGTACTGCTGGGCTTTGGGCTAATCTTTCTTGCCATCACGGTTACCGTTTTACTTTGGGATGATCACCGCCTTTTGGCTCTCGTCTTGCTGAGCGCGGCTTTCCTGGGCGGTGGCGGCATCGCGTTGTTCCTGACAATCCGTACTGTGCGACAACGCGAGCGCCTCTTCGCTGCGTCGCTGGCAGAATTGAAGAAAGACCGTGCCGCCTTGCGCGGCGAAGAGCAAACATGAATAGCCAGCGCCGGCTTGAACTGGCCCTGAAGAAACAGCGCCTGCAATATCGTTGTGCCGAACAGCGGCGCGAAATGGTGCGGGGCCTTATGCCACTGCTGCCGGTCTTCACGTTTGCGGAGACGGTTCGTAACGGGGCACGCTGGGTGCGCCAGCATCCGGCAATCTCCGCGGGCGTACTGGTTGCGGTCTTTGTGACAAAACCACGTTTTGCCATGCGCTGGGCGCGGCGTGCCTGGCTGGCGTGGCAAGGCTGGCGCAAGCTTGGCTTGTTGGTGACGACTCAGGAACGGCCGCCGCAAGCCGGTTAATGCGCACAGTCGCCAGCGCCATCCCCGAGGATAAAAATGCGCAAAGGCAAATTGAACGGGTTTACGTTGCCTGCTCCGTTTCATGTCGCCGCGCGGCGGCACTAGGATTTACTCATGCTTCCACGCCAAACCCTGTGGCCTGCCGCCACCGTCGTGCTTTGCCTGTCTGCCTTGTTGAGCGGGTGCGGCAACCTGCCCGCCAATACCCCACAGCCGGTTACGCTGACGAACGCCGACATCCAGGGTAACGACGTCGTGGTGTTCGCACTGGGACTGGTGGAAACGGACTATCGCTTTGGCGGCAAGAATCCCGCAGCTGGCCTCGATTGCAGCGGCATGGTCAGCTACGTCTTCGACAAGGCGGTCGGTCTAAAGCTCACCGGCTCGGCCGCCGACATCGCGCGCAAGGGACATGTTGTCGGGGTGTCGGCACTGCGGCCAGGCGATCTGGTCTTCTTCAACACCGCCAACCGGCCGTA
Organism: Georgfuchsia toluolica; assembly: GCF_907163265.1. Taxonomy (NCBI): domain Bacteria; kingdom Pseudomonadati; phylum Pseudomonadota; class Betaproteobacteria; order Nitrosomonadales; family Sterolibacteriaceae; genus Georgfuchsia; species Georgfuchsia toluolica. The sequence continues at coordinate 2,632,353 of NZ_CAJQUM010000001.1, forward strand.
TTCGCATGTCGGCATCTACATCGGCGATCAGCGCTTCGTGCATGCGCCGAGCAAGAACGGCAAGGTGCGTATCGATACCCTGAAAACCGGCTGGTTCGCCGCGCGCTTCGAGGAAGCGCGAACCTACTTCAACTGAATTTTATGGATATGGGGAACCACGCCGCTCCGTATTTGGCGGCGTGATGTGGCAAGCGGCTACGCCTGATTGCGGTAGACCTTGCTCAGAAATGCGTCGACATCGAAATCGGATTCGCTCTTCGTGTCGTGGCTGATTTGCTGCAAACCAAGCTGCAGCTCAGGCACCGGCGGCAACCAGCCGGCACCCAGCACCTCGTCCTCGAACGAGCCGAATTCGTCTTCGATGATCTTGCCCGTGCTCATGTTCATCACCTTCAACATGTCCGTTCTCCCTGTTTTTTCATCCCATTGAAAAATGAAGTGGACGTAATTGAGTATATCGAGGCGATGAGTAAAAACTTAAACAAAACTTCACATGACGAGATCAAGTGTTGCGTTTATGCCACGGTGCTACATGCAGTAATAGCAGCATTCCTGGCAGGGCTAATAGCGCGCAAAGCAAAAAAAAGTTGGTCCAGCCAAATGCCACCACCAACCAGCCGGTGGTTGAATTGAGAAAAGTACGCGGCACGGCCGCGAGGCTGGTGAACAACGCCAGTTGCGTCGCCGTGTGGCGCGGATGCGTGGTGCGGGCAATGAAGGCGACGAAAGCCACCGTGCCAAGACCGACGCCCAGCGCTTCGATGCCGATCACGATGGCAAGCGCGCCCAGTTGAGGCGCCGCGATGGCAGTCTGTTGTCCCTGGCTCGCCAACCAGGCGAAGCCGAAGATGGAAAACAGTTGCACCAGGCCGAACAGCCACAACGCCCGATTGATGCCGATCCGCACCATCCACAGTCCGCCGAGTAGGCCGCCGATCACAGCCGGCCACAGTCCCGCATTTTTTGCGATCAGCCCGATCTCGGATTTGGAATAACCCATGTCGAGATAGAAAGGCGTTGCCAGTGCGGTACACATCGAATCGCCCAGCTTGTAGAGGAAGATGAAGGCCAGAATCATCGCCGCATCGCGCCAGCCGGCACGTTCGATGAACTCACGGAACGGCTCCACCACTGCCTCGCGCAGCGTTCGCGGCGCGATGGCCAGGGCCGGCTCGCGAATCATCAGTGTCATGGCGATACCCGGCAACATGAACATGGCGGTTACTTCAAAAACCATTTGCCATGGCAGATGATCGGCGAGGATCAGCGACAGCGAACCAGGCACCAGTCCGGCGATGCGGTAGGCGTTAACGTGCACCGAGTTGCCGAGGCCCAACTCTTCGTCCGGTAGCAGTTCGCGCCGGTAGGCATCGAGCGCGATGTCCTGCGTTGCCGAGGCGAAGGCGACCAGCGTCGCCAGCAGGGCGATTTGCTGCAGATCCGTGGCGGGTGAAAAGATGCCGAGCATGGCCACCGTGACCAGCAGCAATACCTGAGTCGCCAGCATCCAGCCGCGGCGGCGGCCGAATAGGGGCAGCGCATAGCGGTCGAGCAGCGGCGACCAGAGGAACTTCCAGGTGTAGGGAAACTGGATCAGCGCGAACAGGCCGATTGTCTTGAGGTCGATGCCTTCTGTCTTGAGCCAGGCCGGGACGAGATTGAGCAGCAGGTAGAGCGGCAATCCGGAACTGAAACCGGTCAGCACGCAGATCAGCATGCGCCGTGAGAACAATGCGCGTAACGAAGACGACGTCACAAGAGGCCGCAACAAAATGGAAGCGAGCGCTGGCAAGTCAGGCGCGGCCGACGTGCCTTGTGATGTCGAGCGTAGCGAGCCGAATAATCGCCTTCCCCGTGAGGGGGAGGGTGGGAGGGGGCGGACGTTACTGTCGCTTTTCCGGCCAAGTATCAAAGTCCTCCATCGAAATCCGTCCTCTTTGATTCCGATATGGCTGGTTTGGGCATCCTATCTCCGTGTGATGCGATACACGGCGAGACTGCCGAGGTAGTTCTGCTCCTCGGTGATCTCGATGCCGTTGTCGAACACCTTGCGTTCCTTCACCGTGATGTCACGCTTGGCGCAGAACTCGTCGAAATCGGCGATGGTGCACAAATGGATGTTGGGCGTGTCGTACCACTGGTAGGGCAGGTCTTCCGACACCGGCATGTGGCCGTTGAGAATGTCGAGGCGGTGCTTCCAGTAGCCGAAGTTGGGAAAGCTCACCACCGCCTCGCGGCCGACGCGCAACATCTCGAACACGATGGCCTCGGTGTGGCGCATGGCCTGCAGCGTGTGCGACAGGATCACGTGCTCGAAAGCGCCGTCCTCGAAGCCGGCCAGGCCGGCTTCGAGATTGCTCTGGATCACATTGATATCGTTGCCGATGGCGGCCAGCACATTGTCATCGTCAATCTCGACGCCCCAGCCGCGCACGCCGCGTTCCTTGATCAGGCGGCGCAGCAGCGAACCGTCGCCGCAGCCAAGGTCGAGCACGCGCTCGCCGGGCTGTACCCAGCCGGCGATGACTTCCCAGTCGGCACGAAGCGGTGCATTCATTGAAGTACCTTCCTCCCAACCCCCGAAGGGCTCGTTTTGCACAGCTCGCCCGCTTCGGCAGCGCCGAGCAATGCTCGGCGAATTCCTGCCTTCGCCCCAAGGAAGGGGGCGATTATTGTTCGCGGGCTGCGCCCGTTCCATAGAGATGGCTGTACCGTCCTTGGGACGGCCCGGCGGACGGCACTCATATCTTCACATTCCCGAGAAAAGCGCGGATCACCGCATGGTACTTCGGGTCCGGCATGAGGAAGGAATCGTGGCCGTAATCGCAACTCAGTTCGGCGTAAGAGACATCCTGCCCGTTCTTGAGCAGCGCATCGACGATTTCACGCGAGCGCGCCGGCGCGAAGCGCCAGTCGGTGGAAAAGGAGGCGACGAGAAACTTCGCCTGTGCCACCGCCAACGCGGCGGCCAGGTCGCCCGCCCCTTCGCGTGCCGGATCGAAGTAATCGAGCGCCTTGGTCATCAGCAGATAGGTATTGGCATCGAAGGTCTCGGCGAACTTGTCGCCCTGGTAGCGCAGGTAGGACTCGACCTCGAACTCGACGCCGTAGCTGAAACCCAGGCTGCCGCCGCGCAGTTCGCGGCCGAAACGCTCGCCCATCTGGTCGTCCGACAGATAGGTGATGTGGCCGAGCATGCGCGCCAGGCGCAGGCCGCGCCAGGGTTTGACGCCATGCTCGTAATAGTGGCCGCCATGGAAATCCGGGTCGGACAATATCGCCTGCCGCGCCACGTCATTGAAGGCGATGTTCTGCGCCGTCAGCCTGGGCGCCGCGGCGATCACCAGGGCATGACGAATACGTTGCGGGAAAGTGATGGCCCAGCGCAGCGCCTGCATGCCGCCGAGGCTGCCGCCGATCACCGCGGCCCAGGCATCGATGCCGAGCCGGTCGGCCAGCCGCGCTTGCGCCTTCACCCAATCGATCACCGCCACCAGCGGGAAATCCGCGCCCCAGGGTTTGCCGCTCGCCGGATTGATCGAGGACGGCCCGGTCGAGCCATGGCAGCCGCCGAGGTTGTTGACGCCGACCACAAAAAAACGATTGGTATCGAGCGGGCGGCCGGGGCCAATGATGTTGTCCCACCAGCCGATGTTGTCGGGTGCGTCCACATAAGTTCCAGCGACATGATGACTGCCCGACAGCGCGTGGCAGACCAGGATGGCGTTGCTCTTCGCCGTATTCAGCGTGCCGTAGGTCTCATAGACCAGGTCGTAGGCGGGCAGCACGGCGCCGCTGCGCAACGCCAGCGGCGCGTCGAAATGCGCGCGCTGCGCCACGACCTGTCCTACCCCTGATGAAATATCAATTGCCATCAAAGGGGCCTATTCAGACTTGGCCGGCGCGATGCGTTGCCGGCGAAATGCGGATGGATGCAAGGCGGAGGGCGCAGCCAATGGCCATCCCCCTTGGCAAGCCCGACAACGCCGCAGACGCCGCATTTCGCTGCAACCCGAAGGGAACGGGAAAATTTACCGCATGGCGGCGTTGCTCGTCGTTTATTTGGAATAACCAAATTGCTCTCCTCGCGCCTTGCCCTGCAGTAAATTTTCCTCGTTCGCACACGTCGTCCAAGACTGAATAGGCCCCAAAAAAACCCGATCGGCGTCTGGCGCGGACCGGGTTGTTTGTCATTTCCCTGTCTCGCTTTAGCCGGATTTATCAAGCGCCCGCAAGCAGAGTCAAATCGGCGCAACGGTTGTGAGGCTACCGGCCGTGCGGCGGCTTGTCAATCTCTTGGCGGCAGTCGTGTTCAGCGTTTGAGCTGACTGACATCGCGCACCGCGCCCGTATCGGCGCTGGTGGTCATGGCGGCATAGGCGCGCAGCGCCGCCGATACCTTGCGTTCACGCTGGCCGGGGTGCCATGCGGCGGACCCCTTCGCTTCCATTGCCTTGTGCCGCTCGGCCAGCGTTGCATCGGAAACCGCGAGATGAATGCTGCGCCCCGGGATGTCGATTTCGATGCTGTCGCCTTCCTCGACCAGCGCGATGGCTCCGCCGGCGGCGGCTTCGGGCGAGGCATGGCCGATCGAGAGGCCGGAAGTGCCGCCCGAAAAACGGCCGTCGGTGAGCAGCGCGCAGACCTTGCCCAGATCCTTCGATTTCAGATACGAGGTTGGATAGAGCATTTCCTGCATGCCGGGGCCGCCCTTGGGGCCTTCGTAGCGGATGACAACGATATCGCCGGCGACGATCCGGTCGCCGAGGATGGCGGCCACCGCGCTGTCCTGGCTCTCGAAGACGCGGGCGCGGCCGGTGAATTTCCAGATGCTCTCGTCGACGCCAGCGGTCTTGACGATGCAACCCTTCTCGGCGATATTGCCGTGGAGCACGGCGAGCCCGCCTTCGGTCGAGTAAGCGTGGTCGAGATCGCGGATGCAGCCGCCAGCGCGGTCGAGATCGAGCGTCGGGTAGCGCCGCTCCTGCGAGAAAGCGACCTGGGTCGGCACGCCGCCGGGCGCGGCGCGGTAGAAGTCGTGCACGGCTTTCACGTTGCTGCGCTTGACATCGCAGCAGTCGAGCTGCTCGCCCAGCGAGGGATAGAGCACGGTCGCGCCATCGCGGCGGATGAGGCCGGCGCGGTCGAGTTCGCCGAGGATGCCCATGATGCCGCCGGCGCGATGCACGTCTTCCATATGGTATTTCTGCGTCGCCGGCGCCACCTTGCACAGGCAGGGCACCTGGCGCGAGAGGCGGTCGATGTCCTTCATGGTGAAGTTGACGCCTGCTTCCTGCGCCGCCGCGAGCAGATGCAGCACGGTGTTGGTCGAGCCGCCCATGGCGATGTCGAGCGACATGGCGTTCTCGAAGGCTGCAAAGCTGGCGATGGCGCGCGGCAATACCGATGTGTCATTCTGTCCGTAGTAGCGCCGGCACAGGTCGACGATGACTCGGCCGGCCTTGAGGAACAGCAGCTTGCGGTCGGCATGGGTGGCCAGGAGCGAACCGTTGCCGGGCAGCGACAGGCCCAGCGCCTCGGTCAGGCAGTTCATCGAGTTGGCGGTGAACATGCCGGAGCAGGAACCGCAGGTGGGACAGGCGGAACGCTCCATGTCCGCGACTTCGCGCTCGCTGTTGCGGCTGTCGCCGGCCTCGATCATGGCGTCGATCAGGTCGATGGCGCGGTACTCGCCATGCCATTTGACTTTTCCCGCCTCCATCGGCCCGCCCGAGACGAATACCGCCGGGATGTTGAGCCGCAGCGCCGCCATCAGCATGCCCGGCGTGATCTTGTCGCAATTCGAAATGCATACCAGCGCGTCGGCGCAATGGGCGTTGGCCATGTACTCCACCGAGTCGGCGATGAGTTCGCGGCTGGGCAGCGAATAGAGCATGCCGTCGTGGCCCATGGCGATGCCGTCGTCGATGGCGATGGTGTCGAATTCCTTGGCGATGCCGCCCGCTGCTTCGATCTCGCGCGCCACCAGTTGGCCGAGATCCTTGAGATGGACATGACCGGGCACGAACTGGGTGAAGGAATTGACCACGGCGATGATGGGCTTGCCGAAATCGCCCTCCTTCATGCCGGTGGCGCGCCACAGCGCACGCGCACCGGCCATGTTGCGGCCGTGGGTGGAAGTTTTGGAACGATAGTCGGGCATGGAGGTCTCCGGCGGATTTCTGGCGTGATGCGCAGGGCGTTAAGTGCCGCGCGATAGAATGCCAATTCTAGCCCATCGCACCTGCCGACCCGATCCTTCACATGCTCATCCATCCCCAATTCGACCCGATTGCCATCCACCTCGGCCCGCTGGCAATCCGCTGGTACGGCCTGATGTACCTGGCCGGGTTTTTGGCGTTTTTGTGGCTGGGCAACTCGCGCGCGCGGCGTTTTCCCGAGCGCGGCTTCACCGCAAAGGACATGGACGACCTGCTGTTCTATGGCGTGCTCGGCGTGGTGATCGGCGGCCGTCTGGGGCAGGTGCTGTTCTACGATCCCGGTTATTACCTCGATAATCCCGCTGATATCGTCGCCGTCTGGAAGGGCGGCATGAGTTTTCATGGCGGCTTTCTTGGCGTGCTGGTCGCCATGTTCCTGTTCGCCAGAAAGCGCGGCAAGACCTTCTGGCAGGTGACCGATTTCATCGCGCCGCTGGTGCCGCTCGGCTTGCTTGCCGGGCGCATCGGCAATTTCATCAATGGCGAATTGTGGGGACGGGCCGCCGACCCGGCATTGCCCTGGGCCATGATTTTTCCGCAGTCGCAGGACAATCTGCCGCGCCATCCTTCCCAGCTTTATCAGGCCGGCATGGAAGGGCTGCTGCTGTTTGCCATTCTCTGGTGGTATTCCTCACGGCCGCGCCCGCGGCGCGCCATCTCTGCCGTGTTCCTCATCGGCTACGGCGTGTTCCGCTGGATCGGCGAATATTTCCGCGAACCCGACGCCGGCATCTTCGGCCATTCCTATCTGGTCAGCATGGGCCAGTGGCTGTCGCTGCCGATGGTGCTGGTTGGTGCCGCGCTGCTGTTCATCGCTTATCGTTCTCAAGGAAAATCATGACGACACGTCCCTTCAAGGTGCTGGGCATCCAGCAAATCGCCATCGGCGGCCCATCCAAGGAACGCCTGAAGAAACTCTGGATCGACATGCTCGGCCTCGAAGTCACCGGCAATTTCGTTTCCGAAAAAGAAAATGTCGATGAAGACATCGCGGCGCTGGGTAGCGGTCCGTTCAAGGTTGAAGTCGACCTGATGCAGCCGTTCGATGCGGCAAAGAAACCCGCGGTGCATGAAACGCCACTAAATCACGTCGGGCTCTGGATCGACGATTTGCCCAGGGCCGTGGAGTGGCTGATGGCACAGGGCGTGCGCTTTGCGCCGGGCGGGATTCGCAAGGGTGCCGCCGGCTACGACATCACCTTTCTGCATCCGAAGGGCAACGAGCAGTTCCCGATCGGCGGCGAAGGCGTGCTGATCGAACTGGTGCAAGCGCCGCCGGAAGTGGTGGCGGCGTTCGCCAAGCTCGCCTAGGCGTAGCCAGGCGATGGGTTAACTCAGAGCCCGCCCTGGCAGAGGTATTTGATTTCGAGGTATTCGTCGAGGCCGTGGCGCGAGCCTTCGCGGCCGATGCCGCTCTCCTTCATGCCGCCGAAGGGCGCAACGGCGGTCGACAGGATGCCTTCGTTGATGCCGACCATACCGAAGTCGAGCGCCTCGGCCACGCGCCAGATGCGCGCCGCATCGCGGCTGTAAAAGTAGGCGGCCAGTCCGGCCGGCGTGGCATTGGCGATGCGGATCGCATCTTCCTCGGATTCGAAGCGCACCACCGGCGCCACCGGACCGAAGGTTTCCTCGCGCATCGGTAGGGCATCGGGGCTCACGTCAGCCAACACCGTTGCAGTGAAAAAGGTACCTTCACGCGCCGCGCGCGTTCCCCCGATGACGACATGAGCGCCCCTGGCGACGGCATCGGCGACATGGCGCTCAACCTTGTCGATGGCGCGCTGGTCGATCAGGGGGCCGAGCTGGACGCCCGGCTCCAGCCCGTTGCCCAGCTTGAGCCTGGCGGCGGCCTCAGCCAAGCGCAAGATGAAACGTTCGTATATGCCCTGCTGCACCAGTATGCGATTGGCACAGACGCAGGTTTGCCCCGAGTTGCGGTACTTCGACGCCACGGCCCCGGCCACCGCCGCTTCCAGATCAGCATCGTCGAAGACGATGAAGGGTGCGTTGCCGCCGAGTTCCAACGAGAGTTTTTTCACGCTGCCGGCGCATTGCTGCATCAGCAGTTTGCCGACCGGCGTCGAGCCGGTGAAGCTGAGCTTCTTCACCAGCGGGTTCGCGGTAAATTCGCCGCCGATCGCTTTCGCGTCTCCGGTCACCACCGACAGCACGCCGTCAGGAACGCCGGCACGCTGCGCCAGTTCGCACAACGCCAGCGCCGAGTAGGGTGTCAGTTCGGAGGGCTTGATCACCATGGTGCAACCGGCCGCCAGCGCCGGCGCGACCTTGCGCGCGATCATTGCAGATGGGAAATTCCACGGCGTGATTGCGGCGCAAACGCCAACCGGCTGGCGCTGCACCATGAGGCGTTTGTTGGGCCAGGGCGAGGGAATTATTTCGCCGTAGGCGCGCTTCGCTTCCTCGCCGAACCAATCGAGAAACGAGGCGGCATAGGCGATCTCGCCGCGGCTTTCGGCGAGCGGCTTGCCCTGCTCGACCGTCATCAGCAGCGCGAGGTCTTCCTGGTATTGCAACATAAGATCGTTCCAGCGCCGCAGTATGGCTGCCCTTTCCGCGGCCGTGCGGCGCCGCCAGTCGGGCAGCGCCTGTGCGGCGGCTTCGATGGCGCGCCGCGCTTCGTCCGCGCCCATGTCGGGAACGCTGCCGATCACCGCGGCGGTGGCGGGGTTGAATACTTCGATGCGCTTGCCGCTGTCGGCGTCCACCCAGCGGCCGGCCAGAAACGCTTGCTGGCGGAACAGCGCGGGATCGTGTAATAAGGGATGAGTAGCTGCGTTCATAAACACCTCTGGAAAATGGCGGCGCATCAGCCTGCACAGGCAATGCGCTGCATTCTATTAAGATTCGCCATCGTCCGCCATTTGGAGCCGCCCATGATGAGGGGGAATTTCGAAAGTGCATGGCAAATTGCGTGTATCTGCCTGGCATTTTTCTGCTTCTGCGCATCGGCGCATGCGGCACTGCCCGCACCAGTCGTAGCGGAGTTGAAAGCGGCCGGCATCCCCGCGTCGGCAGTCGGCATCGTGGTGCAACAGGTGGGCAAACGCGCAGCACTGATTGAGCTAAATCCGCGGCAAGCCATGAACCCCGCCTCGGCGATGAAACTCATCACCACCTGGGCGGCGCTGGAGATGCTTGGGCCGGCCCTTACCTGGACCACCAGGGCATACATACAGGGGACGCTTGCCGATGGCATTCTGTACGGCGACCTCATCATTCAGGGCAGCGGCGATCCCAGGCTGACGCAGGAACAGTTCTGGCTGCTGTTGCGGCAACTGCGCGCGCGCGGTCTGCGCCAGATCAAGGGCGATCTGGTGCTCGATCGTTCCGCCTTCGCTCCGATCGCGCAGGACACTGCGTTCGACGACAAACCGCTGCGGCCCTACAACGTCGCGCCCGATGCGCTGCTGCTCAACTTCAAGGCCGTGCGCCTGACATTGATCCCCCGGGGCGAACGCATCGTGCTCAGCGCCGAACCGCCGCTGACCGATCTCAACATCGTCAACCTGATGCGAACCGTACCCGGCGAATGCGGCGAATGGAAGGACGGCCTGCGCGCCGAGCAGACGGAACACGAAGGCCGCTATCAGCTCGCGTTGAGCGGCAGCTATCCCGCTGCCTGCAGCGAACAGGACTGGAACCTTGGCGTGCTGTCGCACCGCGACTATGCCGCCGCGGTATTTCGCGATTTGTGGCGCGAACTGGGCGGGACGCTCGACGGCGCCGTGCGCGATGGCACGACACCGTCCGCTGCGCAGCCCATGGCCGTGATCGAATCGCCGCCGCTGGCCGAGATCGTGCGCGACATCAACAAGTACAGCAACAACGTGATGGCGCGCGAGTTGTTTCTTTCGCTCGCCCGGGACAAACCCGCCACGCTGCCGGGTGCCGCCGCAGCGGTGAAGCAATGGCTCGCGGACAGGAATATCGCCGCGCCGGAACTGGTGCTCGACAACGGCGCCGGGCTGTCGCGCCATGAGCGCATTTCTGCCGCCACGCTCGCGCAGCTGCTACAAGACGCGGCGGCGAGCCCGCTGATGCCGGAGTTCGTCGCCTCGCTGCCGCTCGCCGCCGTCGACGGCACGATGAAAAAGCGCCTCAAGGATGACGGCATTGCCGGCCACGCCCACATCAAGACCGGCACGCTGGATGGCATCAAGACCATGGCTGGCTATGTGCTGGATGCCCGTGGCCGGACGATGATTGTCGTGTTCCTGGTAAATCATCCCAACGCCCAACGCGCGCAGGCCGCGGAGGATGCGCTGCTGCGCTGGGTGTATCGGCGTTGAAAGAGGCAGCAAGGAGAATTCAGCGACGAAAATCGGACTGCAAATCCCCGATTGCAGCTGGCCCGGCGGGACTCTGACAGAAAATGATTTCCGAGTGCCCGCAACCTGGAGACATAATGCAACCGTCACTATCGGCCATGAGCCGCTGCTGCCCAAACACCCCGATAGCTGCCGTTCAGACAGAAGAAACTTCATCGAGTAGTCGAAGGGATGTGGAGCGGAACAACCCCACAAGTATCACCCTTTTCAAAAAAGCGCTCAGATTACCCAAAGCAGCGTCAATTTCCTGCCCCGGTTCGCAGGTTGTCATAGAGACGGCAGGGGGGATAAATTCCTTGAAAAACATGCAAATAGGTTATTATAGTAGCGTCATTATTATTAATTGATACGGAGACCCGATGGGTCCGTGTAAACACTGTTGGGCATCTCGACAATGAGAGTTGCGCTTGCCTCCATATCAATGGGCCTTGCGCTCACACAGCTGGGATGCGCAACGAGCTCAGGAAACTCGCCGTATCCCACCGAGTGGGCTTCTATCAAATCGGCACCCACACAGGAGGGCTGTCCTGATCTTCAAGGTACATACACCAACCAAGGAACGGGGACGTTCCCGTCCGAGGCAGGCGCCGCCCCGTCGTTGGCCGAGATATTCACGGCAATGGCGCGATCCCAAAGCGCGACCGGCCCTACAGCCTGGAAGCGCTCATGGCCGACCGTTCCGCTCGATGCGGCTTTGGTATCTATCGAGCAGACACCCGAAACGATGAATATCACGTTCATCGACACCGCCGGTCGCCGCACCCCGCTGATCTTCAGGCGCTATCGCTTCAGATTATCCGAAGACCGTGTTGACGACCTCTTCAGTTGCAGGACGCTGTACGATGAACCAACCCTGAGGTTCTTCAATGAGCCTTTGAGCCACGCCAGCACGTCGATTGTTGCGGTCGGAGGCGGTGGAACCACTGTGGCTCTGCTCAAGTCCGTCGATGGCTCGTTGGTCGTTAACTGGCGTAGCGACGCGTTGGCTCTCACTCTATTTGTCCTGGGCTCGGGTTATCGAGTCGATAATCTTTGGTATCGATATTCTCGCCTCCCTGCCGAGAAACCCGCCGAACGATAGCCGTGCCCAACAATCGCTTCGAGAGGGACGCTTCACCAGCAAGCTTCGCTTGCCGGCTCCGCGCCCCTCAAGCTAAACGTTGAATGTCCGTTTCAATTGAAGCGACAGGCGGCTTCGGGGCGTAAGTGACGGTTCTGGATTTTTGAAAACGGACGTTGGGTTGGCATTCCCCGCCAAAATTCTGAATGCCGATAAGATATTGGCGATGCCGCTCGCCCGCGCCGGAAATTCAACCGCGCTGGCCGGGCCAGCGCAACAGCGGGCCGATGGCGTCGAGCGTGTTTTTCAGCACCACGCCCATTTCGGTGTCGCCTTCCATGATCAGGGCGCGCTCGAAAAACAGGCGGTCGGCATCGTCCTCGCCGCGCACCAGCCTCAGGTAGCTGGCGACTGGGGCGAGAATGCGCAAATCTGCGGCGCTGCCCGCCGGCGCCACGCGAAAACCATTGGCGCCCAGTTGCAGGCGCATGCACAGCCCGATATCTGTGACCTGTATCTCGACGGTGCGGTTCGACAGAATCTGGTGCGCATCGGCCGGCAGGCGTGGCAGCAGGATGCGGTCCAGTACGCGCGCCATCACGAACGAGGGCGGCTCGGTCGGCAGCACCCGCACCACGCGCCGCAGGCGCTCCTTCATCGCGGCATGCAGGCTGGATAGTCCGGCCAGGGCGCCGGGGGCTTGTTCCGCCGGCTTCATGCCGCCACCCATTCCAGACCGGCGCGGCGGTGGGCGTAGCCGTTGGAGAAGCCGCCGGCCAGGCTCAATTCGCGCAGGGCCGGCAGCGCCTCGGCGGCCGGCATGCCGCGGTTCATGACGCGGTCGAAATAGTCCAGCACTTCACCGAACCCTTGCGCGCAGGGCGACAGGCGCAGGCGCGACACGCCGGCTGCGGCAAGCGCCGGCCCCTCGCCGATCAGGCACTGCTGCGTGGCGGACTGCGTCTGGATGCCGTTGAGGACGAGGAAAGGCTGTCCTTCGTCGCTGGAGAGGAGCAGTCCGTCGGGATAGTCCTTGCAGCGGAATTCGCATTCGTCCTTGTTCAGACGATGGTGGCGTGCGGTGAAGCAGCGCGCCGAGAATGCGAGCGGCATGCGGCCGTAGACGAAGGCCTCGGTGGCCAGCGGCACGCCGGCCGCGTTGCATACCGGATCTGCGGGCGGATTGATGAGGCCGATCTTGTCGAGCGCCAGCTCGGGCGAGGCCGCCCAGCGCACCGCGCCCAGTTTGGCATGCTCCATCAGGGCGGGCCGGTTGTAGATGTTGATATGCACGCCGAGTACAAAGGAAACGGCGGGCACCGTGCCGGCCAGCACTTGCAGGGCCGAGGCGTCGCCCGCCTCGACCATGAATTCCTGCTGTTCGGCGAGCCGGCGCACCAGCCGCAAATCGGCTTCGGATTCGATCAGGGTCTGCGTGGCGAGCACCACTTCCTTGCCGGCGGCGCTGAGCTCGCGCGCCAGGCCGAGCCAGTCGTCGAGCTTGAGTTCGCGCCGTCGTGAACACACCGTCTCACCCAGCACGATGGTATCGGCCACCGAATCGGCCATCGCTTCATAGAATTTCAGCAGCGTCTCGCGCGGCCACAGGTAAAGCACCGGCCCCACCGTGAGAGCAAAACGCTGCGGATCGGAAATCGGGTTCATTGCGAAACTCTTTTAGCGTGAAAAAGCGGCGCCAGAGCGCCTTGTGATATCGAGCGTAGCGAGCAAATCAGTAGCCCCGCCCCGGGGCGGGGATGGGGGTGGGGGGAGTTCAATTTGTCTTTGCGCATTTATATCCTCGGGGATGGCGCTGTGGCAGCCATGCGCGTCAACTCCAGGGCCGGTCGTAGGCGCCCAGCGTATGCTGTTGGCCTTCGGCGAAGCGCGCCAGCGTGGCGGTCCACGCCGGTTGCACACTGTAGCGCGCGGCGGTACTGGCATGGTCGATGGCGGCGCGCCAGACGCGCGTTACCTGTTCAACATAGGACGGGCTGCGCTGGCGCCCTTCGATCTTGATGGCCTTGACGCCAATCCTGATCAGATCCGGCAGGATCGCCATCACATTCAGGCTGGTGGGTTCTTCCAGCGCGTAGTCGCGCGTTTCGCGCACGTCGAAGCGGCCCTTGCACAGCGCCGGGTAACCGCGCGGTTCGTCCGGCGCATAGCGGTCGATCAGCACGCCATTGAGCCGTGCCTCGACGCCGGCCGGCGTGTCCTGCCAGCGCACCGCCGACGGCGGCGAGCAGACGCCGACATTGTTGGGCGACTGGCCGGTGGTATAGGACGACAGCGCGCAGCGCCCCTCGGCCATCACGCACAGGCTGCCGAAACCGAACACTTCGATATCGACCGGAGTGTGTTCGATCACCTGCCCGACCTGCGCCATGGTCAGCACGCGCGGCAGCACGGCGCGCTGGATGCCGTAGCGCTGGCGATAGAACTCGATCGCCTCGTGGCTGGTGGCCGAGGCCTGCACCGACAGGTGCAGGCGCAACTGCGGATGATGGTCGCGGCAATACGCCATCACCGCAGTATCGGCGACGATCAGGGCATCGGCGCCCATGGCCACGGCGGTATCCACGGCGCGGTACCAGGGGCCGAGGTCGTGCGCGTCGGCATAGGTGTTGAGTGCCATCAGCACGCGGACGCCGCGTTTGTGCGCATAGGCGATGCCTTCGCGCACCTGGGCGTCGTCAAAGTTCAGGCCGGCGAAATTGCGTGCGTTGGTGGCATTTTTCAGGCCCAGATAAACAGCATCGGCGCCGGCGTCGACGGCGAGCTGCAGCGCACGCAGCGAACCGGCGGGACAGACGAGCTCGGGTTTGCCGGGCGGCTTTGGTGTTTGCTGGACGTTGCTGGGAACGGACATTTTTGGAATCGGAACAGGGTAAGCAGATAAGCGGCAAGGGCAGCATTTTACTGCACAAGTGGACACTGCTCTGGCTTGGGATTGGATGGTACAGCTATCGGCGCCTAAGCGCTCACTCCGGCCAATCGGGCCGCGATCACGATCATTGCATCGGAGGCCCCCATGGGCGGAAGCGCGTTCCGGTAAGCCAGTTGCCGTTCGCGGTGAGCCTGTCTGTGGCGCGCTTGTTACAGCAGCCCTGCGATTTTCCCGATCGCAGCATCCATCAGTGCAATACCGTGTCCGAGGACACGAGTCTCAATCCGATATTGACGACGACAACCCGACAGCCCAGCAGGACGACGCTGCCATTGCGGCGATTGTTTCCCGTGTCGCTGAACTCAAACTTGTAAACCCTCCGCAGCGCAATCTGGCCGTCATCGTTGCGAACCGGCCTCAGGCTGGCGATCGCCACCGTGTCGTCGAGCAGCTGAAGATTTTCGGATTCACAGGCAAAGCGGGCTGCCTTGATGCCGGCTTCGCGCGCCTTGAAACTGTCGAACCAGAGCCAGGCCAGCCCGCCCAGAACGATCAGACTGATGATATCGAACGCAGATAGCATTTGCTGCCCTAAAAATAGTACCTGAGCAAAGCCTGCCAGCTTTGGCTTTTCGGCGCGGCGCCGTAATCGCTGAAAAGCCCGCCGCTGTAACGTTGCCATTGCACAGCGAACTCGGCATGCTCCAGATGGTAGCGTGCCTCCAGCCAGTACAGGCGGCTGGAATCGACGGCGTCGAAATGTTCCATCGCGCTCAAGTCGAGATGATTGATCAGCGCATCCTGCCATCGGCCATAGAAAAAAACGGCCTGTTTGGTCGGCGGCTCCTGAACGATTTGTAGCCAATTCCGGTATTGTCCATAGATGAGCGGGGAGCCACGACCCAGGGCCTTCCAGTTGGCCTTGTCCAATCCGCCGCCGTTGTATTCGAGTTCCGCGGTCAATGAAATCTTGTTCGACATGGTGTAGGTGAGTCCGGCCGATACGCGATTACGGAACTGACTGTCATGGCTGGTAGCCAATGTCGCCTGGTTCAGCGCCTGCGTCAGCAACGATGGGCTGTGCCCGCCCGACCATTCAAAATAAATAACCGTCGCATCGCTGACGAGGACGGTCAGATTGAGGCCGAACTGCAGCGGCAGCTTTTCTTCCTGGTAAATCAGGAATTGCGGATTGATGTCGTCGCTGATTTTCTGGCTGATGGCGACGAGCCAGCGATTCTGATTGTTGGTTGCGCCCCAGTCGGGATTGAAGGCATTGCTGCTGGTCCGATCGGAGAGTTCAGGCGAATATAGTGCCGTGACGGAGCCGCCATCCCACAGGCTTTGACCGTGCAGCATCACGCTGCCCTGCCGGTTTTCCTTGAGGCTGGCAGGGTCGACCGAGACGATCGAGCGCAGCGCGCCGCCGCGAAAATAATCGGTCGGGTTGTAGCCGGTGGCGACGCCGTAGCGCACGTTGATGCGGCCCAGGTCGAGGATCGCATCCGGCCTTGCCTGCCAGCTGAGGTAGGCCTCCTTGACGGTGTTGATGCTGTTCTCGTCGTTTACCTGCGCTGGCCAGTTCATGTCCAGCCGGTCGGCGAACACGGCGCGCCAGCCGGGAGCAAACGAATTGTCATATTGCACGTCGAGCGACAGGCGCTGGTCATGCCGGGTCTGGTTGCCATCGCGCCGGGTGAAGCCGCCGAAGGCGCCTTCGACAAAAGTTTTCCAGTTGCTGGCGCTCTCCACGGCGGCGGGCGCCGTGTCCGCCAGCAACAGGGCATCGACATCCTGATCGCCGGCCAGTGCGGAATTGAAGGCCAGCAATCCAAGCGAGACCAGTATCGCAACCTGGATGATCTGGCTCATTCCGGCTTGAAGCGGGGCAGGTAGTCGCGCTGCAGCCAGATTTCCGGCACTTCACGCTTGACCCAATCGGAATAGCGCATGACGGTGACCCAGTCCGGATCGAGGCCGTCGATGATCACGATCTCGGTTGGACGCTCGATCCCGAACAGCTTCTGATAGCGGCGGTAATAGGCTGTCTTCAGCAGCTTGCCGCTCTCCGTGTAAAAGCGGGCCTTGACCGGACGGGAATTGGCGGTTTCGACCCACATCTCGATATGGCGATAAGTGGCATCCGGCGTGGCGGCCGACAGGGTCAATCTGTAGCAGTGCCGGAGCTGCCGTTCTCCATCCTGGGTATCTTCTTCCGTCGCCTGCGTCGCCTGGTAATCCTTGGAAAAGTTGACCGTCACGACGTCGCCGTTCGAGGCCTGGCCCAGCAGCCGCTGCTGCGGCGAGAGGCGGATGCTGGCCTTGCTGGCCGGATCGTAAAACCACATGTCGCGGCCAGCGAACAGGATCAGCTTGCTCGCATCGCGCGGCGGCGCCACGTAACGGATCAGGCTGCGGAACTGGCCGCTGTTGCTGTCGGCCTTGGAATAGATCGCCAGCGTGCTGGTATCGGCCTGCTTGCCGTTGCGATATTCGATCAGCGTGTTGGTGAGGCCGAACGGATAATCCGGATTGCGCACTGCATCGCTCGCAGCCAGGATTTCCTGCGGACTGGAGCTGGCATTCGCAGCGGCAGGCAACAGTAGAACAACCAAGGCAGTTATGAGTTGTCTCATCGTCATTTTCTAAACGTGGCGCAGGGCATCGACGATCATCAGTTTCGCCGCACGGTTGGCCGGCCACCAGGCGGAGACAACGGTCACCGCAATCAATCCGATCACGCTGCCGATCATCAGGAACGGGTCCTGCCAAACGCGCACCAGGATCAGGTAGGCATAGGAATAACCGGGCGGTATCCAGGACCAGCCGCTGTGATTGATCAGGTAGGCGATGGACAGGGCACAGAGCACCCCGATCGCCGACCCGATCACCCCCAGCACGATGCCCTCGCACATGAACAGGCGGCGGATGCCGGAACGACGCAAGCCCATGGCGCGCAGGGTGCCGATTTCAACCGTGCGTTCCACCACGGCGGTGCTCATGGTGTTGCCGATCGTGAACAGCACGATGACGCCGATCAGGACCGCTATAAACCCGAACATTGAATCCATGAACTGCAAGGTCTGTCCATACATCGGGTTGAGAACGCCAAAATCGAGGACCTCCAGCGGTGCGGTCTTGAATTCGGTCGCCAGCAATTTCTCCAGCCGCGCTTTCGCCTCCGCTATCTGGTGGGTATGTTGCAGCTGCACCATGATGGCGGTTACCTGTGGCGGCGTCGACCCGTAGATCAGTTTCTGCGCCCGCGCCAGATGCATGGCCAGATAGACATCGTCCAGCGCCTTGATGCCCTTGTTCTCGGCCTTCACCACGTTTAGGCTGGCGACATTCGGAGCGCCATGCGCCGTGGCTGCCAGCAGCTCGATGCGGGTTTCGTCCTGCTGCGGGATATTGTTTTTTTCTAGCGCGGACAGTGCGGCGATATCGTCCGGCGCCCGCTCGCCTTCTGCAACTGCCGCGATCGGCGCCTGGGTGCAATTGGGCACCTTGAGTGCATTGCAAAGATTGAGCTTGCGCGCCACGCCGGTACCAACGACAACGGCATCTTCACCGGTGCCGACCAGAGGCGGCGGTTTGGAATAGCTGAACACCTCGTAGTCGTTCCACTGCAGCAGCCGATTGCGCTCTTCCGCCACCAGGCCGACCGCCAGCACCGAGCGCGAAATGCCGGCCGAAAAATTGCCAGCGATGCCGCCCAATTGCAGGGTCGGCGTTACCACGGTCAGCATCGGCGCCAGCACCGGATCGCGCTTGATTGCTGCGATGATGCGCTGGTAGTCCGGAATGCCGTAGGCGGTCGGATTGTCGCTGCCATCGAGAAAATAATCCTTGTGCTGAACCTGCAAATGGCCGCTGTTTTGCACGAAGCTGGTCTGCAGCCCGTACATGATGTTGGAGCGGTAGCCGCCGAACAGCAGGATGGCCACCAGGCCGACGATCATGGCCAGCAGCGTGGTAAGCGAACGGCGGCGGTTGCGCAGCAGATTGCGTACTGCCAGCGACAAGATCTTCATGGCGCGTCCACTGTCGCCGCGCGGCATCGCTCGACGCCGGTGATGCGGCCGTCGCGTATGAATATCGCATCGTCGGCCTCGGCCTGCACCTGCGGATCGTGGGAGGAAAACACAAAGGACACATGATGCATGCGCTGCATCTTGCGCATGAGGGCGATGATCGCGGCGCCGGTGTGGCTGTCGAGGTTGGCGGTTGGCTCGTCGGCCAGCACCAGTTTCGGCTCGGTCGCCAGCGCACGCGCAATCGCTACCCGCTGCCGCTGTCCGCCGGACAATTGACCCGGACGACTTTGTGCCCGCTCCGCCAGCCCCACCGCGTCGAGCAGCGCCAGCACGCGCCGCCGCCGTTCCGCGGCGAGAATCTTCGCCAGCAGCAGGGGATATTCGACATTCTCATAGGCGGTCAGCACCGGCAGCAGGTTGAAATTCTGGAATATGAAACCCAGGTGGCCGGCGCGGAAGTCGGACATGGCATCGTCCGTCATCTCGTTCACCGACTGCCCGGCCACCACCACCTCGCCATGATCCGGCCGGTCGATGCAGCCGATCAGATTCAACAGGGTGGTTTTGCCGCTGCCGGACGGACCGGAAATCACGGTAAAGCAGTCGGGGCGGATTTCCAGGCTGATATCCGTCAACGCCGGCACGTCGACCGCATCGAGATGGTAGGTCTTGGCAACCTGCCTGAGAACGACGGGATACATAATGCTTCCATCAAGCATAATCAGACCGGATCAATAATTTCAAACAGCCTTATTCTAGCCCGATGCGCAACGGCGCAATGACGTGGGCGTCCCACAAGAAGGATGAGTTTGTCATGGTTGTCCGGTTTTTGCCATCCGGAATGCGCGGCGCGTAATCACTTGCAGGAAATATCTCAGCGCGCTGGGTTGCCGAGTGCCCCAGTCTCGAACTGATACTGCAACCTCAACCCCGTCAATGGCGAGGTCAAAGCGTGCTAGAACTTCAAAACAAAATGCGTTGAAGACCCATTGGTTAACTGAATGTCAAAAGAAATGGGAGTAAGGGTTCCGACAGAGTCAATTCGATACTTATCCTGTTCAGTACCGATAAGTACGCCGGAAACGTCATAAATCTTGGTAATCAAATTGATGATGGCGGTATTCGCGGTATCTCTTTCAACGACATAACTGAGGTCTTGCCTGCCGTCACCAACAGCTTTGGTGCTATCCGTGTACAACGTTTCAGTACCGATATTGCCGGTATCGCCAACCTTGACTGACGACGGAATTGATGGGGCTGTCAGCCAAACGCCATAATCGACACATATGTCATCAAAACCTAATGGGATGTAATTACTGTCGAAGTATTCGGTACTGCTGTCCGCAATGGATGCTGGAATACAGTCAGTTAAAGACATGGTTAAAGTATTTGTGGCTGAAAAGCCATTAACACCTTCAAACACGGCCGCGGTAGTTGCGGGTGCCGCTGTAGCGGTTCCGGAGCCGGTACAAGTGCCAGAAACCGTAAAGGTTTTATTCATGCCATTGGCAATAAGATTCTTATAGCCTGTCTGTAATGGAAACGAAAGTGTTGAAATGACAGGGCCGGAGAAACCGCCGCCGCCACCACCGCCGCCGCCACCACATCCGGCCGCAAATAAGGCAAACAACGACGCTATCAACCACGTCAACGCTTTGAAATGTTTTTCAAGGAGTTCCATTTTTATCTCCTGTTTCCTTGATAAAGAAGGATGGCCGTAAAACGCGATTGCCTTGCCCCGCGCCATGACAAGCAACGTTGGAATATCAGCCTACCCCATCATCTGGCAACGGCGCACATGGTCAATATTTATAGACTAGTCCTGCCATGACTCTTCTGATGTGACGCAAATCAAGAACACATTTAAAATGTCCGTTCTTGTCCGGAAGCCGGCTATCCTGATGGAAACTTGACCAAAGGCGCTTTCCAATCCATCACTTCAGCCACACCGGCACAAAGTCGCCGGTCAGGTTTGCCAGAAACAGCCATTCAGCGAAGGGGTGCCCCACGGCTTGCATTAGGGCGAGGCCTTTGCTTGGTTGCGCAAGCTCTCGCGCTCGAAGTTTGACGAAGGCTATGCCGATGCTTTGCCGTTAAACGGTAAGAAGGTGAAGGAGATTCAGGTGCAGTTCCAGGATTCCGGCGCGGATCCTCTGTCGAGCAGTGCAGCCCAATTAGGCACGGAAGGCGGAGGAACATGGGCCCCTTGCACCGCTTTAGGCTGACCACAAGCCGCAAACGATGGCGTTGTGTGCTGCAGGGTGAATGGTCAATCACGGAATCCGGATGGCCGATTTTTCTTCCGATCCATGCATTGGCCCTTCTCTTCCAGCCAATAGACGACGTTCCCCACGACAACCACACTTCCGGAAACCACCGCGGTGGCCGCCGAGATGGCGCCGACCGCGGTCAGCAATGCCACACAGCCCTCATTGCTGCAGCCTGAGATCGACGCCACCTGATAAGACTCAAGCGTCATTTTTCTTTCATAAATCTCGCAGTCCGAGTCGTAAACCGAGATGGTGCGCGGCAGGAATACGCAGCCCGCCAGTAAAACGGGAGCCATCCCGGCCAGGGTTGCCGCGCGCCACATCATCGCAGGGAGGCTGGGCGCATGCGGCTATCGACAGGAGTCTTTACAACGCAGGCGTATCAACGTCCTCCGCGTCGACATCCGGCTCCAGCGTATCGGGGTATTTCGGCATCTGTTCCGTCAACAGCCTCTGGTGCTCTTTTTCCTCATCCCTGAGTTCCTCGAAAAGCTTTCGCACTGCCTGATCCTGAATGCCCGGCAAGGTTTGATCAAAAAAATCATAGGCTTTGACTTCAGACTCCATGGCGACATTCAGGGCATGCCGCGGAGACATGAAGGGCCTGGGTTTCCCGGTATCCGGCGCTTCGATATCCTCAATCATGTCCGCCGTGACTCGCGCAGGAGCGTCGCCAAAAAGCGCCCGCCTTTTTTGTGCAAGCTCTGTCCCGTGACGTTGCTCATTGCGCGCCATCATGCTGAAAAAATCCGTCGCATCACCGCGGTATCGTTCGCCGAGCTGGGCCACAAACAAAAGATAGCGCTCTTCCGCTTCCTTCTCGATCAGCACGGCCAGATCGAGCGCATCCTGCAGATTCAATTTTGAAACATCCAGTTGCGTGGCCATAAATTCCTCCCGGAGAGTAGGGGTTTTACCTGAGAATAAAGATTCCAATTGCACAGTGGAGAGTATCCACGGGTTTTGTGGCCGCAGTCAATCTTCAATTTGCGGACTCAAATCCGATGGGCCTTGCGGACCAGAAGCGACAGGCCGTCGACCGACTCACTGCGCGAGCACAATTCCGGCAATAGCGTCGAATCGATCCTCTCGGGATCATAGACGGCCACCGCGAAGCTGTCGCCGGGTTGGAAGTAGGTGGTCTCGCCCAGCGTTGTATAACGCGTGGCGCCGATGGCGATCACCGCATGCTCCGGACGGCCTGCTTTGGAAAGCAGCAGGGGCAGGTTCTCAAGCGGCCCTTCGTCGGCCTGCGCTGTCAATTTCTCTTCGATCCAGGCAATCAGGTCTGGCCCATACAGCGTGTATCCCGCCACCGGACTGTCAATGCCGTATGCATTCCAGCCGCCATCCCGTCCGAGGAACGAGGCAATCCGCCACGAATCCAGCCCCGAACCGGAATCGAGACCATTGGCAAGCTTGATCCAGCGGGAAGAAAGTCCCTTGGAGTCGGGCCCCCAGTTCTTCTTGACGCTGATCTTGGGCGCGCCCTCGCGGCGGATCGAGGCGTCATCGAAGGCGGCAAATGCCAATGGTTTTACCCTCACAACATTTCCGGCGGTGTAGTGAAGTTCGCAGGCCAGCGCCACTTCCGGTTCGCCCTGGACTTGGGCACCCTCGGGTAGAACCATAGCGGAACTGGAGACCGGATCGACGGCCAGGAAATGTCCCTCGATGGACAGATGGAAGGGAAACATTCCCTTGGGGCCTGCACCGGTTTTTTTTAGGGTTGCGAAATCCCTGACCTCGCCCGCCTGCTCCAGATGCCCCGCAAAATTACCGGCAATACCAAATCCGGCCCAACGACCCGCAGCCAAGTTGATCATGATTTTCCAAACGTAAAGACAAGGAAATGCCGGGGACATCGGCGCCCCGGCCCAATACGGATAAACAACTCGACCATCCCTGCCTGAAGAGGCCCTTGAGCCAGTCTGAAGATGCTTTACCCTGATTTATAAATTATAACTTCTCCCGCATCCACGATGCTGTCGCGTGCAGCGATGACCACGGCGACACGGCCTCGATAGCCGGCCAGGTTGGCGACATTGTCATAGCGGTCGCCCAATAGCCAGTCGGCCGGAAGCCAGGGGTAGTGATGGCGCGCGACGTTGCGCAGATCGTCCCAGGGCGTGATCAGCAGCAGGGCGTCGGCAGCGGCGCTTTGCGCCACTGCCGCGGCGATACCCGCGCCCAGCGACTCGCCGGCAAGCAGCAGCGGCCCCGGAAACTGACGGCGGACCAGGGCGAGGATTGCGCTGGCGTCGGCGGTCAGCGCCGTTTCGCCGAGCTTGCCGGAGCGCGGGCCATAGCCCGGATATTCGGCCAGGATCAGGCGCAGACCGCGGCGGGCAAACTCGTCGGCATACCAGGCGCGGTGCCCCGCATGCCCGGCATTGCCGTGGAACAGCATCACCGTGCCGCAGGCCTTGCCTGCGGGTTCGCGCAGCAGGCCGCGGTAGTCATCCTGGCCCGGCCACGGCACCAGGCCGCTGCTGCGGGCGCCGGCAAGCACAGTGGACAGCAGCGGATGGTCGGGGTAGTAGATCAGGCGATCCTGGAACATGACGGGAACTCCCACAAGCAAAAGGACGACGATGACAAGCAGCCGCACGCACCGGCTAACGCGGCCGTGCCGTTTGGCCCGGTGCTGGATTCGTGACATCGCGGACACGGACTGGAGTCTCCCCATGTATGTCAGGATGCGAGCCTGAAGATCCATGCAAGCTTTTGCCCCACAGTTTCGTGACCTCCTGAGTCGCATGAAGTGGTTCCATTATGACCATGAAATGGTTCGCACATAAGCGTATTCGCCACACGCTCAGATACCATCCCGTTCCCCGCGACGCGTGGAACAGGCTGATGCGCGAGGCTGCTATCTTCCGGGCCCTTTCCGCCGTGGAAAGGGCCCATTTGCGCGAGCTGTCCGCCCTGTTCCTGCGGCGCAAGGAATTCAGCGGGGTGCGGGGCCTGACCGTGTCCGCGGAAATGGCGCTCGCTGTGGCCGCCCAGGCTTGCCTGCTGATTTTGCAACTCGGCCTCGATTGCTATGACGACTGGGTCGGGGTGGTGATTTATCCCGGGGCTTTCCGGGTGGTGCGAGACAGCACCGATACCATCGGGCTGGTCTCGCGTCAGGAGAGCATATTGAGCGGCGAGTCCTGGTCGCGCGGGCCGGTGATCCTCTCCTGGGACGATGTTGCCCGCGACCTCGCCGCGCCCGAGCCCGGCTTCAATGTCGTGGTGCATGAATTTGCCCACAAGCTGGACATGCGGGACGGCAGCGCCAACGGTATGCCGCCGCTGCATCCGGATATGGCGCGGCAGCAGTGGACGGAGGCGTTCAGCGATGCATTCAACCGCTTGCAGCGGCAACAGGAGCAGCAGCTTTACTCCGGCATCGATGCATATGGCGCGACGG
Source organism: Georgfuchsia toluolica (assembly GCF_907163265.1). Taxonomy (NCBI): domain Bacteria; kingdom Pseudomonadati; phylum Pseudomonadota; class Betaproteobacteria; order Nitrosomonadales; family Sterolibacteriaceae; genus Georgfuchsia; species Georgfuchsia toluolica. Next base: position 2,656,601 of record NZ_CAJQUM010000001.1, read on the forward strand.
CGCCGGAAGAGTTCTTCGCCGTGGCGAGCGAATATTTCTTCACCGCTCCGCACACCTTGCATCAACAGTTCCCGGCGGTCTATGAACAACTGGTATTGTTCTATCGTCAGGATCCGGCAAGCCGGCAGAAGATGACCAGCTAAGCCGGATCACGTTTTCAAGTTTCCGTTATGGCAGATTACACGCTCTCCGATTACCACGAACGCAGCAAGCATCGTCCCGGCCGTTACGCGCCCGGGCCGGGATGGCTGGACTGGGCCAATCAGCCGGATCCCTTTCGCCGTTACGAGGGAACCCGGCGCATCGACTTGCCACTTCGCGCGGACGGGCTGAAAACAAGCTACAACGCGCTGCGCAACGGAAACCTGCCGCCGCCGCACGCGCTCGACCTTGACTCGGTCGGCATGCTGTTTGAATTGTCGCTGGCCATCTCTGCCTGGAAGTCCCACGCTGGCGCCACCTGGGCCCTGCGCTGCAATCCCTCCAGCGGCAATTTGCATCCCACCGAAGGCTATCTCGCCAGCGGCAACATGCCGGGTCTTGCGGCAGGGGTTTATCACTACGTGAGCTGCGATCACACGCTGGAGCAGCGTGGCGTCTGGGATGCGCCGCAGGATCTTAATGGCATATTCATCGGCCTGACCAGCATCGCCTGGCGCGAGGCGTGGAAGTACGGCATGCGCGCCTTCCGCTACTGCCAGGAGGATTGCGGCCATGCACTCGCCGCAGTCAGCCTTGCCGCGGCGGCACTGGGCTGGCGTGCGCGGCTACTGGCGGCGCCGCCCGATACGGAGATTGCGGCGTTGCTTGGGCTTGACCGCGATATGGGGCTCGCGGAGCGGGAACAGCCTGATTGCCTGTTGTGGATCGGCCCGGGCGAATTGCCTGCGCTGCCGCCTGCTCCCGCGCAGTTCCATGGCAGGTCCAATCGCTTGAGTCCCGGTCATGTTGACTGGCCCGATATCGAGCAGGTCGTCAAGGTCACGGTCAAGCCGCATGTGATGGTGCTGCCGGACGAGGCGGGATACGTCGCGGCTGCGCCTGTTGCAACAGATGTGGCGGGCGATTTTCCTGCCGCAACTCTCATTCGACAGCGGCGCAGCGCAGTCAGCTTCGATGCGACGACGCGAATCAGCGCCGGCAAATTCTTCGCGCTACTCGATGCGACCTTACCCCGCGCTGCCGCGCCGCCATGGTCCGCCTGGCCCTGGCCGGCGGAAGTCCATCCGGCTATTTTCGTGCATCGGGTTGACGGCCTTGAACCGGGGCTATACCTGCTGGTCAGGAATCCGCAGGCGCTGGCTATGTTACAGGCGGCGCTGCGCGCGGATTGGCTATGGCAGAAAACCGGCCCGCCCGGTCTGCCGCTTTATTTGCTGGTTCCGTATGATCTGCGCGACGTGGCGCGCGGTATTTCGTGCGATCAGGACATCGCCGCCGATTCCTGCTTTGCCCTGGGCATGCTGGCCCATTACGAGATCGCGGCCAGCGCGCCATGGCGCTATCGCGCGCTGCACTGGGAGTGCGGCATGCTGGGACAGGTGCTCTATCTGGAGGCCGAGGCTGTCGGTCTGCGCGGTACCGGCATCGGTTGCTTCCTCGACGACGAGATGCATGCGCTGCTCGGACTGGAAGACAGCGCCTGGCAAAGCCTCTATCACTTCACCGTGGGCGGTGCCGTGGAGGATCCGCGTCTCAGCACACTGCCAGCTTATCCCTCCGGCTCGATCAAGTCCGGATAAGTTATCCGGGAAGCTGCGATTCCGAATCAAACTTCATTCAGCGGCGGCTTCATCTGCGATGTTAATAATGCGCGCGGGTACTATCGTCGAAATCGCATGCTTGTAGACCATCTGTGTGGCCGCGCTCTTGAGCAGAACCACATACTGGTCGAAGGATTCCACCTGGCCTTGCAGCTTGATGCCATTGACGAGAAACATCGATACCGGAATGTGCTCGCGGCGCAGTATGTTCAGGAACAGGTCTTGTAGATTTTGCCCTTTGTTTGCCATGTGTTGCCCTTGCTTGAAATGGATTCGAATTGATTAATGTAATGCATTTAGCGGTGTTCCGAACAAAAAATCACCGCTGCAGGACGCGGCAGGGGCAAGAAACAATCAGGAAAACGCTGAATAAGTCCCTCATCACCGAAGCCAAGACCACTTCTTGAGTATGGTTTTATCAAGGCTGACACAGCTGCCCAGAGAATAGTAGTATCGAAAATCACACTTTCTACAGCGGCGAATGGCAATGTCAGCAAAAAATGAAGAATTCATCCCCAAGTGGCTGGCTTGGGAAACGACCCAGCGCTGCAATCTCAAATGCGTGCACTGTCGCTGCTCCTCGGACATGCTGTCGTCCGAGGGAGATTTCTCGACGCAGGAAGCCTTCCAGCTCATCGACGACATCTGCGAAGTCAGCAAACCGGTCATGGTGCTCTCCGGCGGAGAACCCCTGATCCGCAAGGACATCTTCGAGATCGCCCGCTACGGCACTTCCAAGGGGCTGCGCATGTGCATGGCCACCAACGGCACCCTCATCACGGACGAGGTCTGCCGCAAGATGATCGAGGCCGACATCAAGATGGTCTCGCTGTCGCTTGACGGCTCCTGCGCAGCGATACACGACGACTTTCGCGCCTCCCCGGGCGCCTTCGCTGGTGTCGTGCGCGGCGCCGAGACCTTGAAGCGCTACGGTATCAAGTTCCTGATCAACTCCTCCTTCACCAAGCGCAACCAGCACGACATCGGCGCCACCTTCAAGACCGCCAAGTCCCTGGGCGCGACCGCCTGGTACATGTTCATGATCGTCCCCACCGGCCGCGGTGAGGACATCATGAGCGAGCTCATCACCAAGGAAGATTACGAGGAAATTCTCTCCTGGCATTACCAGCAGGAGAAGATCGAGAACGAGATCCTGATGCGTCCGACCTGCGCACCGCATTACTACCGCATCGTGCCGCAGATAGCCAAGGCCGAAGGCGAGAAGTTCAAGCGCCGCTCGCTGACCTTTTCCACCGGTGGCGGCAAGGGTTGCATCGCCGCGCAGACCATCTGTCTCATCGACTGCTTCGGCAACCTCAAGCCCTGCTCCTATTTCCACTCTTCGGTGGGCAACGTCAAGCAGGTCAAGTTCAAGGATCTCTGGTTCAACTCGAAAGTCTTCAACGAGCTGCGCGATTTCAAGAAATACACCGGCAAGTGCGGCGAGTGCGAGTACATCAACGTCTGCGGCGGTTGCCGCGCTCGTGCCGACGCGGTGTATGGCGACTACCTGGCCGAGGAACCATTCTGCAACTATATCCCGGTCAAGACCCGCAAGCGCATGGAAAAGGAAGCGGCGATAAATTTCGTCAAGTGAAGGAAGGCAGGCATTGCCAAAGTCATCCATTATGGTTGCCATGAAGGAAGCGACTGAGGCAGTGACCGACAAGTTGGTCATCCACGGGGATTCCCGTTGGCCATCCCACAGGGATTCTCTTCAGTCACAGCGAGGACTGAAAGGCCGTAGCGGTTCGGCTTGCCACATGGCCAAGTCCCCTTCAGGTTTATCGTGCCATTGGGGAGCCCTGTTGCTGTTGCATGATGAAAGTCTTGCCGAACACGGCGGGACGGCTGGTCTGCGCGATGAGAGATTGCTCAATTCGGTCTTGGCGCGCCCACTCAATCTGGCGGCTTGCGGAGAACCTGATTTTGCCGATCTTGCCGCTGCCTATGGTTCGGGACTGGCACAGAATCATGCCTTCGTCGATGGCAGGAAACGTGTCGCCTTCCTCGCGGTCGGCCTGTTTTTACGTGTCAATGGCTATCGCCTGAATGCTTCACAGGCGGAGGCGACACTGACCATGTTGTCGCTCGCCGCCGGCGAACTCGAAGAAGCGACTTTCGCTGCCTGGATTCGCGCACGCGGCGAAAAGCGCTGATATTCTGTCGGCCATGCAACTCCTCCTCATCACAGGACTTTCCGGCTCGGGCAAAAGCGTCGCCCTGCATGTGCTCGAAGACGCCGGTTATTACTGCGTCGACAACTTGCCGGCCACCCTGCTGCCACAATTGGTAATGCAGCTCAAAGCGGAAGGTCATGATCGCGCCGCTGTCGCGATGGACATGCGTGGCGGCGCCAGCCTCGCGGCCCTGCCAAAGCTGCTGCGCGATATCGAAGCGGAGGGCTCGGTGACGCCGCGCCTGATTTTTCTCGATGCCAGCGATCAGGTATTGATCCAGCGCTACTCGGAAACGCGGCGCCGGCACCCGCTCGCCGACGAGGACACCACGCTGGCCGAAGCCATCGCCTGCGAACGTCAGGCTGTCGAAGTGCTGGCCGGGCTTGGCCATCGCATCGATACCAGCTACTTGCGGCCCAATGCCTTACGCACTTTCATCAAGGAATTCGCCGCTATCGAATCCGGCAGCGGCTTCACGCTGCTGTTCGAATCCTTCGGCTTCAAGCATGGCTTGCCGCTCGACGCGGATATCGTGTTCGATGTCCGCTGCCTGCCTAATCCGCACTATGACCCGCAACTGCGCCCGCTTACCGGACACGACCCCATGGTTGCCGCCTTCCTGCACGGACAGCCGGAAGTGATGAAAATGGCGGAAGATATGCGTCGCTTCATCGCCGACTGGCTGCCGGCCTATTTGCGCGATAACCGCGCCTATCTCACCGTGGCCATCGGTTGCACCGGTGGCCAGCATCGCTCGGTGTTCCTCGCCGAGTGGCTGGCCAAACATTTCACCGCGAATTTCGCCAATTCTGCGCGAGTTCTGGTACGGCACCGCGCGCTGGCGCAATGACTACAGGGAATCCCCGCGGGATGACTGAAAGAAATTCCAGTGGGATAACCGAAGGGAAGCCTATGGCGAAGACACGCAAGTCTCCTGAGACGAATTTACCCAAGCGTACTGGGGTGACGCGGAGCAACAATGGCAATCGTGAATGACGTGCCGCTGTTTCCATTGGAAACCGTGCTGTTCCCCGGCGGCAGGCTGCCACTGAAAATTTTTGAGCAGCGCTACATGGACATGGTGAAAGCCTGCCTCAAGAATGATGCGCCCTTCGGTGTCTGCCTGATAGCAAGCGGCCGCGAAACTGGCGCGCCGGCGTTGCCGCATGGGATTGGCACCCTGGCGCGGATAGCGCGTTGGGATATGCCCCAGACCGGGATACTGCAGGTGCGCTGTCACGGCGAACAACGCTTTCATATTGTGTCGCGCCGCATTGAAGCCTCGGGTCTGCAGCGTGCCGACATTGAGGTATTTGAAGACGCGGGGCCGGCGCCACTTGATGCGCGGCACGAATTTCTTGCCAGCCTGCTTTCGCGCATTATCGACAACATCGCGGATACGATGCTGTTCCAGACTCTTCGCCTCGACGATTCAGTGTGGGTCGGCTACCGGCTCTGCGAGTTGTTGCCCATCGGCCTGCCGGACAAGCAGAAGTTGCTCGAACTGGACGATCACGTTGTGCGGCTTGATGCCGTACACCAGCTTTTGCTCGACAAGGGTCTGCTCAACCCGTCACGATAGATCTTTGCTCAAGATGGCGCGGATCGGTGCCGGCAGCGGCGCTTCGGCGAGTTCGTCGAGGCCGATCCAGCGCTGCGCATTTTCCATGGCGCGAAGTTCACCTTCAACTTCGGCGCGCAAGGTCGAGATGCGTAGACGGAAATGCGTGAAAGTGTGCGTCAGCACAGGTAGTTCCAGCCATTTGCCGGGACGGCAACCGAACCTTGATTTCGCATAGTCACCCGCATCCGCATCCGGCGGCAATTCAGGCAGTGACAGCAGGCCGCCCCAGATGCCGCTCGAGGGGCGCAACTCGAGCAGCACGCTGCTGTCATTAACCAGCATCAGCAAGGTCACGTCGCGTTCGGGAATTGCACGTTTGGGTTTTTTCGCGGGCAGTTCGGCAACCCGGTTCCGCTGCCGCGCCACGCAAGTCACGTCGACCGGACATTTGTCGCACAGCGGCTTGCTGCGCGTGCAGATCAGCGAACCGAGGTCCATCTGCGCCTGATTGTAGATGCCGGCATTTTTCTTCGGCAGCAGCGCTTCGGCCAGCGCCCACAATTTTTTTTCCACCGCCGTCTGACCGGGGAAACCTTCGATGCCGAACTGCCGTGTCAATACACGTTTGACATTGCCGTCGAGAATCGGTTTTCGTGCGCCGAAGCAGAAGGCCGCAATCGAGTTTGCCGTCGAACGACCGATGCCGGGAAGTTGCGCAATCGTTTCGGCGTCGTGCGGAAACATCCCGCCATGCTGATGCATGATCGCTTGTGCGCAGGCGTGCAGGTTGCGCGCCCGCGCGTAGTAGCCAAGGCCGCTCCACAAGCCCATCACGGCTTCGACCGGCGCCGCCGCCAGCGCTTTGAGCGTCGGAAAACGCGCAAGGAATTTTTCGTAATACGGAATGACGGTCGCCACCTGCGTCTGCTGCAGCATGATCTCGGAAAGCCAGACGCGATAGGGGTCTTGCGTGTTCTGCCAGGGCAGGTCGTGGCGGCCATGATCGCGGTGCCAAATGATCAACCGACGGGAAAATCCAGAATCTTTCGCCACAGGGGGCGCGGAGGACACAGAGGAATGCTTTGCCATAATGGTTTCTCTCTGCGTCCTTCGCGTCCTCTGTGGTGGACTTATGCTTTGACAGGTTTGACAAGCGTTGCCGCCTGCCTTGCCCTAACCCGTGCTTCGTCGGTGTTGTCAGCATTCGCTACCGCGACACCCATACGCCGCTTGAGAAAACTTTCCGGCTTGCCGAACAGGCGCAGGTCGGATTCCGGCACGGCGAGCGCCTTTTCGATGCCTTCGAAGGCGATGCCCTTCGCTGCGAGTCCACCGTAGATCACGGCTGAAACGCAGGGGCGGCGCAACGCCACGTCGACCGGCAGGCCGAGGATCGCGCGCGCATGCAACTCGAATTCAGACAGGCGCTGCGAACAGAGCGTGACCAGCCCGGTGTCGTGCGGTCGCGGGCTGACTTCGGAGAACCAGACCTGGTCGCCCTTGACGAACAATTCGACACCGAAGATGCCGCGCCCGCCGAGGCTGGAAGTAATCGCTTGAGCAATTTCGCGCAAACGCTCCAGCGCCGTTGGCGACATCGCCATCGGTTGCCATGACTCGACATAGTCGCCCGCTACCTGCATATGGCCGATGGGCTCGCAGAAGAAGGGGGTGGCGGAAGGCGAGAGAGGGGTACCGATGCGCAAGGAGATTCAGTCGAAATTGGTTGGCGGGCGACAAATTATGCATGAGGAGCAATTTAGGGCTACGATGAGTCCACCATGAGCGATTCCCTTCTTCCCTCCGCTCCCAGTCTTGACGAACCGCTGGAAATTCTCGAAGCCTGCCATGGCCGTATCGAGAGCCAGTTGCAAACCCTGGCGCGGCTGCTCGATCATCTGCCGCAACATGGCGCCGACACTCAGGCCCGCCAGGCGGCAACTGCGGTGCTGCGCTACTTCAATACTGCGGGCAACAACCATCACGCCGACGAAGAAGAAAACCTGTTTCCGCTGCTGCGCCTGCGCGCTGGCGACCAGCCGCGCACGGAAGCATTGATCGCCGAGCTGTTGCACGATCACGAACAAATGACAGTTGCGCGCACCATCGTGCTTGCTCAACTGGAACGCGTCACAGGCGGCGATGCCGCGGCGTTGTTGCGCGCCGATGTTGAATCCATGAGTGCGATTTATCGCGCCCATATCGCACACGAAAACACTGAATTACTGCCGCTCGCTGCCCGTGTGCTGACGCCGGATGATCAGCAGAACCTGAGTCGCGCGATGACCGCGCGGCGCGAATAAAATACTCACTTGAGCAAGCCCTCTGCCTTGAGTGCGGCCCGAACTGCTGGCCGTGCAGCGACCCGATCGCGAAAGCGCGACAGCGCCGGCCATTGCGCCAGATCGATGCCGACATAAGACGACCAGCCGCTGGTCACAAACAGATAGGCGTCGGCAACGCTGAAGCAGCCGCCCATCAAGTAGTCGTTGCGGGTTAGATGCTTGTCCACATAGGCGAGACGTTTTTCCAACTGGGCTTTGGCGACAAGCTTGTAGTCGCCAGGTGTGGCGGGATTGAACAAGGCGCCGAAGCCCTTGTGGATTTCAGTGCCAATGAAGTTGAGCCACGATTGCAGCGTGTAGCGCTCGCGCGTGCCATTCGCCGGCGCCAGTTTGGCGGCGGGGGCCTGGTCGGCGATGTACTGCAAAATCGCCGGCACCTCGGTAAGTCCGTCGCCCGCTGCGATTTCGAGCGCAGGCACATAACCATTCGGATTGATAGTGAGATAGTCCTTGCCGGTTTCGGTTTTCTTGGTCTTGAGATCGACTTTTTCGAGATCGAACTTCAGTCCCGATTCACGTAACACGATATGCGGCGACTGCGAACAGGCGCCTGGAGCGTAATATAGTTTCATGATCGTTTCCTTGGTGCAGGATTGGGGGAAACAAAGAGTACCGCGATAGCGCTCGCAATTGAAAGCTGACGCGACAGGAATATAGAATGCGATTTAAGGTTCCGGCCGGTGGCTTGAAAGGTACATCACCATCTTTCCAAAATCGCCGAATTGTCGGCTTGCTCAGGACAATCCGGCCCTCGCTGCCAGCGGCAGCGCGAAACCAGTGCAATTGTCGGTGTCGCGCGGAGCAAATGTCAATGCGTGCGACTCAAAAAACGCTGCGAGGTGCAGTTACTTGAAACAAAACGCCGTTGTGACGGAAAATGAGCAAAGCACGTTCAAGGCGACGCTTTGCCGAGGGGCATCCGGTTTCCGTGATTTATTAGTTAAATGTTGCCTGTCGACGTGGCGACAATCTGAACCGCCGTGGGGAAAGTAAATATCGCCGTAGCGATTCCCATGCAGTTTCCGTAAAAAGTCGAGCGCTGACGAGAGACTCTCTTCAAATTAACGGCTTCGATAGTGTAGTAGCGGACACAAACGGACAACGCCGACACCATGACAGCGATTACCAAGAGCGGCCTGGGAGCTACCAGATGCAGCACGATATTAATAAGTTCCAATTGCCAATCCCCTCCCTGGAAAACTGCTTACTATATAAAGCGTACTCCATTGTGCCAAAAAGGCAAATGCCCTCCGTGACAATAGTCACCGGTAATCCCCCTCGTAATTAAGTACCTTTTCCGAAACGAACACTCGGCATTAGAGGCGGCAAGAATATTGCGATCCTCAGAAATGAGAGCCGGCCCCGGGAATTCGGACAGGGAGATAAGTGATAGCTTTGCTCAACCCAAGGCCCGGAAGGGCCATGAAATGGAGCAAGCACATGGCAAGAAGGAAACGGCGGATCACTCTGCCACATTTAAGGCACAAGCGGCGATAGCGGCATTGAAGGGCGACAAGACGTTGGCGGAATTGGCGCAGCAATTCGATGTCCATCCCAATCAGATCACGGACTGGAAGAGCCAACTGCTGGAACGCTCGGCCCAAATGTTTGGCGACAGCACGGCGCAGGCCGCGGCGCCGGACCTGACGAAGCTGCACGCCAAAATCGGGCAACTGGCCTTGGAGAATGATTTTTTAGAAAGCGCGCTCACCAAGGCGAGCCTGCTGAGCGCAAAGCGATGATTGACCGCCCCCACGATCTGCCGGTCACCCGGCAATGCCAGATTCTCGAACTGGCGCGTTCCACTGCCTACTACACGCCACCACCGACCTCACCGGCGGATCTGGCGCTGATGCGCCGGATCGACGAGCTGCATCTGGAATATCCGTTCGCCGGCGCACGAATGCTGCGTGACATGTTGCGCCGGGAAGGTCATCGGATCGGGCGCAAGCACGTCGGCACGCTGATGAAGAAGATGGGCATCGAAGCGCTGTACCGCAAGCCGAACTTGAGCAAGCAACATGGCGCCCGCCCCATCTATCCCTACCTGCTTAGGAATCTGACGGTCGATCGATCCAACCAAGTCTGGGCAACCGACATCACCTACATCCCGATGCGCCGGGGCTTTGTCTATCTGGTGGCGATACTCGATTGGTACAGCCGCCGCGTACTGTCCTGGCGAGTCTCCAATACCCCGACGACAGATTTCTGCCTGGACGCCGTACGGGAAGCCATTGCGCGCCACGGCAAGCCGGAGATATTCAACACCGACCAGGGCAGCCAACGAAGTCCCCCGAAGCGGGGATTCACCAGTAACGAATTCACCGGGCTGCTCAAGGGACAGGGCATTCAGATCAGCATGGATGGCAAGGGCTGCTGGCGTGACAACGTCTTCGTCGAACGGCTGTGGAAGAACGTCAAGTACGAAGAGGTCTACCTCAAGGCTTATGACTCGGTATCGATCGCCAAGACCAGCCTGGGCGCCTATCTGAACTTCTACAACAGCCGCCGACCGCATCAGTCGCTTGATGGCAAGACACCGGATGCGATTTACTTCGCCGGTCTGCCGCAGGAAAGCATCGCAGCATGATGACCGCGTTATCCACCGCGCATCCCGCCTACGGTCTAGAAGGACCTTCGGCGGGCCGCACCGTGGATATCGCTACACCGCAAGGCTCCACTTATATCTCCGTGGAAATCCTGTCCAATCAAACGGGGCCGGCTCTCTTGCCCAAGTTTTCGGATTGATCTTTGAGTGAGCATGCCACCGAGGAAAGCAGGAATGCATTTTAGGAGTCGTCATTGGTATGGATGCCATGGGTAGTAAAAGTCCGTATCGCGCCCACCTTACGGCAGATGTTACCGTTCATTCAAGCAACTTCAGGAGGAAGTAAATCTCGGCGCTGCAGTTGAACTCGGGAAGCGCCTATGTGAAAAGCCTCACTTCTCCTGGACTAGGCGAATGCCAGCAATGCGAAGAACAGCAGACATTCAATGAGGATAATTCGAGTGCTCTTGAACGGTAGGTTCTGGCCGAATTCCGTCTAATGATAAATGAAAGTTGTTCTGGCGGTTACCGATCCAAAGTGATCCGTCGCGTCCAACGTAGGCGCATACCTCTTTGCATCAATGCGCTTAAAAATAGTTTTGGCATTTATTCAAAAATTTGCTATGAAATAACTAGAGTAGTTAATCATCTTGGCCGGACATTGATCGATGAGGTTGATGCCCTTTTTCTTTCCCGGCCTGTCCCTTCCCCAGGATGCAGGGGTCGAGACGGGGCTCAATGTGTGCTTCCCCGGTATGAGACTGACGGGGTATTGAAAGGAGTCAGGCGATGGACTTTCAAGAAAAAAACTTCCTCCCGCAAGCGGTAAATCCATGTCACGGCGCGACTTCTTCCTCGCGGGCAGTGCGATGGGCGGCCTTGGCGCGCTAGGGCGCTTTGGCGTGAGCGATGCGGCGGCCAAGAGCATCGATCTGCCGATGGTCAATGGCAAACGCGAGCTGGCGATCTATCCGCAGAAGCGGGAATTAATCCTCCTGACTTCGCGCCCCGTCCAGTTGGAAACGCCATTTCATAACTTCAATGAAGGTGCGTTCACCGCCAACGACGCGTTCTTCGTCCGATGGCACCTGGCTGGCGTGCCGACCAGCGTCGATGCGACGACATTTCGTACGCAGGTCCATGGCAGGGTCAAGCAGCCAATGAGCCTGAGCGTGACGGACCTGGAAAACAACTTCGAGCCCGTCGAAATCGCGGCAGTATGCCAATGCTCCGGCAACAGCCGGGGTTTGTTCAACCCGCGCGTTCCCGGCGGTGAGTGGAGCAATGGCGCCATGGGCAATGCCCTCTGGAAAGGGGCGCGACTGCGCGACATCCTGAACAAGGCGGGACTGGAATCCGATGCCGTCCAGGTCCGCTTAAATGGTGCCGAAGACCCGGTATTACCCGCTACCCCCGATTTCATCAAGGCCCTGGATATGGATATAGCATTGGGTGAAGACGTGCTGGTGGCCTACCGGATGAACGGCGAGCCCTTGCCGCTGTTGAATGGTTACCCGGTGCGGCTGATCGTGCCAGGCTGGTACGCCACCTACTGGGTCAAGATGCTTAATGACGTCGAGGTAATCAACAAGGAGGACGCAAATTTCTGGATGAAGCCGGCCTATCGCATTCCGGACAATCCATGCGCCTGCATCACCCCGGGCGAAAAGGGCGTCAAGACCGTGCCCATCAATCGCATGGATGTCCGCTCCTTCATCACCAGCCTGGCGGATGGGGCCAAGATCAAGGGCGGACATGTGCATGAAGTAAAGGGCATCGCTTTTGACGGTGGCTATGGCATTACCCGCGTGCTGTTTAGCACTGACGGCGGCAAGCACTGGGAAGCAGCTCGCCTGAGCAAGGACTATGGCAAATACAGCTTCCGGCAATGGATGGCCGCATTCAAGCCCAAGGCAGGCATGAGCTATGAATTGGCCTGCGTCGCCATCAACAACAACGGCGAAAGCCAGCGCCTCGATCCACGCTGGAATCCTGCCGGGTACATGCGCAACGTGGTCGAAACCTACCGTGTCCACGCGATCTGAGGAGCCAATCATGACCATGCGAATATCTCCATTTATCGCCATGCTGGGGCTCGTGCTGGTGTCTCCCCTGAAAGCAGCGACTCCCATGACAGGCACCGTCTCCATCGATTTGCCACCCCAGACTGCGCAATTCAAGCCCGGCACTGGTGTCGATCTAGTGCAGAAGGATTGCCTCATCTGCCATTCGAGCGAATATGTCTCCACGCAGCCGCCGCTTACGGCCGAGCAATGGCGCGGCGAGGTGGTCAAGATGAAGAAGGTGATGGGCGCACCCATCGAAGATTCGAATATCGACGCCATCGTGAACTACCTCGTGACGCAGTACGGCAAGAAATAGCCGCACTGGGCGTCACTTGCACTCTGCGCAACTCCGTACAATGCGTGATGTTGCGAGGGCAAGGCTTTCATTCATTATTGCGAATGGCTGGTATTGGCCGGATGCGGAAGTCTGTATGCGACCCACTCAAATCGCATCCAAGAAATATCGCAGGACAGGTGAGCGAGTTGAACAGAAGTGGCCTGACAAATTAGGACTGGTGGATAAGTGGAGAACCTGCTCTTATAGGGGCGTGAAACGCCCGGGAAAGGAGAGCAGAAATGAGAAGACCGAGAAGGAATCATACGGCGGCATTCAAGGCGAAGGTCGCGGTTGCCGCGTTGAAGGGGGACAAGACTTTGGCCGAGCTGGCCGAGAAATTCGACATCCATCCCAACCAGATCACCCGGTGGCGAGCGCAACGGCTGGAAGGTGCCACTGAAGTATTCCTGACGCCGGCGGAGAAGCGGGACACGGGGCCGAGCGCGAAGGATATGCAAGCCAAAATTGGCCAGCAGGCTCTGGAAATTGATTTTTTGGCCGGCGCGCTCGGTCGCATCGGCGATGCGAGCGCAAAGAAATGACCGACGCCAGCCACGAACTGCCGATGAATCGCCAAGCCGAACTGCTGGCTATCTCGCGCTCGAATCTGTACTACCTGCCACGGCCGACCTCCACGGCTGACCTGATGCTAATGCGACGCATCGACGAGTTGCATCTGAACTACCCCTTCGCCGGCAGCAGGATGCTGCGCGACATGTTGAGACTCGAAGACATCAAGGCCGGTCGTCAGCATGTCGCGACGCTGATGGCGAAGATGGGTATCAGCGCGCTCTCGCGCCAGCGCAACACCAGCGCACCGCACCCGGCGCACCCGATCTACCCGTACCTGTTGAAGGGACTCATCATTGATCGCCCCAATCATTGTTGGGCGGCAGATATCACGTACATTCCGATGCGCCGAGGCTTCGTCTACCTGGTCGCCATCGTCGATTGGGCAACCCGCAAGATGCTTTCCCATCGCGTGTCGATCAGCATGAGCACCGACTTCTGCGTCGAGGCCCTGGAAGAAGCCATCACCAGGTATGGCCGGCCGGAGATATTCAATACCGACCAGGGCAGCCAGTTCACCAGCGCCGAATTCACCGGCGTGCTGACGGCCAACGGCATCCGTATCAGCATGGATGGCAAGGGCCGCTGGATCGACAACGTCTTCGTCGAGCGGATATGGAAGAGCGTCAAGTACGAGCACGTCTATCTTCACGCCTATGAGAGCGTCGCCAAGGCTCGGCAACAACTGGCGACCTACTTTTACTTCTACAACACCCGGCACCCGCATTCGTCATTGGCAGGCAAGACACCGGACATGGCATACTTCGATCAACAACCGATGACACAAGCAGCGTGATGCGAAATTGGTTACCCACCGCGCCGCTCGCCTCCTGCCGCATGGAAGCGGCAGGAGGCGCCGTGGATAACCTCAACCCGCAGGGACTCCATTTAAGAAACCCCAAAACCTGTCCTAACAAACCGAGCCACTTCTAGCGGCAACCAGATAAACCTTAAACAACTTAGACCACCCTAAGGTGCTAGCTAAGTTATTGTTTATCTGGTAGGCCGGGCGAGACTCGAACTCGCGACCAACGGATTAAAAGAATCACCAAGGAATAGTAGCTCTTTTTAAATCAATACCTTGTAACGTCCGCCAATTCGTTACACAGCGCTATAAAGCCTCGCAACGCGCTTCATCGGCGTCACGTAGCTACAATTTGGCTACGCAATTGTTGGCTTGATGAATTCCAGCCTAGCGGGATTTAACTCGGCTTATTTCTCAGTACCTTGCCGGGATAAGGCAGGTAAAATGCGTAAATGGATGTAAGCCTAAAGACCCGACACTGTTACGCATGTAATCGCCATCACCCGGAGAGCGAGATGCGCCTAGTTATTTCTAAAACAGGGAAGCGGTGGCGTTGCATAAAGTCGATTGAGGCGAGCAAGAATAAAGATATCACTTCGCGCGATGAATTTGGTCGAGCGAACTCCCGAGCTAATGTAGAGTGGTCATCAGACAAGGCACGGCTAAATATCTAATTGCCTATTCTGGGGCAATCATGGCTGGTGTATTTGACGCAACAAGTAGTGAATACGATAGCCTTAACGTATTGTTGTCAATGCCTCAAAACTGATGCAAGTTCTTACCCAAGCACTATCGGTACCGTGGTTGTTATACTTCAAAAATCGTGGGTGCGTCATAAAGAATATGTCATCATCCAATGGCCGTTCCTATTTAAACCGAGGTACCGATGCCATTTACTTCACTTGAAATTTGCACCGGAGCTGGCGGCCAAGCTTATGGTTTAGAGCTCGCAGGTTTCGACCATGTGGCCGTTGTGGAAATTGAGGCGGCAGCATGCTCAACTCTTCGTCTTAATCGGCCTCAATGGAACGTGATCGAGGGGGATGTCCGTGAGTTTTCCGGTGCCCCATTCAAAGGGGTCGATCTGGTTGCTGGCGGCGTACCCTGCCCCCCATTTTCAAAAGCTGGCAAGCAGCTTGGGGCAGACGATGAGCGCGACCTCTTTCCTGAGGCCATTAGGCTCGTAGATGAATGCCGCCCTCAGGCTGTAATGCTTGAGAATGTACGGGGTCTGCTCGATGCCGTTTTTGAGGATTACCGCAATAAAGTCGAACGGCAATTGAATAAGCTCGGCTATAAGACTGGGTGGCGGCTCTTAAATGCTTCAGATTTTGGAGTACCGCAGCTTCGACCGCGAGTCATATTCGTGGCTATAAAGAAGAGTTCGGCGGAAAATTTCATCTGGCCGTCAGCCTTGGTGCATGAGCCTCCTACCGTTGGCGAATGTTTGTTCGACCTCATGAGTGAGCGTGGCTGGCGCGGCGCTAAACGGTGGCGCGAAATTGCGAACTGCATTGCACCGACGCTTGTCGGGGGATCAAAAAAACATGGCGGTCCGGACCTTGGCCCAACGCGGGCGAAGCGAGCATGGGCTGCGATTGGCGTTGATGGGCTTGGCTTAGCCGACGAGGCTCCTGCGCATGATTTCGTTGGCATGCCACGACTTACGCCTCGAATGACGGCGAGGATTCAAGGCTTTGACGATGCTTGGGAATTTTTCGGGCGAAAGACAGCTACCTACCGGCAAATTGGAAACGCGTTCCCGCCGCCAGTCGCCAAGGCTGTCGGCATTCAAATTTCATCCGCGTTGGAAGCTGCGGCAACTCGGCGGGTTAAGAAGGCCGCATGAAGAAGACAGAACCATTCATCCAAATAGCTAGGTGTGAGTTTCATAAGACACTGCTCGTATCACTGCTGACTATTAACGATAAGGGCGTACCCGGAAACGCTGACAAAGACAATAGAACAAGTGTCGCTATTGCAAATGGGATAGCTCAGAGGCTGAAGGCAGAAATGGGGGTACGTGCTGTAGCACAAACTTCGGGCACTCAGTTTGAGGATCTGATTGCTCGTTTTGTGCGTGAAACGTTTCTTAAGCTGCCTCACTTACGTCCAGGCAGGTGGGAAGTTCGGCAGGTTACAGGGCGCAACCGGACAGAGATTGCGCGCTACGCTCAATATTCACATCTAGTCGCCCTGCAAGAATTAGCGGCTAAGAACGCAGCCCTCGCTGCAGTTCTCGGCAACGACTATGCCATTTCGCCCGATGTAGTCGTAACGCGGGCACTTGAAAGCGATGCTTCAATCAACGCGCCCGAATTTCTCGTTGACGCTAGCGTAGCAAAACGTGCCGACCTCAGAGAAGGCGAAGGTAAACAGCCTCTCTTACACGCGAGCATCAGCACGAAATGGACTTTGCGCAGCGATCGGGCGCAAAACGCCCGCTCTGAAGCATTGAATTTTATCCGTAACCGTAAAGGGCGTCAGCCTCACATTGTCGTGGTAACAGGCGAGCCTACACCAAGTAGGCTGTCATCACTTGCCCTAGGCACGGGCGATATCGACTGCGTATATCACTTTGCACTAGATGAACTAATCGAGTCCGTCAAAGACTTGCATAACAGCGAAGCTGAAGACATGCTGAGTATCATGGTCGACGGCAAACGGTTAAAAGACATCGCAGACCTGCCGCTCGATCTCGCTGTGTAATTGTCTGGGTTGGTAAGCCGTGGCCGACAAGATCAGCCGAGAACGCCGCAGCGCCAACATGCGTTCAATCTGCAGCAAGAATACCACTCTAGAAATGGTGGTGCGGAGGCTAGTGCATGGGATGGGATACCGTTACCGTCTACACCGCGCCGATCTGCCGGGTAAGCCAGATATTGTTTTTGTATCCCGGCATAAGGTGATATTTGTGCATGGTTGTTTTTGGCATCAGCATCGCAACTGCAAAATTGGCCATCTGCCTAAGTCTAATCTGGGATATTGGGTGCCAAAGTTAAATGCAAACCGAAAAAGAGATGCAGTAAATAAAAGAGCATTGCGGCGTTTAGGATGGGAATATTTAGTGGTTTGGGAATGTGAAATATTCAACAAAGGCAAGCTGGTTGATCGGCTAAAGGGTTTTCTAAAGTAAGTAGCGTTATCCACGGCGCCGCCGACCGCCCCATATAAGGCGAGAGGCGAGCGGCGCGGTGGGTAACGCGGGAATAGACCGAGGCCGGTATAGGCAACCCCAAACAAGTCTGTTGTATTCACCGGAAAACAATCCCGCCTGTAACAACTAGCTCACCCAGTGAGCCTATGGCAGATTAATAATGGACGCTTCAACATTCTTGCCCTTTCTGCTATGTCACAAGTTCGCCCCCCAAAAGATGTATCCCTTCGCCTCGCCGTAAAGGTAGCTCCACTTTATGCCGACCTCCTCAAGGAATTAAGAGCCGATGGCGGACGCATTCAAATGTCTTCACGATTTGCGCGTGTCCGACAGAACATTGGCAGGTACGTCATGCTTTATGACGACGAGCGCAGACTGGGTGTGGCATTCCTAAAGGGATTGATCGGTGAACAGGGATTCGACGAGTTCAATCAGGAAACGGCGAAACTTACGCACGACGAGCAGAACCAAATGCTGGCGGACATGGTTGACGACGAGGCCGGCGAAGAATTTGCAGACCTACTTGAGCTGCCCGAAACCGAGGACGAGTGGCTAGCCGCTGAAAAGGCGCTGGCTGCGTTGCCACCCGAGGAGCAAGCCGTTTTAATCCAACAAGGCACATTATTCTGGGCTGGCATCTTCGGCACCCTGTTTAACACCCTGTCGTTGATGGTGCATGGCATTAAGCTGACAACGCTGGTTCCCCTTGCCCTTAACGGCGACGATGACGCGCTGCTCAAGGCCGCGCAAATTGATCGTTGCCTGATAACGCATCACCCTTACTTCTTGGCAAGAAAACAGCAGGCCCAAGACCTGGGGCAGGACAAGTTTCTTCAGGCGCTGGCTTATCGGGAATGCAATCCACCGTTACGCGGCAAGATTCGTTATCCGGCGCTATACATGCTGTTTGGCATCCTCGATTCTGTTCGATGGTTACATGATCTCAAGCACGAAGAGATTCTTGATCTATGCGACAGCGCTGGCCTAGAGCGATACCAAAATCGTATTGACGATGTGAATTACCTGACCAAACGACTGCTTGAGTATTCCCGCTGGCAAAAATCCGGCGGCTTGTCAATGCACTGAAGTTTTATTTGAGTGCATTCCGGCCTGATGCCGTAGTGCATAACGTTCGTATCCGCTGCAAGGCGCATTCGTCGCCTTGGCAAACGCCGAAAGGTAGTGGATATGGAACACGATCAGCAGTCGCAACACCCCAGCGCAGTAGAAGCATTTCCCGAAGAGCAGAACGCCCTCGGCTCGGCGGTAGGCAGGAGCGCGCCAGCGCCCGCCGCGCCGCCGAACGAGGGCAATGCATTGGCAGGCAATTCGCCACCACCGGCCGGGGGGCCGCCGCCTACTATCAGAGGACCCCAAACATACGAAAAAGGGAAAGCGCACCCTTGCAAGCTGCTCAGAACAGCCGTGGATTCCTTGTATGTGTCTTATCCGGGCGAGTTATCAGAAAACAGTTTCTCCCGCCTATATAGCCTGAAGGTTGCGGCCCAGTCAGACGATGAAGCGGAACAGGCAGCCGCACAATTGCAAATCGGCAATCAGCTTTTTGCCGTGTGGGACAAAGCCCCCCGCCCTTACGCCTTCGTCCTGCATAACGCCTGCTTTCATCTCCAGATCAGCCGGGGCAATAAAGTTCCTTTGGCCTATGTGCAGATCACCAGCCAATACCTGACGGCCATCGGCGTTGAAGCAGCAGAAAAAGAACTTCGCTTTATTGTGAATAGCCTTGGGCGTGTCGATAAAGATGCCTGCATGAGCCGGGTTGATCTCTGCGTTGATTTCGTACCCTACCTCGACATGGATCAATTCCAGGCGCGGCAATGGCTGACGCGGGTAAAGAAGAAAGAACGCTATTGGGATGGCAACCGCCCGACAGGCTGGAAGGTCGGTAGGGGCGGCCCCATGCAGGGCAAGACTTACGACAAGATTCTGGAAATCGTTCAGCAAAGCCATAAGAATTACTTGCTCGATATCTGGGCAACAAAAGGCTGGCTTCCCGGCGAACCCGTTTGGCGGCATGAGTTCCAGTTTGGGCGCGAAGTCCTCAAGCTGATGCGCATCAATACGATTGACGAATTGATGAGCAACTTGGGCGGCATGTGGCGAGCTGCGACTGAGGACTGGCTGCGCTTAGTGGTGCCGGATGAGTCAGACAGCAATCGGGGGCGGTGGCCGAATCATCCGCTATGGGATGCCATCACTACCGCGGATTGGAATATGCCGCACCAACCCGCCTTGGTTCGCATCCGTGAGCGTGGCATGCCTACCGATGCCCAGCTCTTTACCGTCCCGCTGGGCTATGTCGCGGCCTTTATGGCGGCTCGCGGGATTACCAATTGGGATGAGGGCTTGGGCGCGTATCTGCAAGAAGCGCAGCAATTCCACAAAAGCAACGGCAGGAATACGCGCATCTATGTCGAGGGCAAGACGCTCCTAAAGGGCCGATTGTTCGGCACGCTCGACAACCGCCGCCAAGACCCCAAGGTCATTGAGGATCAGGAAGCCGCCTACCGCCTTGCCAAAGACGGTGAAGAGGTCGGATCATGAGCAGTCATTATCCGATATCGGGTGGCCGTCGAATCCACGCCTCGCGCTGCGTTCTCATGCAGGGCGACCCTCTTGAGATTTCCGAACACTTGCGCGGGGCTGTTGCCGCGTATGTGTTGGCTAACTTGCAGTTTATGGCTGGTTGCTTCAGCACGCAGGCCTAAGCAATGAATACGTTCAACCTGCAAGAAGCCGCTCGCTTCCTCAAGATTCACCCTGTCACATTGCAAGACAAGGCCCGCGCCGGTGATGTGCCGGGAGCCAAGATTGGCAAGTGCTGGGTGTTCGTGGAGATTGACTTGATCGAATACATCCGGTCACAATACCCACGGCGGGCGTTGCAGGGTGAACATGAAAGGAACATCACATGTCACTCTTCAAACGCAAGGACTCCCCAAATTGGTGGGTCAAACTCACGCCTCGCAATGGACGACCGATACAGCAAAGCACTGGGACTCCCGACAAAGTAAAAGCCGAGGAGTTTCACGACAAGCTCAAGGCGTCCCTGTGGGATCAGGAGCGGTTAGGGATTAAACCGAGTCGCACCTGGCGTGAGGCGGTTGTTCGTTGGCTGGAAGAGACTTCAGAGAAGGCGACACACAAGGAAGACAAGAAGAAGCTGATTTGGCTTCATTTCTTCCTCGGGGATCGGGCCTTGGATCAAATCACCTCGGACGTGATTGACCAAATCCGGTCAGCCAAACTCAAGGAAGCCTCCAAGGGCACGGTCAACCGTTATTTGGCGCTGGTTCGGGCCATTCTGATTCGGTCACGCGACGAATGGGAGTGGGTCGATAAGGTGCCAAAGATCAGGCTCTTTAAAGAAACGACAAGCCGCGAAAGGTCGCTCACGCATGAGCAGGCGAGACGCTTGCTCGATGAATTGCCAGAACATCAACGGGAGTTGGTGCTGTTTTCTCTGGCAACGGGACTGCGGCAAAGCAACGTGCTTCGGTTGGGATGGGAGCAGGTGAATCTAGAATTGCGTCATGCTTGGGTCAAAGGTACGCAATCCAAGAACCGCCGTCCTATTTCTGTGCCGTTGAACGATGTGGCGCTGGCAGTGCTAAAGCGACAGGAGGGGAAGCACTCGATCAGGGTCTTCACCTACCAAGGCAAGCCGATTAACTCGGCCAACACGAAGGCATGGACGACTGCGCTAACAAGGGCGGGCATTGATGACTTTCGATGGCATGATTTACGGCACACTTGGGCAACTTGGCAACGACAGGCCGGAACACCTACCCATGAGTTGCAGCGTTTGGGTGGATGGCGAACCGGGGCGATGGTGGAGCGATATGCCCATCTTGCGCCGGAATATCTGGCAGTCGCGGCTTCGCGGTTGGATTCCGTTCTCGCTGGCTACGATTTGGCTACGCGAGGCACCAATGAAAAACGGCCCGCATCGCTGGAGGCCGCTTGAATCCTGGTGGGTCGGGCGAGACTCGAACTCGCGACCAACGGATTAAAAGTCCGCTGCTCTACCAACTGAGCTACCGACCCCCATGAAGGCCGCGAATTCTATCGGCGTGGGGTATGGGTGTCAAACTGGAAAGGCGCCAATGGTGCGGAATTACGCGTCATGCGGACTTGCATATAGTTGAGTACAATACTCAAGTATATGCTAGATTCAGGCTTGACTGTACATGTACCCTGCAATGACCAATCGACTTGCCAGTGAAACTTCGCCCTATCTGCGCCAGCATGCGCATAACCCTGTGCATTGGCAACCCTGGGACCAGGCTGCGCTGTTACGGGCACGCAGCGAAAACAAGCCCATCCTGCTCTCCATCGGATATTCCGCCTGTCACTGGTGTCATGTCATGGCACACGAGTCTTTCGAAGACCCTGCCGTTGCCGAGGTTATGAACCGCCTGTTCGTGAATATCAAGGTCGATCGCGAAGAGCGGCCCGACCTTGACCAGATCTACCAGCTTGCGCACCAGTTCATCACCCGTCGCAGCGGCGGTTGGCCACTGACGATGTTCCTCACGCCCGACGGCACGCCCTATTTCGGCGGCACTTATTTTCCCAAGACGCCGCGCTACGGCTTGCCGGGTTTCCCGCAACTGTGCGAACAGGTGGCGCAGGCGTTTTACACGCGGCGCGGCGACATCGATGAACAAAACACATCACTGCGCGAAGCGCTGGCTTCTGTCATACCGAATGGCGCCGGCGTCGCCGAACTGGATGCCGCGCCGCTGCAAACAGCACGGCAACTGCTGCTGGACAATTTCGATGCAGCTTGGGGCGGGTTCGGTGGCGCGCCCAAGTTTCCACATCCGACCGATCTGGCTTTCCTTTTGCGCCGGGCGGCACCGGGACAGGATGAAGCCGCGCGCAAGGTGGTGCTGACGACGCTGACGCGCATGGCCGAGGGCGGCATCTACGACCGCATCGGTGGCGGCTTCTGCCGCTACAGCGTGGATGAGCGCTGGGAAATTCCGCATTTCGAGAAAATGCTCTACGACAACGGTCCGCTGCTGGTGCTGTATGCCGATGCCTGGCTGCTGGAGGGCGACCCGCTTTATCGGAGCGTCGTCGAAGAAACCGCAGTATGGGTGATGCGCGAAATGCAAAGCCCGGATGGCGGCTATTACTCCTCACTTGATGCCGATTCGGAGGGCGAGGAAGGAAAGTATTACGTGTGGGACCGCGCCGAGATTCAAGCCCTCTTGAGCAGTGATGAATGGCGAGCTGCAGCGCGCTGCTGGGGACTCGACCGTGCGCCCAACTTTGAAGGCCAGCACTGGAACCTGATTGCGGCACAAGCGCCGACAGCCAGCGAAGTTCCACTGCTGACCGCAGCCCGCGCCAGGCTGTTTGCCGCGCGCGGGCAACGCGTCCGCCCCGGCACCGACGACAAGATACTCACCAGCTGGAACGCCTTGATGATCCGCGGCATGGCGCATGCAGCGCGCATTTTCAGCCGTGACGAATGGTTGTGCTCGGCGCAACGTGCGACAGACTTCATTCGCACGACACTATGGCGCGATGAATATCTCCTGGCGACGTACAAGGATGGCAAGGCGCATCTGAATGCCTACCTTGACGATCATGCCTTCCTGATCGATGCCTTGCTGGAACTTATGCAGACAGAATACCGGCCGGCCGATCTGGATTTTGCGCGCGAACTTGCCGACGCCTTGCTGGAACGCTTTGAAGACCGCACTGAAGGTGGCTTCTTTTTCACGTCGCACGATCACGAGCAACTCATCAGCCGCCCCAAACCCGGCCACGACAATGCCACGCCG
Organism: Georgfuchsia toluolica; assembly: GCF_907163265.1. NCBI lineage: Bacteria > Pseudomonadati > Pseudomonadota > Betaproteobacteria > Nitrosomonadales > Sterolibacteriaceae > Georgfuchsia > Georgfuchsia toluolica. Next base: position 2,679,755 of record NZ_CAJQUM010000001.1, read on the forward strand.
AGCGGAAACGGCGTGGCCGCCCACGCCCTGCAGCGCCTCGGCCATCTGCTTGGCGAACCGCGCTATCTGGAGGCCGCGCGCCGCGCGCTTGATTTGTTCTGGCCCGGAATACAAGCCGGCCCGAGCGGCAGTTCGAGTCTGCTGGCGGCGCTTGAGGAGGCGCTGACGCCGCCCCGTACCATCGTGCTGCGCGGTCCGGAGGAGGCGTTGCGCGACTGGCGGCACCGGCTGTCAGCAATGCCGTTGCACGACAGCCTCATCGTTGTGCTGCCGAATTCCTTGATGCAATTGCCGGATGCCTTGAACAAGCCACGCACGGACGAAGTCAACGTTTGGGTGTGCGAGGGCGTTAACTGCCTGTCACCGATCACATCGTTCGACGTTCTGCAAGCCACAATATCCAAGTCGCCCAAAGTCAATTAAACTGCCGCAATGAAAATTTCCCCAACCACCAATTTGGAGCATTCAATGAAATCAATCCTCGTTTCCCTCACCGCCGCTTCCTGCATATTGTTCACCGGCGCGGCCCAGGCCGATCAGGCACTGGCCACCGCCAAGGGCTGCATGGCTTGTCACGATATCGCCACCAAGAAACTTGGGCCGTCCTACAAGGATGTTGCCAAGAAATACGCCGGGCAAAAAGATGCCGAAGCCAAGCTGACCAAGAAAGTGCTCGAAGGCGGCAGTGGCGTTTGGGGTGCGATACCGATGCCCGCCAACAAGACCATGGGTGTGACTGAAGCCGATGCGAAAAAACTGGTCGCCTGGATATTGGGCCTGAAGTAATTCGGCACACTGGTGAAAAGCCACCCTGCAGGGTGGCTTTTTTTTATCCCCCATTTTCTGCCTGTATTGCCGATTGACAAGGCGAAGGGCGCGGGCAACAATCGGCCGCAGTTCCCCTTTCCCGCAAAAGGCTATGCCATGCCGTTTCCCGTCCGATCCTTGACCGCACCGCTATTGTCGATACTGCTTCTGGTTGGTTGTGGCAAGGAAACTCCCGGGCCGGTTGCCAACAGCGGCCATGTTCCGCTGGTCGTCAAGCTTGGCCATGCAGCTCCACTCACCGGTCCGCAGGCGCATTTGGGCAAGGACAACGAAAACGGCGTCGTGCTCGCGGTCGAGGACGTCAATGCCAGCAACATCCAGATCGGCGGACGCCCGCTCAAGCTGGAACTCATGAGCGAGGACGATCAGGCCGACCCGCGCCAGGGCACGCTGGTGGCGAGCAAGTTCGTCGATGCCAAAGTCACCGCCGTCATCGGCCACATGAATTCCGGTACCACGATCCCCGCTTCGAAAACCTACAACGATGCCGGCCTGCCGCAGATATCGCCTTCCGCCACCAACCCGATGTATACCCACCAGGGCTTCAAGAATGCTTTCCGTCTCATGGCCAACGATGAGCAGCAGGGCCGGGCGCTCGGCGAGTTTGCGGCGAAAACGCTGAAGGCGAAGACGGTCGCCGTGTTTGACGACAAGACCGCTTACGGCGAGGGCGTAGCAAGGGAATTCGCAAAGTCGGCACTGGCAAATGGCATTCAGGTCGTGGCTGAGGAACATACCGATGACAAGGCCATGGACTTCTCCGCCATCCTGACCAAGGCGAAATCGAAAAAACCCGATGTAATTTTCTTCGGCGGCATGGACCCGCAGGCCGCGCCGATGGCAGTGCAGTTGAAGCGCCTCGGCATCGCCGCGACCTTGCTGCTCGCCGATGGCGGTTGCACACCGGGCTTCATCAGCGCCGCGGGCAATGCGTCGGAAGGGCAATATTGTTCGCTGCCCGGCGTGCCGCTGGCGCAAATGCCGGGCGGTGCGAAATTCGACCAGCATTACAAGGCGCGCTTCAATAATGCCGAGATCCAGCTTTACGCACCCAATGCCTACGATTCGGTGATGGTGCTGGTCGAAGCCATCAAGCGCGCGCAATCCATCGAACCCGCAAAGATCATCGGAGAATTGCACAAGACCAATTATTCCGGCGTCACCGCCCATGTGCAGTTCGATGAGAACGGCGACATCAAGGACGGTGCAATCAGCTTCTACAAGGTTCAGGGCGGCAAGCTGGTGTTCCAGCAAACCCTCGGTGGCCCGGCGAAATAAGATACAAGATGCAAGGTTCAAGGTACAAGGCTTCGTTTGTAACCTTGCCCCTTGAATCTTGCCCCTTGAACCTTCGCTAATGGACACCTTCATCCAGCAGATTTTCAACGGCCTCACGCTCGGCAGCGTATATGCGCTCGTAGCGCTGGGCTACACCATGGTGTATGGCATCCTTGGCCTGATCAACTTCGCCCATGGCGACGTGGTGATGATCGGCGCGATGGTGGCAATGACGGTGACAAAGCCCCTGATCGGCCTGCTGCCCGGCCCGCTGGTGGTATTGATTGGCTTGGGTGTTGCGGCGCTGACCTGCATGCTGCTGGGCTTCAGCATCGAACGCATTGCATACCGGCCGCTGCGCCGCGCGCCGCGACTGGCGCCACTCATTACTGCCATCGGCGTTTCCATGGTGCTGCAACAACTGGCCATGATCGTCTGGGGCCGCGGCTATCATCCGATTCCGGCGCTGCTGCCGAGCGCCCCGCATGACGTGCTGGGCGCGCAGATCAACGATCTGCAATTGCTGATCATGGCGGTCGCGGCGCTGACGATGGCGGGGCTGATGCTGCTGGTCAATCGTACCCGGCTCGGCCGCGCCATGCGCGCCACTGCGGAAAATCCCGAGATCGCCGCGCTGATGGGCGTCGATGCCAATCGCGTCATCTCCGCCACCTTCGTCATCGGCTCGGCGCTGGCCGCACTGGCCGGTGTCATGGTGAGTTCGCATTACGGTGTCGCCCACTACAGCATGGGCTTCCTGCTCGGCCTCAAGGCCTTCACCGCCGCCGTGCTGGGCGGCATCGGCAATCTCGGCGGCGCCATGGTCGGCGGCCTGCTGCTCGGCGTGATCGAAGCGCTCGGCGCCGGTTACATCGGCGACCTGACCGGCGGCGTATTCGGCTCCAACTATCAGGATGTGTTCGCCTTCATCGTCCTGATCGGCGTGCTGGTGTTTCGTCCCTCGGGGTTGCTCGGCGAAAAGGTCGCGGAAAGAGCATGACCAATAATAAGAAAAGCGTACCACTTCTTACAGTCCTCACGGCCGGGCTGTTGCTGATGCTGCCCTTCCTCGCCGGCTTTGCCGGCAGCGCCTGGGTCCGCGTGCTGGATTTCGCGCTGCTCTACATCATGCTTGCACTCGGCCTCAACATCGTGGTCGGCTTTGCGGGACTGCTCGACTTGGGTTACATCGCCTTCTACGGCGTCGGCGCTTATGTCTATGCGCTGCTGGCATCGCCCCAATTCGGCCTGCACTGGCCGCTGTGGGTCGTCCTGCCTTTGGGCGCCGCTGTCGCCGGATTGTTTGGGATATTGCTTGGCGCACCGACGCTGCGCCTGCGCGGCGACTATCTTGCCATCGTCACGCTCGGCTTCGGCGAAATCATCCGCATCTTCCTCAACAATCTCAATTCTCCCGTCAACATCACCAACGGTCCGCAGGGCATCGCCAGCATCGATCCGATCGTTATCAACGGTGTGTCGCTGGCGAAAACGCTCAATGTATTCGGCATGGCCGTGCCCGGGCTGTATCTCTATTACTACCTGTTCGCGGCGCTCGCCCTGTTGATCGTACTGGTCACCAGCCGCTTGCAGGATTCGCGCATCGGCCGCGCCTGGGTCGCCATCCGCGAGGACGAGGTTGCCGCCAAGGCCTGCGGCATCAACACACGCAACGTCAAGCTGCTCGCCTTCGCCATGGGCGCGAGTTTCGGCGGTGTGGCCGGCGGTCTGTTTGCCGGCTTCCAGGAATTTGTTTCGCCGGAAAGTTTCAGCCTCACGGAATCAATTCTGGTGTTGTGCATGGTGGTGATCGGCGGCATGGGGCACATCCGCGGCGTGATCTTCGGTGGACTGCTGCTTGCGGTGCTGCCTGAAGTGTTTCGTTACAGCGCGGTGCCGGCGCAGCAGGCGTTGTTTGGCAAGGTGGTGGTCGATCCTGAATCATTGCGCATGCTGCTGTTCGGCTTTGCACTGATCGCCATCATGCTCTATCGCCCGGCCGGCCTGTGGCCGGAACCGAGACATCGGCGCGAATTGGGGGAGGGGAACCTTCCTCCCGCCCCCTTTCCCGAGGAAGGGGGTGACTACGGTTCGGCTGCCAGCGCGGTCTCCGCGGGTTCGAACTCTCCCGCCTTGGGACGGCCCGGCGGCGGGAGTCCGTCATGACGGTTCTACTCGATGCCCGTGGCATTTCCAAAAGTTTTGGCGGCGTGCAAGCCTTGGAGGAGGTCTCGCTCACCATCAACGCAGGTGAAATCTACGGCCTGATCGGCCCCAACGGCGCGGGCAAGACAACTTTCTTCAATGTGCTGACCGGACTCTACTCGCGCGATGCGGGCGATGTCACGCTGAACGGACAAGCGCTGCCGCCAGGCAAACCGCACCGGATCAGCGCGGCCGGTTTCGCGCGCACCTTTCAGAACATTCGCCTCTTTGCCAACATGACGGCACTGGAAAACGTCATGGTCGGACGTCATGCCCGAACCCACGGTGGCGTCATCGGTGCCGTACTGCGCGGCAGGAAAACGCGCGATGAAGAGCAGGCGATACGCCGCTCAGCCGCCGAGCTGTTGCATTACGTCGGCATTGGCGGGCGCGCCAATGATTTGGCACGGCAGCTTTCCTATGGCGATCAGCGCCGCCTCGAAATCGCCCGCGCCCTGGCGACCGAACCCAGGCTGCTGGCGCTCGACGAACCGGCGGCGGGCATGAACGCCAGCGAGACGGAAGGGCTGCGTTCGCTGATCGAAGCATTGCGCCAGGACGGGATCACGATCTTGCTGATCGAGCACGACGTCAAACTGGTGATGGGCTTGTGCGACCGCGTTGCCGTGCTCGACTACGGCGTCAAGATCGCTGAAGGCGTGCCGGAGAAAGTACGCAACGATCCAAAAGTCATCGAGGCCTATCTTGGTACTGCTTGAAGCCCTGAATCTGGAAGTCCGCTACGGCGGCATCTCGGCGGTGAAGGGTATTTCCCTCGCCATCGAGCCGGGTGAAATGGTCTGTTTGATCGGGGCCAACGGCGCCGGCAAGACCAGTACGCTGAAAGCGCTGGCGCGCCTGCTGCCGTCAAGCGGCGAGATTTACTACGGCGGCGAGCACATCGAGAAATTGCCGGCGCATGCGCTGATATCGCGCGGCCTGGCGCTGGTGCCGGAAGGGCGCGGTGTGTTCGCCCGGCTCAGCGTGGCGGAAAACCTGGACATGGGCGCCTATCACCGTAATGACAAAGACATTGAGTCCGACTTGCAGCGCGTCTTTCAACTCCTGCCACGCCTGAAGGAAAGGCAACATCAACTCGCCGGTACGCTCTCCGGCGGTGAGCAGCAGATGCTGGCCATCGGTCGCGCGCTGATGGGGCGACCGAAACTGTTGCTGCTCGACGAGCCCTCGATGGGACTGGCGCCGCTTATGGTGCACAAGGTTTTTGAAGTCATCCGCGACATTGCTGCACAGGGGGTAACGATTCTGCTGGTAGAACAGAACGCGCGGCTCGCATTGGAAGTGTGCAGTCGCGGCTATGTGATGGAGAGCGGGCAGATCACCATCGCCGACAAGGCCGAGGCATTGGCGGCCGACCCACGCGTTCGAGCAGCCTACTTGGGCGAATAGTTTTATTTGGCGAGCGCTGCGAGCAGCTTGCCGTGAATGCCGCCGAAACCGCCATTGCTCATGACCAGCACCTGATCGCCATCTTGCGCCGTCGCCGCGATTGCCGAGACCAGTTGAGCCAGGTCGTCAAAGACCTGGGCTTTGGCGCCCAAAGTTTTTAGCGCGTCGGCGGCATCCCAGCCCAGATTGTTGGCGTAGCAGAACACCTGATCCGCAGCAGCCAGACTGCCGGGCAATTGGGCCTTCATCGCGCCCAGCTTCATGGTGTTGGAGCGCGGTTCGAGCACCGCGAGTATCCGTTTGTTATTAACCTTGCCACGCAGGCCGGCGATAGTGGCTTCGATTGCGGTTGGGTGGTGAGCGAAATCATCGTATACGGTTACGCCGCGCACCGTGCCGCGTACTTCAAGCCGGCGCTTGACGCCCTTGAAACGGGAGAGTGCCTGCAGACCGATTTTCACAGGCACGCCGACATGGCGCGCCGCCGCGAGCGCCGCCACGGCATTGGCGCGGTTGTGCGCGCCAGGCAGCGTGAGGCTGGTTTGCCCGAGGCATGCGCCTTTCAAGGAAACGCTGAATGCATCACCGGCCTCGCTGCCCGCCTGCCAGCCGTCGGCATTATTGAACCATTCCAGCGGTGTCCAGCAACCACACGCCAGCACCCGCTTCAGACTTTCCTCAGCAGCATTGGCAATGATCCGCCCATTTCTCGGCAATGTGCGCACCAGGTGGTGAAACTGTGTTTCTATTGCCTGGAGGTCGGGGAAGATGTCGGCATGATCGAATTCCAGATTGTTCAGGATCGCCGTGCGCGGGCGGTAATGCACGAACTTGGAACGCTTGTCGCAAAAGGCCGTGTCGTATTCGTCGGCCTCGATCACGAAAAAAGGTGAATCGGTCAGCCGTGCCGAAACGCCGAAATCCTGCGGCACACCGCCGACCAGGAAGCCCGGATTCAGCTTGGCGTCTTCCAGAATCCATGCCAGCAGCGCCGTCGTGGTCGTTTTGCCGTGAGTACCTGCTACCGCCAGAACCCACTTGTCGCGCAGAATATTCTCGGCAAGCCATTGCGGGCCGGAAACGTAGGGCAGGTTGCGGTCGAGGATTTCTTCCAGCAAGGGGTTGCCGCGCGAGATGGCGTTGCCGATCACGAACAGGTCGGGCTTCAGTTCGATTTGCTCGAGACCATAACCCTCGGTCAAGGCGATGCCCTGTTCCTCCAGTTGCGTGCTCATCGGCGGATAGACATTGGCATCGCACCCCGTTACGCGATGGCCCGCCGTGCGGGCGAGCAGCGCAACACCACCCATGAAGGTGCCGCAAATGCCGAGGATATGAATATGCATGGTGAAGACCGGTCTGTTGGGAGAATTACGCCAATGGCGCTGTGTACAATAAGCGAGGATTTTAACCTGCCAGCAATTGGCCACTGCGATGCCCCGCCACAACTCATCCGCGCGTTCCAGCAGTTCCGGCAAGGGCTTGGCCCGCCGCTCCGTGGCCAGCCTTGCCGCACGCATGATGGCCGAGGACGGCATAGTCGATTACGGATTCGCCAAGCGCAAGGCCGCTAAAACGCTCGGCGTAGGCGATGGAGAAACTTTACCGACCAACGACGAAATCGAAGTCGAACTGCGCGCCTATCAGTCCTTGTTTCAGGAGGACGAGCAGCGCGAACGGCTGCGGGAACTACGCAGGACGGCGCTGGAAGTCATGCAGCTGCTCGCTGACTTCCATCCTTACCTCACAGGTGCCGTGCTTGATGGCACAGCGGGCAGATACTCTGGGGTTGAAATCGATCTGTATGCGGACAGCACCAAAGACGTCGAGATCTCGCTGTTATCTCGCGACATTTCCTATGAAAGCTCAGAGCCGCAGCATCACGGGCACGACACTCCGGAAACCCAGCTGCATCTCGACTGGAACGATATTCCCGTCACCTTGTCGATCCATCCGCTGGTCAACGAGCGCCAACACAAACGCGAGTCGCCCAATAGGCCGACGCGTGCACATGCCAGTGCCGTTGCCACCCTGATTGCCCAAACATGAAGTCAAGGGGGAAGTGGCTGCTGCTTGTGTTTGTTGCGCTCGCTGCCACATGGGCTGGCTTCAAACTGGACCGCAGTTCACGCATGCTGGATCCGGAAAGTGAAAGAGCAGTAGCGCAACTCCTGACGATACCCTTCACAACAGCGGAGGGACAGACGAAAAAACTTGCCGACTGGCAGGGCAAGATATTGGTGGTTAACTTCTGGGCAACATGGTGTCCGCCTTGTCGCGAGGAAATGCCGGAATTCTCACGCGCACAAGATCAATACGGCCCCAATGGTGTCCAATTTGTAGGTATTGCTATCGATGAGGCTGCCAAGGTCGTCGAGTTCTCGAAAAAGGAACCCGTCACTTATCCCTTGTTTATTGCGCCACCGGAGATGCCGGGATTAATCGCCAAGTTGGGAAATCAGCAGCAAGCCTTGCCTTTTACGGTCGTCGTCAGCCGTGACGGCAAACTCATCTCCAGTCACCTCGGGCGCCTCACCGAAGACAATCTGGTAAAAAAGCTCGTCCCGTTGCTTTAACGGGTGGACTGGACAAATTGGCTGCATTTGCGGCAAACTAGCGGCCATGACGAAGCCAACGGGTAGCAAAAAGACTAATGGGGCCAAGGCGACAGGAGCACAGCGGCTGCGGATTCTGGTTCTTCACGGGCCGAACTTGAACCTGCTCGGCACCCGGGAGCCGGGGATTTACGGCAAGACAACCCTGGCCAATATCCATAAGAAAATGGAAGCCCGTGCACGGGCGGCGGGGCTGCAACTTGAAACCTACCAGAGCAACCATGAAGGTGAACTGGTTGATCGGGTCCAGAGTGCGCATGAAGAAGGGGTCGGATTCATCATCATCAATCCCGGCGCCTACAGCCATACCAGCATTGCCATCCCCGATGCGCTGAAAGCGGTCAACATTCCCTATATCGAGGTACATATCTCGAATATCCACGCCCGCGAGGTTTTTCGCCACCATTCGCATTTTTCCGCTGGTGCGCAAGGCGTCATTTGCGGTCTCGGCGTTCTTGGCTACGACCTGGCGCTCGAAGCGGCACTCACCAATCTCGCTCAGTCCTGATTTTTGAAGGGGCTTGGCCCCTTCAGTTTTTCTGTAGTGCACGGAGTTCCCATGGATCTTAGAAAACTCAAAACCCTGATCGACCTCGTACAGAATTCCGGCATCTCGGAACTCGAAATCAGCGAGGGCGAGGAGAAAATCCGCATCGCCAAGCACTTTGCCGCCGCACCGGCCACGGTGATGCTGGGATCGACACATGCGTCTCAGGCTGCCCCGGTTGCCGACCCACCCGCCGTCGTTGCACCTGTGGCCGAGGAGCCTGCGGGGCACGTCGTCACGGCACCCATGGTAGGCACCTTCTATCGTTCCGGCAGTCCCGGCTCCCCTTCCTTTGTAGAGATTGGCAGTGCCGTCAAGCCGGGCGATACCCTGTGCATTCTCGAAGCCATGAAGCTGATGAACGAAATCGAATCCGACGTTGCCGGCACGGTGAAGGCCATCCTCGTCGAGAACGGCCAACCCGTCGAATTCGGCCAGCCGCTGTTCGTGATCGGCTGAGCCACGATGTTCGATAAAGTCCTCATCGCCAACCGCGGCGACCAGCCGGCAACCGGCCGGCGCAGCAGCGAAGCTAAATCGCGCAGCGGCCGCAGGCCGCAAGGGCGATTGCGCCGCGGAGTAATCCATGTTCGATAAAGTTCTCATCGCCAACCGCGGCGACCAGCCGGCGATAGCCGGCGCAGCAGCGAAGCTAAATCGCGCAGCGGCCGCAGGCCGCAAGGGCGATTGCGCCGCGGAGTAATCCATGTTCGATAAAGTTCTCATCGCCAACCGCGGCGAAATCGCCCTCCGAGTACTGCGCGCCTGCCGCGAGATGGGCATCAAGACGGTAGCCGTGCATTCCACCACCGACACCGAAGCCAAGTACGTCAGGCTTGCCGATGAATCGGTATGCATCGGCCCGCCCCCTTCGGTGCAAAGCTATCTCAACATTCCCGCCATCATCTCGGCTGCCGAAGTTACCGATGCGCAGGCGATCCATCCCGGTTACGGCTTTCTTTCGGAAAACGCCGATTTCGCCGAGCGCGTGGAAAAATCCGGTTTTGTCTTTATCGGCCCGCGCGCCGAGACCATCCGCCTCATGGGCGACAAGGTCAATGCCAAGAACACCATGAAGGAGGCCGGCGTGCCCTGCGTGCCTGGCTCCGAAGGAGCGCTGCCCGAAGACCCCAAGGAAATTACCAGGATTGCGCGCGCCATTGGTTATCCAGTCATTATCAAAGCTGCCGCTGGCGGCGGCGGCCGCGGCATGCGCGTGGTGCATACCGAGGCCGCGCTTCACAACGCCGTGACCATGACGCGCACGGAAGCGGGCGCGGCCTTCGGCAATCCGATGGTGTACATGGAGAAATACCTCGAAAATCCGCGCCACATCGAAATCCAGGTGCTCACTGATCAGTTCGGCAATGCTGTTTACCTCGGCGAGCGTGACTGCTCGATGCAGCGCCGCCATCAGAAGGTGATTGAAGAGGCGCCTGCGCCGGACATCAACCGCCGTCTGATCGCGAGAATCGGCGAACGTTGCGCCGAGGCCTGCCGCCGCATCAAGTACCTTGGCGCGGGTACTTTCGAGTTCCTTTACGAGAACGGCGAGTTCTACTTCATCGAAATGAATACGCGCGTGCAGGTCGAACATCCGGTGACCGAACTGGTGACCGGCATCGATATCGTGCAGGCGCAGATCCGCATCGCTGCCGGTGAAAGACTGCGTTTCCGGCAACGCGACATTGAACTCAAGGGCCATGCCATCGAGTGCCGCATCAATGCCGAGGACCCCTTCAAGTTCACTCCGTCGCCGGGAAAGATCAGCAACTGGCATGCGCCGGGAGGACCTGGGGTGCGCGTCGATTCGCATGCCTACACGGGTTATACCGTGCCGCCGAATTATGATTCGATGATCGGCAAGGTGATTGTTTATGGCGATACGCGCGAACAGGCCATTCGCCGCATGCGTATCGCGTTGTCCGAAATGATGGTCGATGGCATCAAGACCAATATTCTGCTGCATCAGCGCCTGATGCTCGATGAGCGCTTCGTGCAGGGCGGTACCAGCATTCACTACCTGGAAGAGCGGATCGCCGAGCATCAAGCAGCGCGAAGCAAGTGAGGCCGTGCCAGCGTGTGGGTCAATGTGTCGATACGAACTCGCGCCGAACTCGCCGAGGCGCTGTCTGAAGCACTGCTGGAGCGCGGCGCGCTGTCGGTCAGTGTCGAGGACGCCGATGCGGGTACCGAGCGCGAAACGCCGCAGTTCGGCGAACCGGGCAGTCCTGCCACGCCGCTCTGGGCCAACAGCAAGATCGTAGCACTGTTCGAACCGGCTCATGACCTGATTGGCATTGTCGCGGCGGCGGCGCATGAAGTCGGCCTTGATGATCTGCCCGACATGGAGCTGGAAGATGTTGCCGAAGAAAACTGGGTGCAATTGACCCAGGCGCAGTTCGAGCCGATCAAGATCAGCGATCGGCTCTGGATCGTTCCTTCGTGGCACATGGAGAAATTCGCGCCTCAAATCGAGCGCAGCGAGCCAGCTTCATCGCCCCCTTTCATGGGGAGGGGGACAGGGGGTAGGTCCATTGATGATCCCCCTGGATCGAGTTGCATTCTGCAACTCGATCCAGGGATGGCATTCGGGACAGGCTCACATCCAACGACACGTCTTTGTCTCGAATGGCTGCTCAATACCGTTAAGCCGGGCGACACGCTGCTCGATTACGGCTGCGGCTCGGGAATTCTTGCCATCGCGGGCGCGAAGCTCGGCGCGAGCCAGGTGGTCGGCATCGAAATCGACGAGCAGGCCATCGCCGCGGCACAAGGCAATGCAGTGCAAAATGCGGTCATGATCGATCTGCGCCATTCGAGCAAGGCCCTGACAGAGACCTTCGGCCTCGTCGTTGCCAACATCCTGACCAATCCGCTCTGCGTACTGGCGCCGTTGCTCGCCGGCCGTGTCGCGCCCGGCGGCCGTCTTGCGCTTTCGGGTGTGCTGGAGAGTCAGGCACAACAGGTGATCGAGGCTTACGCACCCTATATTCAGTTGCGAGTTGGTGCTGTGAGAGAAGGCTGGTGTCGACTCGAAGGAAGCAAGGACTGATGCTTACCTGCTGCCCAAGCTGCGCTACGCATTTCCGGGTTACGCCCGCACAACTCAAGGCTCGGGCTGGCACGGTACGTTGCGGGCAGTGCAACTTCGTCTTCAATGCCCTCGAAACGCTGCTGGACGAACCGCCCAGCCCCCCTGCGGAAATTTCGCCCATGCCGACGTCGCGGGAAGAAACCGGCGACGTATTCGATATCTGGATCGGTGAAGCCGAAACATGGACTGATAACAAGGTAGTCGAGCCGGCACGGAAGCATGCAGCGAAAACCGACGCCCAGCCTGAGGTTTATCCGGCCGAGCCGTTGCAGGACGAAGCCACGGCAAAGGTACGGCGCTGGCCGTGGGCGCTCGGCAGCATGATTGCCGTACTCGGCCTGCTGACCCAGGCGACATATTATTACCGCGTCGAGCTTGCGGTATTGCGTCCCGATTGGCGCTCGGCGCTGCAAGCAGCGTGCAAGCCGCTGCATTGCGAAGTGCCGCGTCCGCGCAGCATCGACACCCTGGGCATTGATACTTCCGATCTGCACCCCGAGCCGCAACATCCCGGTCATTTGACGCTCACCGCCACGCTGCGCAGCAAGGCGGCGTACGCGCAGGAATGGCCGTTGCTCGAACTTACGCTGACCGATGTCGCCGACCACACGCTGGCAGTCAAGCATTTCGCGGCAGGCGACTACCTGCCCAGGGACAAGGATAAAGGTCAGCCGATCGAGGCGGGATTTCCCGCCAATGGCGAGATCGCAGTCGCCCTGCCGCTCGATGTCGGCGACCTGCCCGCGGTAGGCTATCGGTTGTACGTTTTCTATCCTTGACGAGAAAGACTGCATAGTGAAAACATTGATTTGCGGCTCCCTGGCCTACGACACCATCATGGTATTTCCCGATCGTTTCAAGAACCACATCCTGCCGGAGCAGATTCATATCCTCAACGTCGCTTTTCTGGTGCCGGAGATGCGCCGCGAATTCGGCGGCTGTGCCGGCAATATCGCCTACAACCTCAAGCTGCTCGGCGGTGAAGCGCTGATCATGGCCACCATCGGCGACGACTCGGGGCCGTATATGCTCCGGCTCAAGCAACTCGGTTTCGATGCCCGTTACGTATGTCAGGTGGAAAACAGTTTCACCGCGCAGGCTTTCATCACGACCGACATCGACGACAACCAGATCACCGCCTTCCATCCCGGCGCCATGAGCTTCTCGCACCGGAATCGCATTCCTGATGCAAAGGACGTGCGCCTCGGCATCGTCGCGCCCGATGGCCGCGAGGGCATGCTCAACCATGCCGCCGAATTCCACGCGGCAGGGATTCCTTTCATTTTTGATCCCGGCCAGGGATTGCCGATGTTCAGTGGCGAAGAACTGCTCAATTTTCTGAAACTCGCCGACTACTGCACGGTCAATGACTATGAAGCGAAACTGATCTGCGACCGCACCGGCAAGACGCTGAGAGAACTGGCGCAAATGGTCGAGGCGCTGATCGTGACGCTGGGCGGGGAGGGTTCGCACATCTACACGGGCGGCCATCGTATCGACATTCCGAGCGTTAAACCTGAAGCGCTGCTCGATCCCACTGGTTGCGGCGACGCTTACCGCTCCGGGCTGCTTTACGGCATCGTACGCGGATGGGAATGGGGCAAGACCGGGCGCCTCGCGTCACTGATGGGCTCGATCAAAATCGCGCATCGCGGCGGACAGAACCACAAGCTGACGCGCGATGACATCGCGAGCCGTTATGCGGCAGCATTCGGCAGTTCACTTTGGTAGGAAGACAGCCTGAGGCTCGTACAACTTTTTAGTCGCGCTAAACACGGCGGCCGTGACGCCCCCTCTCTCAAGTCACCGGATCAGTGGACTAAATTGATACCCGGCGCTGGCTCGCATTGCAGTTGAAACACGCGGCGGTCTTCGAGTCGTACTGCCGTCAGCGGGCCACCCCAAAGACAGCCGGAATCGAGCGCCAGCAGATTGGCTTCGCGATAAAAGCCGAGTGCCGACCAGTGACCGCAGATGACCGTATGCGTTATGCCGGCGCGATGCAGCAAGGCATACCAGGGCAGGAATCCCGCCGGTGCCTGGACCGGCGGACCCTTGACCTGAAATTCCATGACGCCTTCCGGCGTGCAGAAGCGCATGCGCGTCATCGCGTTCACGATCACGCGCAGCCGCTCCCAACCGCGCAGCTCCTCGCGCCAGGCATTGGGCTCGCTGCCCCACATGTGGGCAAGAAATTCGCGATAGTTTGCCGCCATCAGCGCGGCCTGAACTTCAGCGCCGAGTTCATTGCTGCGCGCAATCGACCATTGCGGCAGAAGGCCGGCATGAACCATCGCATATTCGTCCTCCTGGTGAAACAGCGGACGACTGCGCAGCCACTTCAGCAATTCATCGCGATCAGCGGCGGCGAGCACAGCATCCAGCGTATCTTCGCTGCTGGCGCGGCCCTGGCCTTCCGCCCGCATGACCAGATGCAAGTCGTGATTGCCGAGCACCACCTGGGCGGCGTCGCCGAGGCCCTTCACATAGCGCAACACCTCAAGCGATTGCGGGCCGCGATTGACGAGATCGCCGACCAGCCACAGGCGATCTCGCGTCGCATTGAAGCCCGTCTTGTCGAGCAATTGAATGAGGGCATCGAAACAACCCTGAATGTCGCCGATTGCGTAAGTTGCCATGGTGACTGCAGTCTACGATAAATCCCCGCACATCATCGTCACTCGCCGCCGCAGGCCTCCTCGATTCCCAACAATGCGCAAACTTCCGCCGCGATGGCGAGGCAGGAAGTCAGGCCGGGAGATTCGATGCCGAACAGATTGACCAATCCGCGAATGCCGTGCGCATCATGGCCCTGGATGACAAAATCGCCATCAGGCGCTCCCGGACCCGACAGCTTGGGCCGGATGCCTGAGTATGCGGGTTGCAAGGAGCCGTCCGCCAGCCCGGGCCAATACTTCCGCACCGCGCCATAAAAGCGCTGGCAGCGCCCGGCATCAACCTCGTACGACAGCGCATCAACCCACTCGACATCGGGGCCGAAGCGGCCCTGGCCGGCCAGATCGAGCGTGAAATGAACGCCCAGCCCGCCGGGTTCGGGCACCGGATACACCAGCCGCGAAAAGGGTGAGCGTCCCGACAGTGAAAAATAATTGCCCTTTGCATAATGAACAGGGGGAATCCGGTCCGCCGGAAATCCCTCGAAGGCCGCGGCAAATTTCTGCGCATGCAGCCCCGCTGCATTGACCGCCATCTTCGCCGCGACTTTCATCGGCGCTGCGCCACCGACATTCAGCCCGATTTTTCCATCCTCCCGCACGCAAGCCGAAAGCGCCGGGCTGTTCGTCGCCAGCATGGCGCCGCAATGTTCGGCATCCCCGAGCAGGGCTAGCATCAAGCCATGGCTGTCGATGATTCCAGTCGCTGGCGAGAGCAGCGCCGCGGCGCACTTCAGTTGTGGCTCCAGGGCGGCGGCCTCGGCCCGCGTCAGCAATCGTATATCGGCGACGCCGTTGGCTTGCGCGTGGTGAAATATCTTCAGCAGCGCAATCTCCTGTGCGGGGGAATTGGCCACGATCAGCTTGCCGCAACGGCGATGGCTCACGCCGTGCGTCTCGCAGAACGCATAGAGGCGCTTCCTGCCCGACACGCACAGGCGGGCCTTGCGCGATCCCTCGGGGTAATAGATGCCGGCGTGGATGACCTCGCTGTTGCGTGTGCTGGTTTCGGTGCCGAAGGCATCATGCTGCTCAAGTATCAGCGTTTCCAGGCCGGCACTGGAGAGCGCCCGCGCGCAGGCCAGGCCGATTACCCCGGCCCCGATCACCACCGCATCCACCACTTCCGGCTGCGGACTGCTCAGCATCGATTGACTCGCGTGTTCAAGTTTGAAGTATCACTTTGTTTAACGGTTGGATAAGCGAAATGCATTGGCATCGGCGCCTTCGGCCACCAGGTCGAAGTTACTGAATGAACCGCACACATTTCGCCCAAGACCAACAGTACCAGATTGTCATCCTTGCCAAAATACCGGCCCAACGAGGCCGGCGAGAACACCCCTTGCATTGCCGCCATGAGCCGGACGGCAAGCGCCGGCTGCGAGCGCTTGTTCTCCGTTCCTTGTCACTGCTGGTAGTAGCGCCGATACCACTCTACAAAGCGGCCGATTCCTTCGCTGAGCGTGGTGGCCGGTGCAAAGCCGGACCAGCTGCGCAGTGCTTCCGTATCGGCATGAGTCGCCGGCACGTCACCCTCCTGCAAGGGCAGGAAGTTTTTTTGCGCGGTCTTGCCCAGGGCTTTTTCCAGGGTCTCGATATAAGTCATCAATTCCACCGGCTGGTGGTTGCCAATATTAAACAGCCGATAGGGCGCCCAGCTGCTCGCGGGGTCGGGATTGTTCTTGTCAAAGCCAGGGCTGGCAAGCGGCGGTTTGTCGAGCACGCGAATCACGCCTTCGACGATGTCGTCGATATAGGTGAAATCGCGCTGCATCCTGCCGTGGTTGAACACGTCGATCGGCTGGCCTTCGAGGATGGCCTTGGCAAACAGCATCGGAGACATGTCGGGCCGGCCCCACGGGCCATAGACGGTGAAGAAGCGCAGGCCGGTCGTCGGCAGGCCGTGGAGATGACTGTAGGTGTGGGCCATCAGCTCGTTGGCCTTCTTGGTCGCGGCGTAGAGGCTGACCGGGTGATCGACGTTGTCGTGCTCGGAAAAGGGCATCCGGGTGTTGCCGCCATAGACGCTGGAGCTGCTGGCGAAGACAAAATGCCCGACGTGGGCGTGACGGCAGCCTTCGAGAACATTGACGAAGCCGACCAGATTGCTGTCCACATAGGCATATGGATTTTTCAGCGAATAGCGCACGCCGGCCTGGGCGGCAAGATGCACAACGCGTTGCAGCTTTTCCTGCGCGAAGAATTCCGCCATGCCGGAACGGTCGGCAATGTCGAGCTTATGGAAATGGAACGCCGCGTTGGGTGTCAGTCGCGCCAGGCGCGCTTCCTTGAGCGAAACGTCATAGTAGTCGTTGAGGTTGTCGATGCCGACTACCTCATCGCCGCGCGCGAGCAGGCGCTCGCAGACGTGCATGCCGATAAAACCGGCACAACCAGTAACCAATATCTTCATTGTTTTGTGCCGGTTTCAGAGAAGGCTAATGTCCGCCAAGCGGACGTTATGCCGGAACTAAACCCGGCGGCGCCGGTAACAAGGATTTTCACGGCGGAGATTTTGCTGAGTTGGCTTGAATGGCCAGCATTTTCGCGTACTTGGCAAAGCTGTTCTGGCAGCCGATGAGGATGTGCACCAATCCCGGCAGACCGTCGAGGAAGCCCCGGCGCAGGAAATAAAACTTGATGAAGCGCAGCAGCGGCGAAAGCAGCAGCTTGCTGGCTGAAGCGCGTTTGCCGCGCGCCAGAGCTTCCTGTGCCGCCAGCGTCGTGTAACGATTTTGCTTGGCCAGATAGTGGTCAAGCGATTCGGCCGAATCGTGCAGCAGGTCACCGCGCAATGTGCCGACCGGTATATCGGTCAGCACCTTTTCGTGCACGGCATCATCCGACCAGCGCGCATCGCCGCGATGGAACAGACGCAGACTCCAGTCCGGATAGCCCTCGCCATGGCGCAGGTAGCGGCCCATGAAGCGGTTGCGGCGCGCGAATTTATAAACGCGCAACTCCGGAGCCGCGAGCGTCGCGGCAATATTCTTCGCCAACTCCTCGCTGACGCGCTCATCGGCATCGATGCACAGCACCCAATCGTTCTTTGCCTGCGTCACCGCGAACTGCTTTTGCGGGCCGAAGCCGAGCCATTCCGAACCAATGACTTTGGCGCCGTATTGCGCGGCGATATCCAGCGTACTGTCGCTGCTGCCGGAATCGACGATCACGATCTCGTCGCAAAAAGCCAGCGAGCGCAGGCAGGCCTCCAGTTGCATGGCGGCGTTGAGCGTGATGAGGACAGCGGTGAGAGGCGAGCGAGCAGGCATCGGCGGCTATAATCCCAAGGTCTGTTCTTGTTCAGTCGGCGCGATGCGTTGCTGGCAAAATGCGGATGGATGCAAGGCGGAGGGTGCAGGCAGTGGTCATCCCCCTTGGCAAACCCGACAACGCCGCAGACGCCGCATTTTGCCGCAACCCGAAGGGAACGGGCGAATCTGCCGCATGGCGGCGTTGCTCGTCGTTTATTTGGAATACCAAATTGCTCTCCTCGCGCCTTGCCCTGCACCAGATTCGCCGCGTTCGCACACGTCGCCTGAACAAGAGCAGACCCTAACAATTCCGCGATTCTACCGGTACATGCACGCTCTCCTCGTCAAGACTTCGTCGCTCGGTGATGTCGTCCATAACCTGCCGGTGGTGACCGACATCCAGCGCCACTATCCCGGCGCCGTCATCGACTGGGTGGTCGAAGAAGCCTTTGCCGATATTCCGCGCCTGCATCCCGGCGTGCATCGCGTCATTCCCGTGGCGCTGCGGCGCTGGCGCAAGCGGCTTTTCACGGCCGCCACCTGGCGCGAAATGGCGGCATTCAGGCGCGGGTTGCGCCATGACGCCTACGATGTCGTACTCGATACCCAGGGCCTGATCAAGAGTGCGCTGATTGCGCGCCAGGCACAACTGGCGGCGCATGGCCGCCGCCTCGGCTTTGATGCCGCAACGGCGCGCGAACCCCTGGCCGCGCGTTTCTACGATGCCGGCTTCATGATCGCAAAAAACGCCCATGCCATCGGACGCAATCGCCGGCTGGCCGCGGCGGCGTTTGACTACACATTGAATACGCCGCTCGACTATGGCATCGCCGCGCCGCCCCTTGCCACGAGTTGGTTGCCCGCCCGGCCTTACGCCGTGCTGCTGACCGGCACTTCGCGCGCCGACAAACTGTGGCCCGAGTCCTATTGGGTTGCCCTGGCAAAAGCCTTGAATGTCTCCGTCATTCTGCCCGCGGGCAGCGCCGCGGAACGGGAACGCGCGCAGCGTCTGGCGGCGCAGATGCCGGGCGCCCGCGCCGTGCCGCCGCTCGGCATTGCCGAACTCGCCGGCCTGATGGCGGGCGCACAAATCGTGATCGGCCTCGATACCGGGCTCACCCATCTCGCCGCTGCCTTGAACAAACCCACGCTGGCAATTTTTTCCGGCTCCGCCCCCGAACTTACCGGCGCCCATGCCGGAGACATGTTGGCAAATGCGGCCATCAATCTCGGCCGCAACGGCGCACCACCAACTGTCGCTGAAGTCATCGCCACCGCACGCGGCTTGCTGCGATGACACGGCGCCTCTATACGTTATTGCTCTGGTTGCTGCTACCGTGGGCCCTGCTGCATCTGCTCTGGCGCAGCCGCAGGCAAACGGAGTATCTGCGCCATTGGGACGAGCGCTTCGCTCATTACACCCGGCCGGCGAATCGGCCGGTGATCTGGATCCACGCCGTATCGGTCGGCGAAACCCGCGCCGCGCAGCCGCTGATCAAGGCGTTGCGCGAAAAATATCCCGCGCATCGCATCCTGCTCACGCAAACGACGCCGACCGGCCGCCAGACCGGCATCGAGCTGTTCGGCGATACGGTGGAACGCATTTATCTCGCCTACGATTTTCCCGGCACGGTGAAGCGTTTTCTCGATCACTGGCGCCCCGAGTTCGGTCTCATCATGGAAACCGAGCTGTGGCCCAATGTGATTGCCGAATGCAAGGCGCGGCGCGTTCCGTTGATGCTGGTCAATGGCCGGCTCTCGGAAAAGTCCGCGCGCCGCTATGCCTGTTTTGCCGCACTGACGCACGAAGCGCTCAACAATCTGGCCGGCGTCGCCGCGCAAACGGACAGCGATGCACGGCGTCTTGCGGCACTCGGTGCGCAAAATGTCGCCGTTCTCGGCAACCTCAAGTTCGATATCATGCCACCACCTGGGCAACTCGAACTCGGCGCAAGTTTTCGTCAAATGATCGGTACGCGTTGTGTCCTGCTCTGCGCCAGCACCCGTGAAGGCGAAGAGGCGCTGATTCTGGATGCATGGATGCGGTCCCCGCTTCCCGATGTTTTACTTGTCATAGTGCCGCGCCATCCGCAGCGCGTCGAAGATGTAGCGGGACTGGTCGGCATGCATCGCCTCAAGTTGCAGCGTCGTTCCAGCGATCACGGAATTGAAGCCGACACCCAGGTCTGGCTCGGCGACAGCATGGGCGAGATGTTCGCCTACTACGCCGCTTGCGACGTGGCCTTCGTCGGCGGCAGCCTGATCGACCATGGCGGGCAAAACCTGATAGAACCCTGCGCCGTCGGGCGTCCGGTACTGATCGGGCCGTCGACCTTCAATTTTGCGCGTGCGGCAGACGATGCGGTCGCCGCCAGGGCCTGCCGCCGTGTGGGAAATGCCGACGAAATGATCGCTGCCGCTGCAACACTGTTGGAAAACACGCAACTGCGAAAACAGATGGAGCAAAACGCGCTGGCCTTCGCTGGCGCGCATCGCGGGGCGACCGCGCGCACGATGGAATGGATTGCCACCATACTGCAAGGCAATCATCCTCGGTAATTTTCTCAGTCATTCCCGCGCAGGCGGGAATTCAGTGGCTTACTTGTTGTCCGTTCATGTTGAGCTTGTCGAAACATGAACGGCATCATTGAGATTGCCGGGACTCGCCCCGGCAGGCGGGGTACTTTCTTGCTGCACGGCAAGAAAGTACCCAAAGAATCGTGCCCCGCTACACCGGCCCTTCGGGCTACCCTCGCTGCGAAAGGCTCGCCGGGCGGGCGCCGCAAACTTGCCTGCGGCTTCGGACAGCGACGCCGGACTTCTCCCAGCAATCCTTCCTCCGCTCGGCGGCGCAGAGGGGGTTGTCTGTAGGTGATCGACTTGCCATGTCAGAAACGTTATGCTGCCGGGAATTTAATTTACTCTGACCCCTTTGGATTCCCTTATGCCAAAGAAGACGCCTTGCACGATTCCTAAACCGCCTTCAATCGCCGCTATTCGGCAGGTCGTGCTACCGGAACCAGATCACCAGCGACAGGAAATTGCGGAGTACGTCGAATGGCAGGTGAATAAGGGTGCGGAAACAACATACAAGGTTGTGCACTTGGAGCGCCTTAAATCCGAGGTTGTTTTTGGAACCGAGCACGTTGTCTGGGACGTTCACACAGACGAGCCCGGGCGCTGGTGGGTTATCACAGGCCCCACTAATCTCTACTCGCAGCACGAGTTCCCATCGCTCGATTACACGCTGTCGTTTCATGTTGGAGTCACGGCGCGAGTCGCAGCCCGCAGCGCAAAAAGTGCACCGCCGTCTCGTGGAGATCGCCTACGTTCAACGTGGCGCCGATGGGAAACCGCAACCGATGCCATCGATCTTGCTCGCGAGTCGGAAGACTTTCAGGCCGTTGGCATGCGGTGCCGAGAGACTCTTATCAGCCTCGCAAAGTCATTGCAGAAGGGCATCACAGTTCCTCAAGGCACAGAACCACCTAAAGCCGCCGATTTTGTTGGTTGGTCTGCGCTGATCGCGCAGCACTTTGCTTTAGGTTCTCGTAACGAACATATACGTAGCTACATAAAGATAACCGCCAAAGAGACGTGGCAGCTTGTTAACTGGCTGACTCATACGTCAAAGGCTGCCTTACACGAGGCGCATCTGGCACTTGAGGCAACTTCCAACCTCTTGGGAATGGTCAGTCTTATGGTCATGCATGCTGAGGCGGGCTCACCTGAGGCATGCCCCACATGTGGGTCATACCGCATCGTTGCAATCTATGAGCCGGATCTAGAGCGAGATCCACCCTACGTAAGTTTGTGCGAGTCATGTGGCTGGAACGATCATGACGCTAATGCCTAACCTCTCGGTCAAGAATCAAAGGGGTCAGTGTGATTTTGGTTTCGACGCTGTACTTATATCGCATGAGCGCCAAGATGGCACTCCAACCCCCTCTGCACCGCCGAGCGGAGAAAGGATTGCCGGGAGAAGTCCGGCGTCGCTGTCCGAAGCCGTAGGCGAGTTTGCGATGCCGGCCCGGCGAGTCTTTCGCAGCGAGGATAGCCCGAAGGGCCGGTGCAGCGGGGCACGATTCTTTGGGTACTTTCTTGCCGTGCAGCAAGAAAGTACCTCGCCCGCCGGGGCGAGTCCCGGCAACCTCAATGATGCCGTTCGCGTCTTCGACAAGCTCAGACCGAACGGATATAAGAAAACCTCTGGATTCCCGCCTGCGCGGGAATGACGAAATCGTAATGGATTGCTGCGTCGGCTACGCCTCCTCGCAATGACGAGTGGTTCGACAGGCTCACCACGAACGGTGAATGCTTATGGGTTGCCCTTCGACAAGCTCAGGGCGAACGGACTCAGTCCAGCAGCGCGTTGACCGCCTTCAGATCAGCCTCAGTCAGATTGCCCGCCGCGGCCTTGAGCTTGAGTTGCGCGAGCAGGGTGTCGAGCCGCGCCTTCATCAGCTTCTGCCGCGTGTCGTAGTACTGGCTCTGCGAATTCAATACGTCGATGTTGATGCGCACGCCGACTTCGTAGCCGAGCTTGTTGGAATCCAGCGCCGACTGCGACGACACCTGCGCGGCTTCGAGCGCCTTGACCTGTGCCAGGCCCGAGGTCACGCCGAGGTAGGCCTGACGTGCCTGCAGTGCCGCGCCACGGCGCGCCGCTTCGAGATCGGCCAAGGATTTTTGATGCAGGGCGACGGCTTCGCTGTTTTTGGACGCCGTATAGCCGCCCGCAAAAATCGGGATCTGCAGTTGCAGGCCCAGCGTGGTCGCCGTGTTGTCATAACCGCCGAAAAAAGGCTGATTGCCGAAGGAGTTGCTGCTGCGCGAAGCCACCGCGTCAAGTGTCGGGAAGTGTCCCGCGCGCTGTTTGGAGATTTCCTGATCGGCGATCTCGTTGCTGCTCTCGGCCAATTGCACGCCGATATTGGCGGTTTCGGCCTGCTTGGTCCACTGGTTGATGTCTTCGGGTTGCGGCTGGGGTATGTCAACGCCCGTCTTGAGCGACTTGAGGTCTTCATGCTCCTTGCCGACCACGGTGCGCAATACCTGGCGCTTGATCGAAAGATCGCTCTCCGCGGCGATCAACTGCGCATCGGCGAGGTCGTAGCGCGCCTGCGCTTCGTGCGTATCGACGATGGTCGAGGTGCCGACTTCGAAGTTGCGCTTGGCCGATTCCAGTTGCTCGGCAATCGCCTTCCTTTGCGCCTGCGTGCTGGCCAGCACTTCCTGCGCCTGCAAGACGTCGAAATAAGCCTGCGCTACGCGCACGATCAAGTCCTGCGCGGCCTGGGTGAATTGCGCTTCGGCGATCGCCACGGCGAGTTCCGCTTGGGTGTAATTCACCCAGTTCTGCCAGCGAAACAGCGGCTGGGTCAGATTCACGGCCCAGCCATGGGTGTTGTAATCAGCGCGACCGATCGAGACCCCGGGTACGGGATTCTTGGGCGTGGTGTTGGTTTCATTCCATACCGTATTGGCTGACGCGCCGACCGTGGGCAGCAGTCCGGCACGTCCCTGCGGCAGGCGTTCGCGTCCCGCATCGAGCGAGGCGCGTGCCGCGGCAAACTGTGCGTCATAGCCCTTGGCCTCGTTGTAGAGTCCAAGCAGATCCGCGGCTGGCGCCGCTGCCGGTGCCAGTGCCAGGGCGATAAGGAGGCCGAGCGTTTTTTTCATCAAGTGACTCCGGTGGCTTCGCCTGCCGTCAGTTTCGGGACTAGAGGACAAACGCGCTGCGTTGCAGAACGTTATGCAGCGGCGGAGCGACAGTTTCGAACAGGCAGGTGGTGGTATATGACGACTCGCTGTCGCGCACGATCAACTGCACTTCCATGTTGACTCCCTCGCCGACGATCGCGATCATGCGGCCGCCAATATTGAGATGAGCGCTGATGTGCTGCGGCAGCAGCGGCAGCGAACCGGAGAGCACGATGGCATCGTAGTTGCCATGGATCGTCGCAGGGTCGAGGCCGTTGCCCGCCTTTACCGTGACATTGGCGATCCGGGCGCTGGCCAGATTGGCGCGCGCGGTTTCGACCAGTTCGGGAACGATTTCGATGCTATCGACCTGCTGCGCCCTGGCCGCGAGCAGCGCCGCCATATAGCCGGAGCCAGTGCCGATTTCGAGCACGCGATCGCTTGCTTTCAGGCGCAGGGCATTGGCGATCCTTGCCTCGACGCCGGGCATCAACATGCACTCGCCATGACCCAGCGGGATCTGTATTTCGGCAAAAGCCAAGTTGCGATGAGGAGCCGGGACGAACTGTTCGCGCTTGACCGCGAACAGGCAACCGACCACATTCGGCTCCAGCACCTTCCAGCCGATAATCTGCTGCCTGATCATGGTGTATCTGGCTTGGTCGAAATCCATGGTTGTTTCCTCGCTCAACAGAATGACAGTATTTTAGCTCAGGCGGGTCTGCGCACCCGATACCACGCTGCATACAGCGCAGGCAGGAACAATAGCGTGAGCACCGTGGCAACCAGCAGACCGCCCATGATCGCCACCGCCATCGGCCCGAAGAAAGCGCTGCGTGTCAGCGGCACCATTGCCAGCATGGCTGCCAGGGCCGTCAGTACGATGGGGCGGAAGCGGCGCACAGTGGAGTCGATCACGGCATTCCATGGTGCTTTTCCGGTGCCGATATCTTTCTCGATCTGGTCGACCAGAATCACCGAGTTGCGCATGATCATCCCCGACAGCGCAATCGTGCCGAGCATGGCGACAAAGCCGAAGGGGACGTTGAAGACCAGCAGGAAGAGGGTGACGCCGATCAGGCCCAGCGGTGCGGTCAAGACCACCATCATCGTCCGGGTCATGCTTTGCAACTGCATCATCAATATCGTCAGAACAGCCATAATGAACAGCGGCACTCCCGCGGCTATCGACTTGCCGCCCTTCGCGCTTTCTTCCACGGCGCCGCCGGTCTCGATCACATAACCGGACGGCAGCCTGGCCTTGATCGGAGCGAGATCGGGCAGGATCTGGCTGGTTACCGTGAGCGCCTGGATGTTGCCGTACAGGTTTGCCCGCACCGTAATCGTCGGCAAGCGGTTGCGGCGCCAGATGATGCCGGGCTCGAAGTCGTAGGAGATGTTCGCGATCTGGGACAGCGGTACCGTTTTGCCGGCGCGGGTCGGAATCGCCAGATCGCGCAGGGAGGAAAGCTTGTCGCGTTCCGGTTCGGCGCCACGCAGCAGCACAGCCACCAGTTTGTCGCGTTCCCGGTAGTAGGTGGCAGGCGTCCCCAACAGTTCGGTATTCAAAAAGATCGACAACTCCTGCGACGAGATACCGAGCAATCTTGCCTTGGACTGGTCGATATCGATGCGGATCACCTTCGAGGGTTCGTCCCAGTCCAGGTGCACATTGGAGACATGCGGATTCTTGCGCATGGCGTCAGCCACCTCCAGGGCATACGCCCGGACCACCGGGATCTCATCCCCGGAAACCCGGAACTGCACCGGGAAGCCGACCGGCGGGCCATTTTCGAGGCGGGAAATAATGGCGCGCACCGCGCTGAAATCCCGTTCGAATAGTCCGATCAGGCTGGTCCTGAGGGCTTCGCGATCTTGCAGACTCTTGGCCAGAATGACGAACTGGGCAAAATTGGCTTGCGGCAGTTGCTGATCGAGCGAAAGGTAGAAGCGCGGGCTGCCGCTGCCGACATAGCTGACGTAGTTTTCGATACGCGGATCTCTGGCCAGAATGGTTTCCAGTTTTTTCACCTCGACTTCGGTCGCGCGTAGCGACGAGCCTTCCGCCAGGCGCAGGTCGACCAGCAATTCCGGACGCGTCGAATCGGGGAAAAACTGCTGCTGCACAAAGCCGAAGCCGAACAGGGCCAGAACGAAGACGGCCAGCGTGTTCAGGATCGTGGTTTTACGATGATGCACACACCATTCCACCAGGCGGCGGAAGCGCCGGTAAAACGGTTTGTCATAAACGGCGTATTCGCTCAACGGCTGTTGGTGCGTGCGGCCGGCCGCCGACAACAGCTTGTCGCCGAGATAGGGAATGAACACCACCGCTGCCACCCATGAAAGCAGCAGCGCAATCGTCGTGACCTGGAATATGGAGCGGGTGTATTCGCCCGTGGATGAAGCCGCGGTGGCGATAGGCAAAAAGCCCGCCACCGTTACCAGGGTGCCGGTCAGCATCGGAAAGGCCGTGCTGGTATAGGCGAAGCTGGCCGCCTTGGCCCGATCCCAGCCCTGCTCGATCTTGATCAGCATCATCTCCACCGCGATGATGGCGTCATCGACCAGCAGTCCCAGGGAAAGTACCAGGGCGCCCAGCGATATCTTGTGCAGGCCGATATTGAACAGGTTCATGGCAAGAAAGGTGGCGGCCAGCACGAGCGGGATAGACAGGGCAACCACCAGCCCGGTACGCAGGCCCAGGCTGAAGAAACTCACCAATAGCACGATGGTCACGGCTTCCGCGAGTGAGCGCAGAAACTCCCGGATCGAATTGGCCACCGCCCTGGGCTGGCTCGACACCGTGGACAGATCAAGCCCGACCGGCAGGTCGTCCTGGAGGCGTTTCACTTCCGCCTCCAGATTGTGGCCGAGCGCAATGATGTCGCCGCCGTTCGCCATCGATACGCCGAGGCCAACTGCCGGCTTCGACATAAAGCGCATCCGCGGCGCGGGCGGATCGACATAGCCGCGGTAAACGCGGGCAATGTCGCCGAGCCTGAACTGGCGGCCATTGACGCGGAAATGGGTATCCGCAATGGCCGCGACGGAATCGAACCCGCCGCTGGTGCGCAACAGAATCCGGCTGCTGGGCGTCTCGAAGCTGCCCGCCACGGTCATCGCATTCTGTCGTTGCAGGGTATCGGCCAGGGTTTGCGGGTCAATGCCGAGCGTGGCCAGTTTGGCATTTGCAATTTCGACGTAGACTTTTTCGTCCTGATCGCCGATCAATTCGACCTTGGCCACATCGGGCACGGCCAGAAGTTTCTGGCGGAGCTTATCGGCATAGTCCTTGAGCTGGGCATAGCTGTAGCCGTCGCCGCTCAGCGCGTAGAGATTGCCCAGCGTATCGCCGAACTCGTCGTTGAAAAACGGCCCATAAACCCCGGCCGGAAGAGTCTCGCGGACATCGCCGACTTTTTTGCGCACCTGGTACCAGATCCCGGATACTTCAGCCGGCGGCGTGGAATCCTTGAGCAGGACGAAGATCCTCGATTCCCCCGGTTTCGAATCGCTGCGCAGGACATCCAGATGCGGTGTCTCCTGGAGCTTCTTCTCCAGCCGGTCGGTCACTTCCAGTTCCACCTCGCGGGCCGAGGCGCCCGGCCACACGGTTTGTACCACCATGACCTTGAAGGTGAACGGCGGGTCTTCCGACTGGCCCAGCTTGCCGTAGGAGAGCACCCCGGCAATCGCCGTGACGATCATCAGGAACAGAACAAAGGAACGGTGCGCCAGCGCCCATTCCGAGAGGTTGGGAAATTTCACAGGGGTTCGGTCGAAGTGGTTTCCGGCTTCACCTTCTGCCCGGCGCGCAGTTTATGCACCCCGGCAATCACCACGATTTCTCCGGCTTTGAGTCCGTCGGCAATGTTGACCTGGTCTTCACCGCTGAAATCCGACAATGACACGCTACGCGGAGCAACAGTTTGCGTGGCCGGGTCGAAAACCCAGACCGCCGGTTTGCCGTCGTTGCGGGTCAGGGCGGAAAGCGGCAGGATAAAAATTTCTGCGCCGGCATTGTCGCCGAGAACAATGTTTGCCGTCATTCCCAAACGCACTTCGGCATCGGGTTCCAGCACGCTGATCCGGGCCCGGAACGTCCGCGTTGCCGCGTCCGCCGCCGGCGCCAGTTCCCTTAGCCGTCCCCGGTAACGCTTGCCCGGCGATGCCCATAGCATGATTGAGATCTGCTTTGCGGCGCGCAACGCTTGCAGTTGGTTCTCCGCTATGTCGACGACGACCTCCAGCTCTTCCGGGCGCGCCAGCCTTACCACGGGCTGCCCGGCTGCCACGACCTGGCCCTGCTCGGCGTTGACCGCCGTGACCACGCCCGGCCGGTCGGCGCGCAATACCGCGTAGGCAGCCTGGTTGCGTGCCAGGTCTGCCTGCGCCGCCACCGACTTGAACTCGGTTTCCTTCGCTTCCAGCGCCGATTGGCTAATGAAGTTTTTCGTCCTCAGTTCGCGCAAGCGTTTTACGTCGGCCAGCGCCAGCGCCAACTGCGCCTCGGCCTGACTGAGACGAAGCCCGGTGTCGGCGGGATCCAGGCGCGCCAGCACGGTGCCGGCTGCCACCGTGCTGCCGACCTCGACTTCGCGCGCCACGATCTTGCCGGGAATGCGAAACGCCATGTCGGTTTCGTGGCGGGCCCGGATCTCGCCCGGGTATGTGTTCACCGCGGATCCCGCTACCGGCGCCAGTTTTTGCACCAGCGCCGGGCGAACCGGTTCGGCGGCGGGCGGCGCGGCGTTGTTGCCGCAAGCGGCGAGCAGCAGTGTGGCGAGCAGCGGCGCCGATATCGCGCGCATGGGGATTCGTCTCTTCAAGATGTTTGGCCTTCCATCGATAATTTCTTTGGAATAATGATATTTGTCATGCCGGCGCCTTCGCCAGCAGGCCGTTGAGCACGATGTCGAGGTGGGTGCGCAGGTAAGGTTCGGGATCGCCGCGCTGCCCGCAACTGTCGGCAAAGGAATGCCGCCACAGGTTGAGTTCCAGCGCCGGCGCAAAGATGGAATAGGTCGCCACCTCGACGTCGACCGGGCGAAATTCGCCGCGGGCGATGCCGATCTCGAGCGCGCGGCGCACCAGCGCCTCGCCGCGCACGATGACGGTATTGTAGAAATGGGTGGCGATCTCGGGAAAGTTCGACGCCTCGGCCACCATCAGCTTGCAGAGGCCGGACAACTTGCTTTCACCCACCCGCGACCACCAGAGCAGCAGTATCTGGCACAGCAGATCCGCGGTGCTGCCGTTAAAGTTGGCAATGATGTCTTCGCCCCGATCGAGCACCGGCACCATGCCATTTTCGACTACCGCCTTAAGCAGGGACACCTTGCTGTCGAAATAGAGATAGAGCGTACCCTTGGAAACGCCGGCGCGTGCCGCCACGTCTTCGAGCCGCGTCGCGGCAAAGCCCTTCTCGACGAACAAATCGAGTGCGGCCGCCAGCAACTCTCCGGGGCGGGCTTCCTTGCGGCGGTGACGTGGGGAGGAAGTTTTGCTTGCGGAGGACATAAAAAATAATAACTGACCAGTCAGTCATTAGCAAGCGCCTGCCGGAGCGCTACATGCGAGGTTTTGTTGTTCTGGTGGGGATAGCTGGCAATTTGGCTCTTCCTGCGCAAGAACCAGGTATGAACGCGGACTTTCGACCAAATTTGCAATACAAGTCCGCTTTGTGAACTTGATGCTGCCTTTTGGCGAAATTTATTTTTGTTAGCAGTTCCAAACCGCTCGCCGCTATGAACACTACGACTTATCTTGTCAATCGACGACTTGTTACGGTACGGACTAACAGTCTGCCTACTATGGCAAAGCGTAAAAAATTGTGAAATGGCAGGATTTGCTGCAATAGGTCTTCTCTGATTTACTTTAGCGCATACTATGAAATAAATGTCCATGTTATCAATGTGGCGCGATCAACAATAAAATGGAAAAAAGAACGTGAGAATTTGTTTGCTTGAAGATGATATGGCCCAACTGCACTTGTTGAACATGTGGCTGTGCCAAGCGGACTACACTGTTTTTCAGTTCAGTACTGGACGCTCGCTGATGGCAAGTCTGCGCCAGCAGAGCTATGATTTGTTCATCATTGATTGGAATGTGCCGGATTTGAGTGGCATCGAAGTGCTGCGCAGGATACGTTTGCGCTTCGGCGAGAAGCTGCCGGTCATATTTGCAACTCAGCGTGACTTTGAAGAAGACATTGTCGAAGCGCTAAATTCCGGTGCGGACGATTATCTGGTCAAGCCAGTCAGGAAAAACATCCTTTTGGCTAAAGTCAAGGCCTTGATCCGTCGCGCCTATCCAGTCTCCGCGACTAAACTGTTGTCATTCCCACCTTTCGAGATCGATACAGACAAGTCCGAGTTGTACCGCAACGGTGAAGCGGTATCTCTTACCAATAAGGAGTACCTGCTCGCTTTGGAGTTATTTCGTAATCTGGGCCGCATTGTGTCACGTACCGAACTATTCCAGAAGATCTGGGGGCAAGATGGTTCCCCCAGCATGCGAACTATCGATGCCCATGTCAGCGCCATACGGCGGAAACTGCCGCTTTCGCCCGATAATGGTTATTCGATCGTTCCCGTGTATGGTTTTGGTTATCGTCTTGATTGCCAGTCTCCGGCCGAGGATTCCTGAAGGACGGGTTGTCAAAAATGCAGGCACCGGAGGGGGCATTGGCGTCCAGGCGTAAGAAACACAGCCTCGCCTACGAATGGGGGATAGTCACCGGCGTCGTCACCATTATTTCATTTCTGCTGGTTGCCGGCTCCTGGACCTGGAACCTTGATCAGGTGATTTATGACGCAGGCATCTTTTTGCTCAAACGGCCGGCGCGCGAAGATGTGATAATCGTATCAATCGATGATGAAAGCATAGCAACCGTGGGGCCGTGGCCCTGGCCGGGCGCCACGATTGCATCGTTGCTTGATCATATGTCCGCGGCCCGACCAAAGGCGGTGGGCATCGATATGGTGTTTGCCGGGCCGGATACCCTTAGCCGCCGCGATAACAAGCTGCTCGCCGAAGCCTTGCGCAAAACGCCGAACGCCATGCTGCCTGTGTTCAAGGTGCAAGGGCAGGAGGTAAAGCCAGCCGTGGACTTTGCCCGGAACGCACAGCTCGTGAGCACCAACCCCCAGATCTACCCGGACGAGGTATTACACAACGTCAGCCTCGTATCACAGGAAACCGGCAACCCAAGGCCCCATATGGCGTTTGCCATGGCGAAAGTGGCCGGTATTGCGGCACCTCCCGGCGATGCCAATGAATATCTGATTTCCTATGTGGGGCCTCCGGGGACGATTAAACACGTCTCCGCCGCAGCAGTACTACAGGGAAATGTTCCGCCGAACCTGCTTGCAGGCAAGTTCATATTGCTCGGGTTTACCGCATCTCGATTGGCAAACTGGCATCTCACGCCGTCTGTTATCGGCAGTGAAAAAATGGCTGGAGTTGAAGTAACGGCGAACATACTGTGTTCATTGCTGGATCGCAAATACATCAGGCAACCCGATATATTATTCGTGGGACTCGTCACGGCAACTGCAATGTTGCTGCTGTTGATTGCCTTTTATCGGGCAAGCCAGTGGCTTTCCTTGTGCCTGATGTTTGCCACTGCAGTATTTGCGCCTGTGCTGGCGCTGGTATTGCTTTATCGCTTCGGCCTGTGGTTTCCTCCGATGTCGGTAACCGTTTCTGCCCTCTTCGCGTATCCGTACTGGAATTGGAAAAGGCTCGAAACCATTTGCAACTATCTTGATGAGGAAATAGTCAGGCTCGAGCACGATCAACATAAGGTGCCGCCGGTTCGGGCAGTAGGCCTTATCAGTTTTGCCGACTACATCCAGAATCGGGTTGAGTTGATTCACGTCAACATCAATTATTTGCGCGCAGCGCGAAAGTTTCTAAGCGAAAGCCTGGATGGATTACCTTTCGCGGCGCTCGTGGTCACCCCCGACGGAAAATTGGTGACGGCCAAT
This sequence comes from Georgfuchsia toluolica, assembly GCF_907163265.1. Taxonomy (NCBI): domain Bacteria; kingdom Pseudomonadati; phylum Pseudomonadota; class Betaproteobacteria; order Nitrosomonadales; family Sterolibacteriaceae; genus Georgfuchsia; species Georgfuchsia toluolica. The sequence goes on from NZ_CAJQUM010000001.1 coordinate 2,711,361, forward strand.
CAACGGGCGCTGGAATTGTGCCAGCTGGACAAGATGGACTTGAGCCGCCATCGTATTGATCACGCTTTGGCCCACCACGTCGAACTCGATGGATCGGACTGGCTCACCGCGGTATTATCGGCATTGAAGGGCGATGAACTTGACTTGAAGGCCGGCGATTCAAAGGGTAGCGAATTCGAAGTCGCCCTGGCTCCGTTCCGGAATGATGAGGGGGTCGTGTCCGGTCTGATCATCGTGATCGAAGATGTTACTGCACTGCGCCTAGCGCAGCGCGAGCGCGAAGATGCACTGTCCTTCCTTTCGCACGATATCCGCGCGCCGCAAAATTCCATCATGGCGCTGGCTGAGCTTCAACGCGATAGCGGGATGCGCAAGCCAGAAGCCGAGTTCGTGGCTGATGTCGAGGCCCTGGCGCGAAAGACGGTCATGCTGGCAGAGGACTTTTTGTACCTGGCCATGGCGGATTCGAAAACATTGAATCTGGACAAGTATGACCTGCAATCGCTGGTTGATGATTGCGTCGCAGAAATCCAGCCACAGGCCCGTGCCAAGCAAATTTCGATTGAGATTTCCGAAGCAGACGATAGGGCTGTCGTCATGGCGGATCGTTCCCTGCTGGTCCGCGCGATAGGCAATCTGCTGGTCAACGCTGTCAAGTACTCACCACAGGGAGGAGTAATCATCATGAAATGCGAAATTTCCGTTATGGATGCGATTTGCAGTATTTCCGACAACGGCCCGGGGATTCATGAGGATGATTTGCCCAAACTATTCCGGCGGTTTTCACGGGCGCAAAGCAGGGATTCGAGAATTTCCGGTTCTGGATTGGGCCTGGTTTTTGTGGACGTTGTCGCCCGACGGCATCGGGGACGCACGCTTGTAAAAAGCATTCCCGAGCGTGGGGCGACGTTTTCCATTGTTTTGCCGCGTATAGATCCCCTGGATGCCGAATGAACCTGAAAGCCTTATTTTGAACCATGGGTGAGACACCGCATGCCTGCCATGCCTTGTGTTTTCGCCGTGTTCGCCGTGATGAACTGCGTTTGCTTAACGCCTGTCGCGATTCTTCGCTTCGTACATAAGGAAATCCGCCCGGCGTATCAGCCCTTTCGGGGATTCTTTCCGATCGAACTCCGCGATGCCCATGCTGATGCTGACCAGCGGGCAGCCCCGCTTGGGACTCCATTCTTCGGCCCAGCGTTTATCAAACGATTCCTTTAACCGACGGCCGATGGCTTCGGCTTCCTCACTGCACGTCTCGAGCAGCAGCAGCATGAACTCGTCGCCGCCGTAGCGAAATGCCATGTCAGTCTTGCGGAGCACTTTCCGTATCGTATTTGCGACAAAGCGCAGCGCCTTGTCGCCTTCCAGATGGCCAAGTGCATCGTTCACCTGCTTGAAGTTGTCCAAGTCGGTACAAATCAGGTTCAGGGGCCGGAAATGGCGCTTGGCCCGCTCTATTTCCGTTTCCAGCACGGCATGAAAATGACGCTGGTTGTACAGACCTGTCAGGCTGTCAGTTATCGACATGCTCTTGAGCTTCAACTCGACTTTCTTGGACTCAGTCAAGTCGTGAAAGAAACCGATGCTGCCAACCTCCTCTCCATCGCGTACGATGAGCTTGGCCGACAGACGAATGTCAATAATGCGCTTCTTCTTGGAGAGCAACTGCGTTTCATGGCCCTGGATATTTCGATCTGGACTCGTGTAAAGCAGCTTGTTAACGAAACGCGCCTGGTCAGCGGTGGCGAATATCTGTTTGATGGAAATCCGTCCGATTACTTCTTCGCCGCTGTAACCGAGCAACTTTTCCGCAGCGATATTGAACATAACGATAATTCCGGCTCGGTTCACCGCAATGATCGGGTCGGGACTCAGCGAAATCAGCTCTTGAAGGTCAGTCGCTACGAGCGAAATTTTTTCCACGGGGCCTAAAGAGAAAGCTGCGGCGATTCAGATCGCATTTTCTGGCAATGATGTCGGCATCTTTGACTTCACCACTGGGGCGACGCCTAAAATAAACTCAGCATAGTCCTGCCTGTCTGCCGCCAGGATGTGGTCCCGTAGCCACGCATGCAGAAACCTGATCATCTCCGTATCGGTGGACGCGCGGAGCGAATGTTGTTCTATCTCGGCCATTTTGATAAAAAAATATTCATGGTCAGTTTTGTGTTTTTCGGCGCCCGGAATGCCAAACAGACGCATTAGTGCTTCCTCGAAATCGAAGTGCCGGCGGGCGACTTGAGCGAGTTCAACCAGCGCGTAGTGTGTTTGTCCCCGGTTGCGCCTTGCGGTGACAAACTTTTCCACGTTGGAGAATTGAGCAATCAGATCTTCGTGCTGGTCATCGATTTCTTTGATGCCAATAAAATATTCAGGCTTCCATTGCATTGCGACTATCCTCCATCGACCCCGTTGCGGACAAGCATGCGCAGCACGCTACTCACTCAACCTGCGTAGTCGCAATCTCGACTGGCTGGACCTGGCTGATCCGAGACGGCCAACGAACCTGGGGTGACGTTTTGAATGGGCACCGACTATAAGAAAATTATGTGAAGTTAGGCGGGGAAATCACAGTATTTAACAAATCCGATATTGACTTGCCTGGCGAATGTATTGATCATGCGCACCGTATGACTTTGGCCATAATTCCATTTGAATAAAATCGAGAACAGGATGGGAACAAACATGAACAAACAGATACTTTTGACTTCTATCGCCACGCTGGTCGGCATCCTGGGCAGCACCGCCACGCTGGCGAGCGACTCCGCAACGGTGGCTGTCTCCGCCACCGTGACCGGTGTTTGCAAGTTCAACAGCGGTGGTTCGGTGGCCTTTACGCTCGATCCAAGCGTAGGTGGCACGGTCAACGGGACAGTGACCCAACCGGCCTTCTGGTGCACCAAGGGCGCGTCTTACACCCTATCCGACAACAAAGGTGTCAACGGAGGCGGGACGGCGACCAAGATGAAGCATGCCACGCTGGCCGATTTGATCCCCTACAGCCTCAGCTATACGACCACTGGCTCCGGATCGGGCGCGGGTACCCCGATCAGCATGAACATCGCTGCGTCGGTCCTCCAAGCCGATTACATCAACGCTTCGGCCGGCAGCTACGCCGACACCGTCACGTTGTCGATTACACCGTAATCCCATTACAGCAAAGGAAACTCGGCCGCCTAAGCGTTCAGGTGGCTGAGTCGTGGTGCGCTTAAATTTCCGGCTCACGACCAACCTGGCCCAGCTACGACAGAGATCGGAGTGGCTTGTCTGCGTCCTGCTTCTGCTCAGTGCGGCTGTACCTGCAATGGCCGGTGGCAATGCCGGGGTGTCGGTTAGCGCTACCGTATTATCAAAGAATAGCTGCAAGTTCCAAGGTAGCGTGGCGATTGCGCTGGCCTTCGGCAACATCAGTCCGGCCAGCGCAACGCCGGCGACGGCCAGCGCCAGCCTCGCATTCTCGTGCGGCGGCGCGTCGCCGAGCGTGACCTATGCCCTCAATCAAGACAGTGGCATGTACAAGGCCGGCCCCAATGCCAACCGCATGAAGCATGCGACGCAGGCGGCTTATCTGCCCTACACCCTTACCATTACCCCGTCCTCGGGTACAGTAGCGAAAAACGCTACCCAAAGCGTCACTGTTTCTGGCAGCGTCGCTCCGGCGGACTTTCAAGATGCGACGGCGGGCGTCTACGCCGACACCGTTGTTATTACGCTGAATCCCTGACAGAAACGTCGCTGCGGGGCACACGGAGCAGTGGAGCGGACTCCCGCCTGACTAGGAAAATCAATGAGCCTTTTTAAAACGACAACCCTCCGCCGCCTTGCTGGTCTCCTTTTCAGTTTCGTCATCCTGCCGGCGGTGGCGGCCAACTTCGGGGTCTCGCCGATCAGGATCGAACTCGATCGCGGGGCCAAGTCCGGCGCCATTACCGTCGCCAATGACGAAGAGGGGGAGACCCTGCGCGTTCAGCTAAGGCTGTTCGAATGGACGCAGGATGCGACCGGTAAGGACGAATACCGGGAGAGTGACGACCTGCTTTACTTTCCGCGGCTAATGACGCTGGAAAAGGGCGAGCAGAAACTGGTGCGCGTCGGTCTGCGCGTACCGGTGACGGTACAGGAGAAAACCTACCGCCTGTTTATCGAGGAACTGTCGGCACCACCAGCGGCCGGTGCGGCGCCCGGCGCCCAGGTCGCGATCGCCGTGCGCTTCGGTGTGCCCATTTTCGTCAAGCCGGTGAAAGAGGAAGTTCGGGGAGCGATCGAGAAAATCAGTCTGGCGAAAGGCGTGCTGCGAGTCGGCGTGCGCAACAAAGGCAACGTGGAGTTCACCATCAAATCAGTTGCGGCTAGCTCCGGTGAGGCTTTCTCCAAGGAAGTAGCAGGCTGGTACCTGCTGGCAGGGGCCAGCCGCGAGTATGCCATCGAACTACCGGAAGAGACCTGTAATCGGCTGAAGTGGCTCGATATCGCAGTGAAAACGGACAGGTCGCTCGAACTCAAGGGAACACTGGAAGTCATCGCATCGATGTGCAGGCGCTGAAGGGGAAACCGATGGCGCCGGACATTGCTCCGGCACGGACGGCGAACGAAAGTGTATGGGCTTGGCGCAGAGCCGCTGGCGCCATGGCGTATGCGCTTTCGTTTGCCGTGCGCGCCGGAGCGGCGGCAGCGGGGGAATTCGCTCCGGTCAGCCGCGGTGACAACCCCGGACCTGTTCTAATGCTGAGCCGGGAACTCGGCAGCGCGGCTACAGACCCCCAAAGAGTCTCGCCTCATGACAGCGACGTCGGCGTGTCTCTGACACCAAGCCTGACGCTTGGCGCCGGAGCTGGCGCTCAGTCTCATGCGCAGCTTCCCGCCGCCGACCAACTCCTGATCGCCGAAATTAGCCTGAATGGCGTGCCCAAGGGCGAGTTCACCGTCATGGCCCTTGCCGGCGGGGATTTCCTCGTCGGCGAGTCCGATCTCAAGGCCATGGGGGTACAGCCACCCTACGGCGTGCCGATAGCGTTGGAGGGGGAAGCGCATTATTCCCTCCGCGCGCTTAAGGCGAGCGAACTGCGCTTCGACGAAGCGAAACTGGCTTTGTTCGTGACCTTGCCGCCTGAACGATTGCCGAAAACAGCCGTCGACCTGCAACCGGGGCGGCCGACAAGAGTCGTCGAGCCACGCGACAACAGCAGCTTTTTCAACTACCGCCTCCTCTATTCGGGCGACGATGCAGGAGGGGCAAAAAGCCTGGCACTAGCGACCGAGGTGGGCGTGCGCGTGGGCGACTCTCTGCTGCGCTCCGAGTCAGCCCATGTACGCGGTGGCACTGGCCCCGGTCAAGACATCCGCTATGGAAGCAGCTTGATCCACGATGACCGGCGCTCGATGAACCGTTGGATTCTCGGCGACTTCAGCACCGCTTCTGGCGATCTGGGCAACGTTCTCAACTTGGGTGGCATTAGCTTTTCGAAAACCTATCAGATTGATCCCTATTTCATCAGGCAGCCGATGGCCGCCTTCACAGGCAATATCGCGTCAGTGGCGCAGGCGGATATTTATCTCGATGGCATGCGTATAAGCACCCAAACGCTGCAGCCGGGGCAGTTCGCGCTACGCAACCTGAATTATTTCGGCGGCCAGCGCGAGGTCGAAGTCGTCATCCGCGACGCCTTTGGCCGGGAGCAGCGCCTGGTTAATCCTTTTTATTTCACCGATGTGAATCTGCGCGAGGGATTACACGAATACAGCTACAACGTCGGCTTCCAGAGGAAAAATCTGGGTGTCGCCAGCAACGACTACGGGAAGGCAGCGTTGTCTGCCTTTCACCGCTATGGCGTTAGCGATAGCCTGACGTTGGGGGGGCGTGGCGAAGCCGAACCGGGTCGCTTCAATCTCGGTCCCACAGCGGCGCTACGCTCGGACCGCTGGGGCGTTCTTTCCGGCAGCGTGGCGGCAGGGCGCAGCCCCTCCGGCAGTGGTTCGGCCGAAGTGGCCCAGTACGCCTATCAGGCGCGGCAATTCAACGGTCGGATCGAACTGAGGCACTACTCGGCACAATACGAGACGGTTGGCCAGGCAATCATCACAGCTCGCCCGAAAACGGAACAGACCGTCAGCGCCAGCTACGGCTTTGTATCGATCGGCAGCCTGAGCGTCGACTGGCACCAACTCAGGCAATACCAGGGCGACGATCAGCGCTCGGTGTCCCTGGGTTACTCCCGCAACCTGTTTGGCACACTCAGCCTGCTGGCATCTATCAGCCGGGTTGCGGGTACGTCGTCCCTGCCGCCCACGACCAATGTATTCTTCGGCCTTACCTACAGCCCGAAGAAGGATTTCATTACGAATTTCTTCCACAACTCGAGCGCCGGCAACTCCAGCGACGTGTTGCAGTTCGGCAACAACACGCCGGTCGGCGAGGGCTTTGGTTATCGCGTTGTCAGCGAGCGCACCGACGCGGACCTGGGCAGCACTTACAGTCTCGTACCGTCGCTTCAGTACAATGGACAATATGGCGAATATACGGCGGCCCTCAATTCCACTCGCAGCTCCGGCGGCAGTTCGCAGGAAACCTACCAGTTGGGTATCGGCGGCGGCATCGCCTATGTAGGTGGTGCGCTCGCCTTCTCGCGGCCCATCACCGACAGCTTCGGCATTGTCAAAGTCGGCGGCCTGGAGGGTGTGCGCGTGTATCAGAGCGCGCAGGAAATCGGCCGGACCAATGCCGCGGGGACGCTATTCCTGCCCAACCTCGGCTCATATGTCGCCAACCATGTGGCCATCGATGATCGGGATATCCCGATCGATTACGTCATCGCCGACAAGGAACAGAATATCTCGCCGCCCCTGCGTAGCGGTTCGCTGATCCGCTTCGATGTTACGCGCATTCAAGCTATCATCGGACGACTCTCTCTCCGGGAAGCTGGTGTGGTTAAACCAGTTGAATACATCGATCTACTCGTCACAGCCGACGGCAAGGAGATGCATTTCCCAACTGGAAGGGCGGGTGAGTTCTATATCGAGAACCTGAAGCCAGGGCGCTATTTTGCCCGCTTCGTCTTTGGCCAGCGGCAGTGTGCGTTCGAGCTAACGGTGCCGGAATCGCAGCAAATGCTGGTTGACCTGGGAGAGCTGCATGTCTGCCAATTCTAAAATCAGGGCCGCGTTGCCTCTAGCGCTTGCGCTCCTGTCCGGTGCCGCCGGCGCCGCCACGACCTGTACGTTGGCGATCAGCAATGTGGCATTCGGCGGCTATGATGTGTTCAGCGCCACCAGCCTCGATACCAGCGGGTCGATTAAAGTTACCTGCACAAGATCCGGCGGTGCGAACCCGACCGTCACCCTTGCTATCGGCTCCGGGGCCTATGGCGGCTCAACCGCTACCCGGAAAATGAAAATGAACGGCGGTGCAGACTTCCTCGCCTACAACCTGTACAAGGATGCCGGCAGGACGAGCGTATGGGGCAATGTGTCCGGACTGGACGCGTTTACGCAGACGCTGGTTGTGCCGAACAATTCGTCGGCGCAATTGACCGCCACTATTTTCGGCCGCATCCCCGCTGGCCAGGATGTTATGAAGGGAACATATTCCGACAGTGTGGTGGTAACGGTGACGCCATAACGCAAAACACACATTGCGGCGCAGCCGCGAAACGCCCGTAGCGAATTACGGAGCCCCTCGTAATGTCGAGCGCAGCGGGCAATAGCCTCCCCGCGAGGGGGCGAAGGCGGGGTTTCGCGGAGCACTGCTCCGCGCCGTCGCAGCGGGCCGGCTGTGCAAAGTCGGCCCTGGACGATGGGAGGGGCGGGCGTTCAATTTGCCTTTGCGGTGTTTCATCATCAGGGGTGCAACAAGCAATGCATGAGCGTTAGGTGGGCATCACGGATATCTGGATCGGCCAGGGGTGGACGCCGGGGCGGGCCTCCTCCGAGAGAAGTACCCGGAAATTCAATTCGGCGGGCATCGTTTGCATGCCGTGGCCGCCGGACTGCACGCTCAGCACGCCACCGAAGCGGCCGAAAGAGACGGGGCTGCCGATGCCGCGCACTTCGGTTCCTCTGGCGAAGTCGGCTTGACTCTCTACAGTAAGCAGGTACCCAGTCGGACTGTTCGAAACGATTTCCAGCATTAAAGGGATAGGCACGTCAACATAGCCGCGAACGATGTCGGCTTCCGATATATGGATCGTGTGTGGCGCCGACAGCACTCGGATGCTGACATGACGCAATACCGTGGCGCTGACCGCGACTTGGGCATTGGCGCCAACCGCAGCTTCGGCCGGTGTAGTCTCCACTGCCGTACCCACGGCAAGTGTGGCTGCAATTGCCAACGCCACCAGCCTTCGTTGTAGATGTAATCCGCTGGCGAGCTGGTGAGGCTTAAGATGACCGGCATTGACCAGTTCGCTGCCGAGCTGCCTTCCCGAATCGCGTTGTCGCGCCAGGGCATCATCTAATTGAGCGCGGCTGATCTCGCCTGTGGCAACCAATATTTCGCCAAGACAGAGCCGCGACTTCGTGTCGCACTTTTGGGATTGCGCATCCTGAAACCGAAGAGCCCGATCCAGTTGGCCCGGATCAAGCCAACCGCGTCGGATCGCTATTTCACCCAGCTTCTCTCCGGTACGCGCCTGCTCGGCAAGGGCATCCATGAGCTGCTCCGGTTCAGCGCGGCCCACATCAACCAGCATCTCGCCCAGCCGCTTGCGTTCACCAGCAGCCAAGGTCAACAAACCATCGATCTGGGTCGTATGGTCGTGATCGTCAGAACTGGCGGGCTGCCCGGCTACTTCAGTAACGCCAAGTGCGGCCAGTACTATGTCAAGTTCTCTGTTGTCCATATTAGTGTAAGGAATGACTCCTCAAGCCGAAATTCGCAAGCCTTGTGTCCTGCGTCAACGGCATTGGCCACATAATCTTTATAAATTCATAATACAACAACAGAGTCAGCCCCACTGGTGCCGCAGCAGGAAAGAAAGTGGCAAGCCCGAGCAATAACGCATCGGGAACACCGTCAATGGCGAGTACCAGTCCCGGCCAGCACAACCTGCGCCTGGGCGCCCATGGCGGAGCGTTGATGCGTGGCAGGGATTATCGAATATACGTAAAACAACGCCAGATCGCTATTGTTATTGCGAAACGGTGGATATCGCATCTCGCACAGATCGGGTAATCGGTATCGCGCATACCATGGGCCAAAGAAACCACTTGCAATGTGCTTTTGCCGCAAATTTCAGGCAGTCGCAGGTCCCTTGGGGAACCAATATAATCAATACTGTTTGCCGTGCACATATTGCTGCTGATTCGAGCGCTGCCCGCAGGTTGCCGCTATTGTTATGAATTCCGCCGTTGAGCTTGCATCGGGCGACCCTTTCCAGTAGCTTGGATACCCCATTCAGACCAGAAAAAACTGGCAACCGAAATCAGGAATACCCCATGAACGCCAACGAAAAATTTATCGCCGCCGAAGCCCATGTCGACGCGGCAGCGATCCAGTCCTTGCCGCACTCGCGCAAGATTTACGTCACCGGATCGCGCTCCGATATCCGCGTCCCGATGCGCGAGATCAGCCAGTCCGATACCCCCGCTGCAATGGGTGTCGAGAAGAACCCGCCGATTTTTGTCTATGACTGTTCCGGTCCCTACACCGATCCGGCGGCAAGGATCGACATCCGCCGCGGCCTGCCCGCGCTGCGCCAGCAGTGGATCGAGGAACGCAACGACACCGAAGTGTTGAACCGGCTGTCGTCCGAATTCGGCCGCCAGCGCCTCGCCGATCCGGCGCTGGCCGGGATGCGCTTTGACCTCAAGCGCCAGCCGCGCCGCGCCAAGGCAGGCATGAACGTGTCGCAAATGCACTATGCCCGGCGCGGCATCGTCACACCCGAAATGGAATACATCGCCATCCGCGAAAACCTGTGCCGCCGCGAATATATCGAGTCGCTCAGGACATCCGGCCCCACCGGCCAGCGCCTGGCCGAGATGATGGGTCGCCAGCACCGCGGGCAGAATTTCGGCGCCTCCATTCCAGAGGAAATCACGCCCGAATTCGTGCGCGCCGAAGTGGCGCGCGGCCGCGCCATCATCCCCAGCAACATCAATCATCCCGAGTCGGAGCCGATGATCATCGGCCGCAACTTCCTCGTCAAGATCAATGCCAACATCGGCAACTCGGCGCTCGGCTCCTCGATCAGCGAGGAAGTCGACAAGATGACCTGGGCCATCCGCTGGGGCGGCGACACGGTGATGGATCTGTCCACCGGCAACAACATCCACGAAACGCGCGAATGGATCGTGCGCAATTCACCGGTGCCGATCGGCACGGTGCCGATTTATCAGGCGCTGGAAAAAGTCGATGGCAAGGCCGAGGAACTCACCTGGGAAATCTTCCGCGACACGCTGATCGAGCAGGCCGAGCAGGGTGTGGACTACTTCACCATTCATGCCGGCGTACTGCTGCGCCATGTGCCGATGACCGCCAGCCGCATGACCGGCATCGTCTCGCGCGGCGGCTCGATCATGGCCAAGTGGTGCCTCGCCCATCATAAGGAAAGCTTCCTCTACACGCATTTCGAGGACATCTGCGAGATCATGAAAGCCTATGACGTCGGCTTCAGCCTCGGCGACGGCCTGCGCCCCGGCTCGATCTACGACGCCAACGACGAAGCGCAACTCGGTGAACTGAAAACGCTGGGCGAACTCACCCAGGTGGCATGGAAGCACGATTGTCAGGTGATGATCGAAGGCCCCGGCCATGTGCCGCTGCAACTGATCAAGGAGAACATGGACCTGCAATTGGCGTGGTGCGACGAAGCGCCGTTCTACACGCTGGGCCCGCTCACCACCGACATTGCGCCGGGCTACGACCACATCACCAGCGGCATCGGCGCCGCCATGATCGGCTGGTACGGCACCGCCATGCTGTGCTACGTCACGCCCAAGGAGCACCTCGGCCTGCCCGACAAGGACGACGTCAAGGAAGGCATCATCACCTACAAGCTCGCCGCCCATGCCGCCGATCTGGCCAAGGGCCATCCCGGAGCGCAGATCCGCGACAACGCGCTATCCAAGGCGCGCTTCGAGTTCCGCTGGGAAGACCAGTTCAACCTCGGCCTCGACCCCGACAAGGCGCGCGAGTTCCACGACGAAACCCTGCCACAGCAAGGCGCCAAGGTGGCGCACTTCTGCTCCATGTGCGGGCCGCACTTCTGCTCCATGAAAATCACCCAGGACGTGCGCGACTACGCCGCGGCGCAGGGCGTTTCCGAACAGGAAGCCTTGACCAAGGGCATGGAAACCAAGGCGGTGGAATTTGTGCAGAGCGGGGCGGAGGTGTATCGCAAGGCCTGACCTTGGCTGCTGAATCATGATGGATACTGGCGACATCATTAAACTCGAAAGACATTGCAGGGCACTGTGCGAAGCATCGCCGCTGGCCCGCATCCGCAATGAACGCGAATATGATTCGGCCATCAACATGCTCAACGAACTGCTCAATGCCGGTGGCGCTGGAGAAGTGCTTCAGGATTTCAGAGAGTGTATTTTCTGATGCCTGCAATGGAGCAGAGTTCTGATCGAGGTAATCGCTGACATGGCGTGGAGCAGGATAGAGGTTGAAGCCACAGTTGCAGATTACTTTCACATGCTGACACTTGAGTTGTCAGGGCAAAGCTACAACAAGACGGCCCATAGAAAGTCTCTACTTGCAAAGCTGGATGGTCGATCAGAGGGTGCGGTAGAACGTAAACATCAAAATATCAGCGCAATTTTGATTGCGTTGGGCTGCCCCTACATTTCCGGCTATAAGCCCCTCGGCAACTATCAATCGCTCTTGCGCGAAGTGATCGAATCTCGTATCGCACAAGATAAATTACTCGATGCTGCTGCTCTGACGGCGGTATTGATTCCTGCTGCCGTGCCTCTAGTGGAAGATTTTTCTGCGCTATTGGTTGATGCTCCAAAAGTGGCATTCTCGGCACGTGAAGCACACCAAAATGAATATGTAGCACCGAGCTCGCATAAATGCGACTATCTTGAACGTGAAGCGAGAAATGCTTCGCTTGGTACAGTCGGAGAAGAGTTTGTTATGAACTTTGAACACTTCCGGCTGCGGAGCCTTGGTCACAAGGCATTGGCCGACAAAGTGGAGCACGTCGCAAAAACAAAAGGCGACGGGCTTGGATTCGACATCCTTTCTTTTGAGGCTTCTGGGCGTGAAAGATTTATTGAAGTTAAGACCACGGCCTTCGGCAAGGAAACGCCGTTTTATGTCAGTCGCGGCGAAGTTAAATTCGCGCAAAGATATTCTGAAGAATTTCACCTGTATCGGCTTTTCGATTTTAGAAAAGAGCCGAGGATGTTTGATCTGCAAGGCATGATTGAAAAGCATTGCACGATGAATCCGATTAATTACATCTGCGAGTTTTCGTGAGCCTTATGTTGCAAAGTGAAACGTCTCGAATTCATGTGCGCCCGGTTCGATATACCGCTGTCTGGAGAATGCATTGACCGACAAACAAGATCTGTCCATCACCCCCAAGAGAAATGAGGCTGCCGGCTGGACCTTGATTTTCAGCGCCTGGCTGATTGCCGCCAGCGCGATGCTGGGCGCGCTGTTCTTCGGCGAAGTCATGAAGGTACCCACCTGCGTCATGTGCTGGTATCAGCGCATTTTCATGTTCCCGCTGGCGCTGATCCTGCCGTTCGGGCTGTTTCCCTTCGACCGCAAGGTGATTCGCTATGCCACGCCGCTGGCTGTTCTCGGCTTGCTATTCGCCGTGTTTCACATGCTGCTGGTGGCGGGGGTGATTCCCGAGAGCATCAAGCCCTGCACGCAGGGTGTACCGTGCTCAGTGACCGTGATCAAGTGGTTCGGCTTCGTGACGATTCCTCTGCTTTCGGTGCTGGCTTTTTCAACCATTCTGGCGTTGCTGGCCGCGACGCATTTTCGGAGTTCCAAATGAAGCAAAAGACGCTGTTCATCGTTGCCGCTGCCGTTTTGCTGCTGGCTTTCATCATTGCTGCGCTGGTCTTTACCGCGCAGAAAAACGAGCAGGCCGCGGCGCACGCTGTGGTCAACAGTTCCGCGCTGATGCGCATGCATTCGCCGACTCACGGCAAGGCCGATGCGCCGGTGGTCATTGTCGAGTTCTTCGATCCTGCCTGCGGCACCTGCGCCGATTTCTATCCGCGGGTCAAGGAAATGATGGCGGCGAACCCGGACCGGATTCGTCTGGTGCTGCGTTACGCGCCCTTCCATCCCGGCTCCGACAAGGTGGTGGCCATGCTGGAAGCGGCGCGCAAGCAGGGCCAGCTCTGGCCGGTGCTGGAGGAACTGTTTGCGACGCAGGCCGACTGGGTGGTCAATCACGTGGCGCAGCCGGAGCAGGCCTGGAAACACATGGAACGCCTCGGCCTCAATATGGCGCAGCTGCAGACCGACATGATGGCGCCCGAGATCGGCCAGATTATTGCGCAGGATCTTGAGGATGCGCGCAGCCTCAATGTGACCATGACGCCAGAGTATTTCGTGAATGGCAAGCCATTGCCGGAATTCGGCTGGGAACAGTTGAAGGCGCTGGTGGACGGAGAATTGGCGGCTACCCGGCGCTAGCGCGGTTTGTACACAAAGAGTGGCTTATAAACCAGGATTTTGTCGTCCCCGCGCAGGCGGGGACCCAGTGACTTTGCAGTAAAGACGCTGGATTCCCGCCGGCGCGGGAATGACAAATATTTATTGAGTGCTCCGTCCGGATTGCAACGCTGCGCTAGGGCATTCAGTTGCGGGCGATGATCTCCGCCGCCAGTGTTTCAATGCCTGCGGTGGACAGATCGTACGCCTGAAACACCGGTACTTCCGCGAGGACGGGGAACTGCCGGTGCAGGGAGCGCTCATAGAGCCGGTCGTAATGACAAGTCAGTAGTTCGGTTACCAGCGTGCGGAAATCGTTGGCGCGGGCCAGACCCTGCCAGCGCGCGATGACCTCGCGTCCCTGCATTTCCATGAGGCGGTCGAGCAGATCATGCAGCAGCCCGGCATCGCACAGGTAGGCGTAGTCGGCGAGCAGGAAATCGACCCGCGCCGGGACGCTGGCCTCGATGCGCAGCCGGCGGCCCTTGCCAATGGCATCGAAGATCGCGGGCGGCAGTTGCAGCCGGCCGATGCGGCGGCTTTCGGCTTCGATGAATACCGGCCGGCTGGCATCAAACCCGGTGAGGGCTTGATGAATGCCGGTCTCGAACTTCTTTTGCGAAGGCTGCGGTGCGTCGGGCAGATCGCCGAGAACCGAGCCCTTGTGCGCCGCCAGTTCCTCCAGATGCAGCACTTGCGCGCCCTGCCGGGCCATGGCTTCGAGCAGCCGGCTCTTGCCGCTGCCGGTCGGGCCGGAGATGACGCAAAAACGCAGCGTGGCGGGCAAGCGAGCCAGATTTTCCAGCACCTGATGCCGCCAGGATTTGTAGCCGCCTTCCAGCCGTCGCGCCGGCCAGCCGATTTCGCGCAGCACATGGGTGAAGGCGCCGCTGCGCTGGCCGCCGCGCCAGCAGTAGACCAGCGGCCGCCAGGATTTCGGCTGATGGCTGAATTGCTCCTCGATGTGGCGGGCGATATTGCGCGCCACCAGCGCCGCGCCTACCTTGCGCGCTGCGAAGGGCGACTCCTGCTTGTACAGCGTGCCGACGCGGCTGCGTTCCTCATTGTCCAGCACCGGGCAGCTGATGGCGCCCGGGATGTGGTCCTCGGCGTATTCGGCGGGCGAGCGCACGTCGATGATGGTGTCAAACTCGGCCAGCTGGGCGGCGGTGGCGAGGGTATGATCGGGGGCCTTCATCAAGGCAATATCCGGGCGTTGGGGAGGCAGTATCTTAGAGCGAATCGACGATTCCCCGCCGCGAAATGCTCAACTAATTCTGCTTTATCTCATGCACCATGAATGACAAGATTCCCGAGTCCAATGTACCTGCCTTTGTCCGGATACGCCTGACCGAATTCAGCCACGGCGGCGGCTGCGGCTGCAAGATCGCGCCGGCCGTGCTCTCCCGCCTGCTGGCAGAGACGCCTCTGCGCGGGCTGCCGCCCGATCTGCTGGTGGGCTCCGAGACCAGCGACGACGCGGCGGTGTATCGCCTCAACGACGAGCAGGCCATTGTCGCCACCACGGATTTCTTCACGCCGATCGTGGACGATCCCTACGACTTCGGCCGCATCGCCGCCACCAACGCGCTGTCCGACGTGTATGCCATGGGCGGCAAGCCCCTGTTCGCGCTGGCCATCGTCGGCATGCCATTGGGCAAGCTGCCGGAGGATGTCATCCGTCGCATTCTGGCTGGAGGCGAGGCGGTATGCGCCGCGGCGGGCATCCCCATCGCCGGCGGGCACAGCATCGATGTGCTGGAGCCGATCTACGGTCTGGTCGGCATCGGCGTGGTGCATCCGGCGCGGGTCAAACGCAACAGCGCGGCCCAGGCAGGTGACACGCTGATCCTCGGCAAGCCGCTGGGTATCGGCATGCTTTCGGCGGCATTGAAGAAGGGCCGGCTCTCCACGGCGGGCTATGACAAAATGCTGAAATGGACCACGCTGCTGAACACGCCGGGGATTGCCCTGGCGGAAATGGCCGACGTTCATGCGGTGACCGATGTCACCGGTTTCGGCCTCGCCGGTCATCTGCTTGAAATCTGCCGTGGCTCTGGCATTGGCGCGCGTATCAACTTTGACAGCCTGCCCCTGATTGCGGAAGCCGTGCAGCATGCTCGCGCTGGCATCGCCACCGGCGCCTCGGCGCGCAACTGGGCGGCCTATGGCGAGCAACTGCTTTTGCCAACGGGATGCGCCGATTGGCAAAGAAACCTGCTCACCGACCCACAGACCAGCGGCGGCTTGCTGGTGGCCTGCGCACCCGGGAGTGCCGACAAGGTGCTGGACCTGTTGCGCGCGGAGGGCTTCGACGCGGCGGCCGTGATCGGAAGCATGACGGCGGACACGCCAGAGATTCAGGTGACATAGCCACGGCAGGGTATCGACCATCGGGGACGACGCTATCGAAGAGGCAGTCGATCTGCACGCTCGCTATGTCCGGCTCGCGCGAAGTCGAGGTCGTAATTGCCATGGATAATCCTTTCGTTACTTCTTTCCCCGACAGCATCCTGAATGCGAGTGTACCCAAGGCGAACATCATCGAGCTTTTGACTGCTGATCTTCCGGCGGTCTGCCCTCTCCCGTCCATGCCATTGTGGGCTTTGCGTCCGCGGATTTTCTTAGACGCGGTCAACGAGAAGGAGATAACGTGCCCGTAATGCGGTACGCGCTATCGGCTGCGCCGCAATGTCCCGATGCACCACCACGATTTCGGGGGGCGTGATCTGCATCAACATCGCCCTCAGATACACCCCGTGCTTGAAGCAAAGGGTCCACCCGCACCCGTTGCCAGATCGCCCAACTTGAGCACTGATGAACCCGGCAACACAACGCTCGAAATGATGACGCACTGGCTGAGGCGTGGTCGAAGCTGACTGCACCGCCGCGAGTTTGGCGGATAGACCTTTAGTTATGCCAGACTCGCTAACTTAGCTAGAGGTTACCTCTACCGAAACCGACGCGTGGGGTCTTGCCATCGTGGCAATTCGGCCAATAGTTGAGGGACCATTTGCGGAAGACACCTCCCTTTTCCCAGAGACGAACGCTGGAGAAGGGCCGGGGATGAGGTGCTCGAGCGTCGAACATTTGCCGAATGTTCAACAGGTCACCACGTATCGGCAAATGCCTACACTCCGCCTCAAACCCTGCAGATATTCAGCCGCCGTCAAGGTCAATATTCTCGACACATATCGGCCGGATCGCTGAACGATCTGGCCTCTGGCAAGCGGAGGACACATGATTTCGCCACGAGTCGTTGCATTCGTCATGGCCGGCGGAGAAGGCAGACGCCTGCGCCCGCTCACCGTTCATTACCCAAAGCCCGCGCTGCCCGTCAGCGGTGCGTATCGTCTGATCGATTTCGCCTTGAGTAATCTCTACAACTCGAAGGTGCGCTCGATCTACGTGCTCGCGCAATATTGCCCCGAGCCGCTGCTGCGGCACATCGCGCATGCATGGATGCGAACCCCAGCGCGCGCAGCCAATTTCGTGCAGCCCCTGCTTGCTTCGGGAGCCAGCGGGCTCTCGCCATACAAGGGCACGGCCGATTCGGTCCGACAGAACCTGCATCTGGTGGACCGGCTGCAGCCCGACATCGTTGCCGTATTTGCCGCCGATCACATTTATCGCATGGACGTGCGGCAGATGATCGATTTTCATCGTGAGCGTAATGCAGACGCAACCGTAGCAGCCATTCCGGTTCCCATCGAGTGCGCGTCCCGATTCGGCGTCATTTCAGCTGACCAGCAAGGCTGCATCCACGGCTTTGATGAAAAGCCGCAGGCGCCCCAATCGTTGCCGGATGATCCCGATCTTGCATACGCGTCGATGGGCAATTACCTTTTTCGGCCCGAGGTGCTGCGCCAGGCGCTCGCCGAAGCCGCTCAACGCGGCGAGCACGATTTCGGCCTGCATGTATTGCCGCACTTGATAAGCACGCATCGGGTGTGTGCGTACAACTTCGGTGCGAACAAGGTTCCCGGCCTGCAGCCGCACGAGGAGCGCAGCTATTGGCGCGACGTGGGCACCGTCGAAGCCTACGTGGCCGCACAGCATGACATCGCAGGACCGACACCGCGCTTCGATCTGCACAATACCTCGTGGCCCATCCATCCCTTGGGGCTTGCGGCCGCTCCGGCAAAAGCCGGACGCGACACCGCAAGTGTGCGGTGGCCCAGAGTCTCCGTTGCGAAGATCTGACGTGAAGCCCGAGCCAATCGAGTCGCGCACCGCGGCAACCGTGGCGGCTTTCCCCCGTAAACGGGTGCTGCATGCTGGCCGGCCGTCGATCCATGGCAAGGCGTCGATTAGCGCGTCGCGATCGAAGCCGCATGAACCTTGTTCAACTTGAACTGGAGGAAGCATCAATGAGCGACGAAGCAAGGAAACTCAGCGGAGGTGTGACGATGGCAGAGATAATGGGCCCTCGGAAGCTAGGGCCATTGACCCCACTGGTCGGCGAGTGGGAGGGTGACGTTGGCGTCGATCTTTCCTATCACAACAAGGACGACGAAACGACGCAAACCGGGTACTTCGAGCGTGCGTGGTTCCGGCCCATACCGATTGTCGAAAACGGCCTGCAGACGATGGAGGGGCTGAATTACGAGATGACGGCTTGGCGCCATGGCGAGGAAGCCATGGACCCGTTCCACGACGAAGTCGGTTATCTCCTCTGGGACAAGGCCAACAAACAGGTCATACGCTGTTTCGCGGTGCCGCGCGGGCTTGCCATTCTCGCAGGCGGTGATGCGGGTCCGCGCGACAAGTCATTCAAGTTCAAGTCGGAGCCAGGATCGGCGTCCTACGGTCTCTCCCAGAACAAATACCTCATCGAGCGCGCAAGGGCCATAGCCTTCGAGTGCACGTTTACCGTCAATGACGACGGCACGTTCAGCTACACATCCGACCTCGTCCTGAAGCTCGCTGCGACCGGTCGCGAAATGCACCATACCGATCGCAATACGCTGCATCTCGTGAAACGCATCCACCCGAGCACCGAAAAAACCTGACGGCGCCAACTCCCGGGACGCGACCGTCCCGCACCATGGACAGGCCGTGTGTATTCCCAAGTCCGGGTGGTGGGAAGCGCGAGCACTCGCGGAATGGGATCACTTTGATCGCGGCGCCCGGCGATTGGCGGCCTGGCCGCAAGGCAAGGGCATCGCCGCACCCGCTGCTTTTATCAGCGTGATCGCCCTGGTGCCTCAGGATGCGCGCCACCTCGCGATGCAACTGTTCCTGAGCCGCCCAAAAGGCAGCGCGATGGCAGGCACGCGATGAAGATGCTTCCCTGCCCCGGCTTGCTCTCGACCGTAATTGTGCCGCCCAGCGCCTCGATCAGACGGCGGCAGATGGGCAGGCCGAGCCCCCATCCTTCGCTGTGATCGCCCTGCGCATTTTGCAGTCGCGCAAACTCGTCGAAGATATGATCGAGATGCTCCGCTGCAATGCCGACACCGGTATCGCGGACACGAATCAGCACCTGCTCCGGCATCATCACGCCCGCGCTCACCACAACGCCGCCGTTCTGAGTGAATTTGATCGCGTTGGCGAGCAGGTTTGTGACGACGCGGGCCAACTTCACCCGATCGGTCTGCAAATTGATCGGCCGTTCAGGCGTGTCCACTTCCAGTCGCAGGTTCTTCGCTTGAGCCAGCGGCAGCAGGTTACTGCACTGTTCGACCAGCAGATCATTGAGCGAGAAGGCGCTTTCCCGCACTTCGATACAGCCTGAATCAAGGCGGGCAACATCGAGCAGGTCGGAAATCAGGTGTTCCAAAGAGGCCGCGTTGGTCTTCACGCGCTCCGCGAGTTCAGGAATCTGTGTCGCCAACGACGGGTTCCCCGCAGCCTGGCGGATCACCTCAGCCATGAGAGTGATGGCATAGAGGGGCGCGCCGATGTCATGGGAAGCGGACGCGAGCAGGCGACTCTTGCGCTCGCTTGCTTCTTCGGCTTCGCGACGCCGCCGATCGATCTCCTGGTTCTGCAGGCTCAGCATCCGTCGCTGCGCTTCCATTGTGTCGAGCACCGCCATCCTGTGATGAAGCAGCCATGCGATTACCAACACTGCCGCTGCAGCGAGCAATCGGTCGATGAAAAACGGCTCGACCGGCGAAAACCGGCCAGGCGCGATTTGCAGCGAATAGACGACGAACGTCGTAATCAGCAGGAAAGCCGTCATGCCCCACAGCAGGCGCCGGTTGCGTGTGGCCAGGCTGAGGACGAGCGGCAGGCCATAGATGACGGGGATGTTGAGCTCGAGCCACGTAGTCCAGTCCAGGTAGGCAGCAAGCAGGGAAACGACGACGGCCACGGCGCCTACGCGCGGTACGGGCTGCGCCAGCAGACGCTTCGACAACGACTTTGCCGCATCCATGTAAACCTCGCGTGAGCACCCATTAGCCGCCTCCTCGGTGCGGCGCGAAGGAGTATAGCGTGCTCCCTCGCTACGAGCATCACACGGCAAGGCGGCACGTCGTCGCGGGGGGATGCCCGGCCATCCGGAGGCATGAGACGCTGAACGGGTGACGTTTCCCGCAGCCGCCGGCGCGCGGCTTTTTTTCGAGTCCAGTTCCCGGCTCAATCCAATGAAGTGAGGCCGTGCTGGAGGGCGAATTTCATCAGTCCGTGCATATCGTGTATGCCGAGCTTCTGCATCAGGCGACAGCGATAGGTATCCACGCTCTTGCGCGAAAGAAACAACGAACTCGCAGCCTGCGCGCTCGACTTGCCCTCTGCAATCAACTGCAGGATCTGCCGCTCACGATGCGTCAACGTTTCGAGAGGGCTCGTCGCATGCGAATCGGCGATATAGTCAGTGATCACGGTACCCGCGATCTCGGAACTCAAATAACTGCCGCCGGAATGGAGTTGACGGACTGCATCGGCGACTTCCGCTCCAGCCGATTTCTTGAGCAGATAGCCTTGCGCTCCCACTCGAAGCGCTTGGCGTACGTGCTCGGTGGTAGCGTACATGGTAAGAATGAGGACGCGGGTGGCGGGCGAAGCTTCATGAATCTTGTAAGTTGCCTCGATGCCGTTCAACTCGGGCATCGCGATATCCATGATGACAACGTCCGGCTTCAGTTCCTTTACCTTGCGCACCGCATCCCGTCCATTCGCGGCGTTGCCGACGATGCTGATGTCCCCCTGAGCTTCGAGCAGGAAGCGTAATCCATCACGCACCACGGCGTGATCGTCCACCAGCAGAACCTGAATCGCCATGGCCTATCTCCTGATTTCGACAGTGATTCGAGTGCCACCGCCCACCGCGGATTGGATAAGCAAACGTCCGTCCGCAACCTCGGCCCGTTGCCGCATTATAAGCAGCCCGCAACCGTTATGATGGTCCTGCCGGACTGCGGCAATGGGGTCGAAGCCACAACCATTATCTGCGATCTCGACGCGAATCCATTCAGCTTCGCTTTGCACCGTGATCGTTGCTGCACGAGTCTTCGCGTATTTGGCGATATTGGTGCAGGCCTCCTGCACGATGCGGAACAGCGCCGTCTCCACCGCCTGCCCCAACCGGGGCACCAGATCATTGCCTTTCACCATCGCAACAATACCGGTTCGCCGGGTGAACTGCTCGGCGAACCACTTCAGCGCGACACCGAGGCCATAATCATCGAGTACCGCCGGCCGCAGCTCGCCCACCAGGTCGAAGGTGTTTTCGACTGCCTCCTTTACCAGGCACAGGCAATCTTCTATGCGTGTACTAACGCCTTCGCTTGATTGCAGCGACAGCGTGCACCTGACCGTATTCAGGTGGAGGTCCAACGCGGCCAGGCGCTGGCAGACGCGATCGTGCAGCTGGCCTGCGAGCCAGCGGCGCTCATGGTCCTGCACTTCAACCAGCCGGCGTGACAGTGCCTGTAGCTGCGATGCATAATGCCGTGCCTCTTGCTCCGCCTGTTTTCGGTTCGTTATATCGAAGACACTCGCTCTGCTCTTGACAAACCTGCCTCTTCCATCGATTACAGCCACTGCGCTCACATGCACAGGCAACGCAGTGCGATTTCTTCCGTTCAGTTCGGAATCAATGTCGATGGGCGTTCCCGATAGCGTCAGCTTCGCAAAGGCCGATTCGTACTCGGACCGATATCGCTCGGAAATCAGAGCCGACAGGCGAACCTTACCCACAATCTCGGCACGGGAATAGCCCAGCCATCCGAGCTCGGTCTCGTTCATGCGGATCACCACGCCTTCAGCGTCGCACGAGTGATAGCCGCACGGCGCATTCTCATACAAATCGGTGAGCTCATCCCGGTCTTCGCGCAATTGGATTTCAGCCCGCTACGTTGGCTTGGCGCGATTTCCAGATCGCGGAGAAATGCTCATTCTTTGTCCGTTCCACTCCGCTTCTCCAGTTCATTCATCGTGTCGAGGGCGAGTGCCGAGTGTGCATACGCGGCACCCGCTCGCATCTCCGCCGCCACCCATATTGCTTCCATGAGTTCCTGCTCGGTCGCACCGCGCTTTCGCGCAAACTCGGTATGTCCGCGTATGCAATAGGGACATTGCGTAACGTGGGCAACCGCCACGGCGATGAGCTCCTTGGTCTTTTGCGGCAGCGCGCCCTCCGCTAATACCCGATCACTGAACGCCTTGAAGGCTTCAAGAATTTCAGGAGCCAGTTGTTTGCGCTTCTGAGCCATCTCACGTGTCGCGGCCGGATAAATCGGATTGTTCATGATCTGATCTCCTTCTTGGCTTAACCTTGAAACGCACGCCATGCCTGGACAACAGATGCATTTCTGCGTCGTTGAGCGGCTATCCTACAGCCTCACCGCCTCTTGTAACGCGAGGCCACCTCGCATCAAATATTGCCTACAAGAACAATCAAACCTTTCTGATACCGGACCGATTGGGACGTCGATAATCTTGACGGGGATGGAGGAAGGAGGCGATTGGACGGAATAAACCCATCATGCCCCCTTACGTACCCATCACGAACGGGTGATCATTCTATTGATCTACAACCGGAAAGACTTGATGCCCTTCATGTGACGCATGCACATCGCTTTGCGGCCATTGCCCCCGCTGGATTTCGCGCTGACCGCTCGCGTGCTGCGCCGCTCGACCCGAAATCTGGTCGATCGCGTGGATGAGGACGGAACGTGGACGCGCGCAGTCGTACTTTCGCAAGGACCGACGCTCCTGCGGGGACGCCAGCACGGAGCGAAGATCGTCTTCGACGCGGCTCCGGCTGGTGCGCGAGACCGGCGCGCCGTCGAAGCGTTCGTCACACGGTTGTTCTCGCTCGATCTCGATCTCGCGCCATTCTGGCGCCGCGTGCGGCGCGAGCGCGGTTTCGCCGAGTTGGCTCTCCGCTGCGCCGGGCTGAGGCCCCAGCGTTTTCCGACGCTGTTCGAGGCGCTGGCAAACGGCATCTATTGCCAGCAGCTCTCGCTCGCTGCCGGCATGACACGCATGGGACACTTGGCCGAGCGCTTCGGCCCCCGCACGCCGGATGGTGCTCGCTTCGGTGCACCTCGGGCCGATCTCGTCGCTCGAGCGCCGCTCCCGGCGCTCCGCAACACCGGGCTCTCGGCCCGCCGCGCCGCCCAGCTGCGCGATCTCGCACGCCTGCCGCTCGAACGCTTCGAGGACGAATTGAACACGCTGCCGGACGCACAAGCGAGAGCACGACTGCTCGAACTACCGGGTGTCGGGCCGTGGACCGCCGACTATGTGCTGCTTCGCGGACTCGGTCGGATCGACGTCTTTCCCTCCGGAGACATCGGTGCCGCGCACACGCTCGGCCGGATTCTCGGGCGCGTCATGGACCCGCCCGCTGCAGTGCGGTTCGCTGCGCGCTTCGCGCCGATGCGGGGAATGCTCTACTTCTGCATGCTCGGCTATGTGCTCGGCGCGCCACGCGGGTGACGTTTCAGCTGTCCCCATAGACCGGGAAGCTCTCCCCCTGAATGACTCTGGCATTGTCGCCGCACAAAAAGAGAATCACGTGCGCAATGCCACCGGGCCGCGGCCACTTCGCGAAGTCTGCCCCGGGCGTTGCTCGCCGGTTGGCCTCCGTATCGATGATGTTCGAAAGAATCGAGTTCACCCGAACTCCCGTACCCTACGCGGTCGGCGTTTCCGCCAGCGTATCGCACGTTTTAATATTGAGCAAGTGTGACTCCTGCATGGCAAAAAGCGCGTCACGCACGAAACCCTGTTCCACGTACGGCAGAGCTTCGCCTATCTTGCGCGCGACCCACTGCTGCCCGCGGTTGAGGAATTGCAGCCGCGGAATTCTGCCTTCCACTGCGAGTGCCTTGCCCATAAAACTACCTGTTGCATTACTCCTAGTGCCGTTCATACGCTGGATCAGATCCATCAGGGTTGCGCAGTTCCTCGCCTCGTCACGCTGCACGGCGGCGAGCTGCCTCCACGCCGGCGTGTCGCGCTCGTAGTCATTCAAGAAGGCGGCAAGCACCTTGGCTCCCGCGCGCTCTGCTTCCAGCAACATGTTGAGCAATCCGACGAGTTATTCCACCGTCATCGTTCGCGAACCTCGGTTGTAGTCCGACGCAAGCTCATGCGCGTCGCAAGGCGGTGATCTGTAAGGTTCAGTAGCCATAGAACTCCTCGTACCGCATGGCCTGCTCGGCGATGCCAATTTGCTGCAGCATCTTCTGCATCGCCATCGTCATTGGCGGCGGGCCGGCGAAGTAATACATCGGACTCGTGATGTTATCGAGATACCGTTCCAGTATTTCGCGTCGGATGAAGCCGATCTCTCCTGACCAACCCCGCGTCGATTTTTCCGGTTCTGCCATGAGCGCGATCAACCGATAGCGCGGGTTGATCCGTTCCATATCTTCGAGCTCTCCGAGAAACGCCGCGTCCTCTGGCCTCCGGTTGGAGTAAAAGAGATAGAGGCGATGTGGCAGCCGCCCGGTTGCCGCGTGCCGAGCCATCGCGAGGAACGGTGTGATGCCGATGCCGCCCGCCAGAAACACAGCAGGACGGGTCGCGTCGTCATGGAGTACCATCTCGCCATTGGGGCCGTCTATGCTGACTGTTGTTCCGATCGGCGCGGTGTTCAAAACCCGCTTGAAAGCAGTATCGCGCATGCGCGTAGCAATCATCAATTCTGGTTCGTGAGGCGCGCTGGCGACGGTAAAGGGCCGGCTATTACCCTCGTCATCGGTCTCCGGAGGATTGATGAGCGTCAGCAAAAGCGACTGTCCGGCCTGGTGTTCGAACCCGGAGGGTTTGGAAAAGTAAAATGCAGTCGTGCCTTCCGCCACCGTCTCGCGTCGCAACAATCTTGTTTCGTGGACTGCCATGACGAGGCTCTCCACTGCTCAGAAAGTACGAATTCCCGGAAAGTCGCCAGCAACCTCGTGGCGTTGCCCCGCATCGTCGTACCAGTAAAGCTTGCCGCCTTCCTCGCTCGTGGTGAGCTTGTGCGATCCGTCGCAGAACGGCTGGTTCTTCGATAGCCCGCAACGGCAGAGATACTTTTCCTCGCCGTTGATAACGAGCATGTAGGGTTCAGTGTGAGTGCGTTTTACAATGCGTGCCATCTTGATCTCCTATCGGGTAAAGGTGCGCTAACGAGAAAGTAGGTTTGATGCCAAAGGAACTCCGACTACGCCACGGTCAACGTGGGGCTCGCCGCGCCGAATCGGTTATTCAAGCGATCGAAATTGCGCTCGGCAAAATCCCAGTTGAGCAGGTAGTCGACGATACCCGCGACGTAGGCTGCACGGCGCTCCTGGTAGTCGAGGTAGTAGGCGTGTTCCCAGACATCGATGACGAGCAGCGGCACGAGGTCCTGCGCGAGCGGCGTGTCGGCGTTCGACGTCGTCACGATTTCCAGGGCTCCTCGATTGATGACCAGCCACGCCCAGCCGCTGCCGAAGTGGCTCGTTGCTGCCGCTTTGAATGCCTCGGTAAAGCCGCCGTAGCCTCCAAATCGGGATGCGATCAGAGCAGCAAGCTTCCCCCGGGGACCAGAATCCGTCTGGTCACGAGGCCGGAGCGAATTCCAATAGAAAGAATGATTCCAGGCCTGTGCGGCGTTGTTGAATACCGCAACGGCTGCCTTGTCAGTGGCCGCGTGCCGGATGGGCCACTGCACTATTTTCTCCAGTGAGCTATCGGCTACGGGTGTGTTGCGGACAAGTGCGCTCACCTTGTCGACATATCCCCGATGGTGCTTGCCATGGTGGGTTTTCAGTGTCGTGCTGGAGATCAGTGGTTCAAGAGCGTCGTAGGGGTACAGAAGCTCAGGTAATTCTATCGACATGTTGTGTTCCTTTCCGATTTTCATTTCATGGCACCGTGTCGGCACCTTCAAAACCAAAACGCCATATGTTGGTCACGCCCAAATGGGATCACGCTCGAACAAGTCTCAGCATAGCGCTGCGAAGTTCAGGCGACTGTCCGTGAATCCTGATGCGTGACGTACGAAGAATTTGACAAAATCGGACAATTCGCCGGTCGTGATCGAGACACGACGATCTCGCAGGAAGCCATGCGAGCAGATCGGATTGCGCGCATGGCATACCTTCTTGTTCCTCGCGCCGCCTCTCGACAGACGGCATCTTATGCAGACCCCGATCAGATCAGGAGCGCGCCGGATCAGGCGTTTCGGGATCGATCTCGTACTTCCGGATCGCCTCGGTTACGGTCACACCGGACACTTGCTTGTCCTCGACCAAAGCCGTCAGCGCGGCCACGACGATGTGATGCCGATCCACCTCGAAGAATCTGCGTAGCTCTCTGCGCGTATCCGATCGTCCGAAGCCGTCGGTGCCGAGGACCTTGTAGCGGCGCGGTACGAACGCCCGGATCTGGTCAGCGTAGGCCTTCATGTAATCTGCGGCAGCGATCACCGGCCCGGCACGATCCCGGAGGCAGCGCTCGACATAGCTCATGCGTGCTTCACTGCCCGGATGCAGCATGTTCCAGCGCTCGCATTCCAGTCCCTCGCGGCGCAGCTCGGTAAAGCTCGTGACGCTCCAGACATCGGCAACAACACCGAAGTCCGCCTCCAACAGCGCACCTGCAGCGATGACTTCACGCAGGATGGTTCCGCTGCCGAGCAATTGCACGCGCTTCTCCTCGGCCGCCCCCTTACCCTGTCCCTGCGAGAACAGGTACATCCCTTTGATGATGCCTTCCTCGCTTCCGGCAGGCAGCGGGGGATGGCGATAGTTCTCGTTCATCATCGTGATGTAATAAAACACATTCTCCTGCTCGCGGTACATTCGGCGCAGGCCGTCGTGAACGATCACTGCAAGCTCGTAGGCAAACGCCGGATCGTACGACACACAAGTCGGAATCGTGGCAGCCATAAGGTGGCTGTGCCCATCCTGATGCTGCAAGCCTTCGCCGGCAAGCGTCGTCGCGCCGGCGGTGCCGCCCATCAGAAACCCGCGGCAGCACATGTCTGCGGCGGCCCACGCAAGGTCGCCGAAGCGGTGAAAGCCGAACATCGAGTAGTAGCTGAAGAACGGAATCATGCTCGTGCCATGCGTGCTATACGCAGTTGCCGCCGCAATCCACGAGCAGAATGCGCCCGCCTCCGAGATGCCTTCCTGCAGTATCTGCCCCTGTTCGTCCTCGCGATAGTAGGTCAACTGACTCGCGTCCTGCGGCTCGTAGTGCTGGCCGACGGACGAGTAGATCCCGACCTGGCGAAACAACCCTTCCATGCCGAAGGTGCGTGCTTCATCGGGCACGATTGGAACGACGAGCTTGCCGATGTGTTTATCCCGCAGTAGTGCCGCGAGAATGCGCACGTACGCCATCGTGGTGGACATCTCGCGATCTTCGGTGCCCCTGAGCAGCAACTCGAACGCGCTCAAATCGGGCACGTCGAGCGCTGGCCCCTGGCGTCGCCGCGTTGGCAGAAAGCCGCCGCGCGCCTTCACCCGTTCCATGAGGTAGCGCATTTCGGGGCTGTCATCCGATGGCTTGTAGAACGGCACCTCCTCGATCTTTTCGTCGGGAATCGGAATCTTGAACCGATCGCGAAACGCTTTCAGCGCCGGCTCCGCCATCTTCTTTTGCTGATGCGCGATGTTCTGCGCCTGTCCGGAGCGTCCCATGCCATAACCCTTGACTGTTTTCGCGAGTATCACCGTGGGCTGACCCGTATGCTTCACCGCGGCCGCATACGCGGCATAGACCTTGTGCGGATCGTGTCCGCCGCGGTTGAGCCGCCAGATGTCTTCGTCGCTCATGTCGGCAACCATATCCAGCAGCTCTGGATATTTGCCAAAGAAATGTTGACGTACGTATGCGCCGTCTTTCGCCTTGTAGTTCTGGTAGTCGCCGTCAACCGCCTCTTCCATCCGCTTCAACAGCAACCCATGGGAGTCCTTGGCGAGCAACGGGTCCCAGTAACCGCCCCAGATCACCTTGATCACGTTCCAGCCGGCGCCACGAAATACCGCTTCCAGCTCCTGGATGATTTTTCCGTTGCCACGGACGGGACCGTCGAGCCGCTGCAAGTTGCAGTTGATGACGAAGATCAGGTTGTCGAGCGAATCGCGCGAAGCGAGCGAGATGGCACCCAGCGATTCCGGCTCGTCCATCTCGCCGTCACCCAGAAAAGTCCATACTTTCCGGGCTTCCGTATTGGCGATTCCGCGGCGTTGCAAATACTTCATAAAGCGCGCCTGGTAGATTGCCTGGATCGCGCCCAGCCCCATCGATACCGTCGAAAACTGCCAGAAATCCGGCATGAGCCACGGATGAGGATAGGAAGACAATCCGCCGCCGCCCACTTCGCGGCGAAACATGCGCAATTGCGCTTCGGAGATGTTTCCTTCCAGGAACGCACGCGCATAGAACCCCGGCGCCGAGTGGCCCTGGTAGTAGACGAGATCGCCGCCGTGGTGCTCCGAAGGCGCGTGAAAGAAATGATCGCCGCCGACACCGTAAAGCGTTGCCGACGAAGCGAAGCTCGCGATGTGTCCGCCCAACTCGGAGCTGTGCCGGTTGGCGTGAACGACCATGGCAAGCGCATTCCAACGAACGTATGAGCGAATACGCTGCTCGAGGTCCGGATTGCCTGGCGATCGCTCCTGCTGATCAGCTGGAATAGTGTTCACATACGGCGTGTTTCGACGCATCGGCACATCGACGCCGGATCGATGCATCGTTTCGCTCAGGCGCTCGATTAGATAACGGGCCCGCGCCGCCCCTTCATGTTCCAGCACCGACTGGATGGAGTCCAGCCACTCCTGGGTTTCGACCGGATCGGGATCACCGATATCCATGGCTATCTCTCTTTGTCCGAATTCCCGCTCACGCATCGAGCTTTCGCGGCTGACTCCAAAATTACGGCAGTACTGAACTCCGTCAAGGTAGGCCAGCTATTATTGAGGTTCGTATAAGTGAGTGACAGATATTTCATGCCGTTCGCCCTGAGCCTGTCGAAGGGTGAAAGGCACACTCCGAGCGTCTGTCCATGGTTCGACAGACTCACCACGAACGGAAATCGGGTTGTCAGTCATTTTTACGTTCTTCAATAGTGCATGGCGGCTGGATTCCGTCCAACGGACTGCTAGTTGATCTGCTCGTCGAGAAACGGGTGGATAACGCTCTTCCTCATGATTTCTTCGACGGACGGCAATTGCTTTTGTGCAACGACTGGCACCGAATTCCATTTTCTCTGCGGGGCATAATCGAAAGGACGTGTCCCCGGGCCGCTTCCCGGGCTTCCGACAACAATGCGCCCGACCATGCCCGCGGCTTCATGCGGCCTGCAAAAATAGTCGTAAACGCCTTCCTGCCGAAACACGCGCTGAAAGCTCGAGCCTTTCGCCGGACTTACAGCCACGAGAACGTCCGAATCCCAGGGCTTTGCATTCTCAGGGATTCGCAGCTCGTGGTTTCCGTTCTCGGGATGGTAGGCTGTCGTCGAATGATAGCCGCTGATCTGGACCCAGCGTATCGTGTCACCGGGTTGGATGTGAAGTCCTAGCGGATCAAAATAGGCACGGGTACCGTCTTTCGACATCTGCATACGCACTTCAAACACTCGCGCCAGGTCCTTGGCGGCAACCACAACCGGCAGCAGCGACGCGGCAACAAGTCCGGGAACCAGCGAGCGTGCCAGCGTCAACAAGAAAGACCCCTTTGCATGATCGACGAGAGCATCCGGCGCATGCTATTTCATGCGTTCCTCATGCTCTGCATGGCTTATCAGCCATTCGGTGACGTGGTAGTGGGGCTCTTCGACTCCTGGATGACCGGGATTGAACTCGATATCCGTATGGTTGATTCTCAGCCCAGAGGCAACGCTACCCAGATTGGTGAATGCCTTATGGTCTTCCATCTGCTTGAGCGGCACCATGTAGATCACATTTACGAGTCGACCGGCTTTGTCATAACCTAGGAACGGCCCGACCGGGAGCGTCTTGGGATCGACATATAACGTGCCCATTCCCGGAAGATACTCGGGTAGCTTGACCAGAGTACTGACTTTCTTGAAGCTCGCGGGAGGCGATGAGTGAATATCCTCTTCCGCAGCCTGACTCTGAATTGAGGCAAGCAAGAAGATGCCACTCGCCACCATGCTGCACATTATCGTCGTCATCGGTCGGATACGGGTCATGTCGTCAATCTCCAAGATTTGTCCTGCCGCAAAATTGCGCAAAGTGCCCACACTCCAGCAAGACTCAGCATATCGGGGCGAAGCTCACACGACTATCCGCGAGTTCTGATGCGCGACGTACGAAAGATTTGACAAAATCGGTCAATCGGGCGGTCGCGCGCAAGACACGCCGAGATCTTCCATGCGGTTTTTCTGGGCAGCGCCCAACATAGGCCGACGAGCCGAGGCGACCGAAATCGTGCGTTGTCAAAAGGAAGCGGCGGGGCTGCCGCTGCGTCCGGCCGGTCGCCGCACAGGGAACCTCCGCCTGGAGTTGGGGAGGAGGAGGTAACCCCGGGCGGTGGAGGTCGACGGGTTCCCGTCTGGCGTAATCAGCCAGCGCAACGCTTAGTCCTCTTCCGGCAGCAGCGGAATCACGTCGGGCGAGGCGAGCGACTCCGGATCGAAGGCGCGGTCGCCATCAGGATCGGGCACGCCGTTGGCGACAAGGTTCCTGAAATCGAACAGCGCCGGGTCCATCAGGTGTGACGGCGTGATGCGCGATAGCGCATTGAACAGCGTCTTGCTGCGGCCGGGGAAACGCTTGTCCCAGTCCTGTAGCATCTGTTTGACCTGCTTGCGCTGCAGGTTTTCCTGGCTGCCGCAGAGATCGCAGGGAATGATCGGGAACTGCTGCAGCTCGGCCCAGGCGCCGAGATCGTCTTCGAAGCAATAGGCCAACGGGCGGATCACCACATGCCGGCCGTCATCCGACACCAGCTTGGGAGGCATGGCCTTGAGCTTGCCGCCGAAGAACAGGTTGAGGAAGAAGGTTTCGATGATGTCGCTGCGGTGATGGCCGAGTGCGATCTTTGTCGCGCCGAGTTCGCCCGCGACGCGATACAGCACGCCGCGCCGCAGCCGCGAACACAGCGAACAGGTGGTCTTGCCTTCCGGGATCAACCGCTTGACAATGGAATAGGTATCCTGTTCTTCGATGTGAAAGGGAATATTGAGGCCCTTGAGATAGGCCGGCAGCACCTCGGCCGGGAAGCCGGGCTGCTTCTGGTCGAGATTGACGGCAACGATGTCGAACTGGATCGGCGCGTGATCGCGCAGGTAAAGCAACAGGTCGAGCATGCCGAATGAATCCTTGCCGCCCGACAGGCAGACCATGACCCTGTCGCCCGCCTCGATCATGTTGAAATCGCCGATGGCTTGACCGACGCAGCGGCGCAGCCGCTTGGCCAGCTTGTTGGCCTCGTAGCGTTCCTTGTCTTGTTGGTGGGCGGTGAGTGTCATGGTTCTGGCTTAAATACGAATGCTGCGCCCGCCATCGACGTTGATGACCTGGCCAGTGATGAATGGCGCATCGAAGAGCAGGAATTTTACCGTGCGCGCGATGTCTTCCGGCGTTCCCGTGCGCTGCAAGGGCGTATGCGCGACGATGGCGGCGCGCTCCGCGGCGTTGAAACTGCCGTCTTCAGGCCAGATGATCGCTCCCGGCGCCACGGCATTGACGCGTACCTGCGGCGCCAGTTCGATGGCCAGGGCGCGGGTCAGTCCAGCCAGGCCCGCCTTGGCGGATAGATATACGGCATAACCTTTCAAAGGCCGCTCGGTGTGGATGTCGGTGATGTTCACAATGGCGCCATTGTGTTGCGCCAGATGGGGTGCGGCCGCCTGTGCCAGAAACAGCGGCCCCTTGAGGTTGCTGCCGGTCAGTTCCTGCCATGCCGCTTCATCGATGCTGCCGAGAGGCGTGGAGAAGAAACCGGAGGCGTTGTTCACCAGGCCATCGAGCCTGCCGAAATGCTGCAACACGCCAGCGACCAGTGCCGGCGCGGCGGCGCCATCGCCGAGCTCGGCGGCAAGGGCGATGGCGGTATTGGGCCATGCCTCATTCAGCGCCTGCGCAAGCTGCTCGACCTCGTCACGCGAATTGCGGTAATGCAGCGCGACCTTGGCGCCCGCCGCATGCAGCGTGCGGGCAATCTCGGCGCCGACCCGGCGCGCGGCGCCGGTAATCAGAATGACAGGACGTAACATGGGCGCAGAGTATACCGCCCCGGTACAAGGTGCATCTTCCCTTCTGTTCCGCAGGGCTTGCTTTGCACAACTCGCCCGCCCCCTGTGCTTGGCGGAGCTTCTCGTGCAGGACATGGAAATTGACGTCCAGGGCTTCGTGGTACCAGTCTTCGACAACCCCGTTACACAGTTTCACATAGCGTGGGTAGAAGACGATGCCAGCGAGATCGTAATGGGAGAAGCGGCGGCTTTCTTTTTGCTGAAGATCGTGTTCAGCCCAGAATGCGGGCGACAAATTCGGCGACGGCGGTGATGACCGCCTCGGGTTGGTCCTTGTGAGGTGAATGGCGGCAGTCGGCCAATTTGACGACATCCACGTCCTTGCATTTGCTGGTAATACGGTGAATCTGCTCCATGGTGCCGTACTCGTCGTCCTCGCCCTGGATGGCCAGGATGGGAGCGGTGATGTGTGGCAGGTATTCCTCGATATTCCAGGCCAGGAAATCCGGATGCAACCAGATATCGTTCCAGCCCCAGAAGGTCGAATCCACATGGGCATGGTAGCGGCCGAGGCGCCGGCCGAGGTCGGTGGTCTGGTAGACGATTTTGGCCTGGGCGATGCTGCGGATCGAAATGTCTTCGACCAGCACATGGGGCGCCATGACAATGAGGCCGGACAATGAGCATTGCCTGCCGCCAGCGCAGATCAAGGCGATGGAAGCGCCGTCGCTGTGGCCGAAGAGAATCGGGTGGTCAATGCCGAGTTGGTCGAGAAAATCCGGCAGCACGACGAGCCCCTCGTCGTGCATGTAGCGAGTCGTGCGCGGCGCTGCGATGGGATCCGAACGGCCGTAACCGCGCCGCGAATAGACCACGGCCTCGCAGCCGGTGGCATCGGCCACACGCTGCGGAAAGTCTTGCCACATTGCCACGGAGCCCAACCCCTCGTGCAGGAAAACCATGGATGGCGCTCCGCTGCGCGGATGGGAGGAAGGCAGGCGGACAAATTCGAGTTTGTGGTTCTGAACGGTAATGGTCTGCATTGGTGGTCTCGGGGTGGGAGCAGTTCTGGTTGTGCGTAGTACTGAACGATTGAACGGGCAGGCTGGGCTGATATGACTGCAATTTCAATCCGTCGAATGTGAGGCGAATCAAGTTTAATGCATGGCCGCAAGAAGTGCCGTAAAAGGTTGTTGAGTCGATAGGTGAGCAATGGGTGTTGGCGATACCGAAATTACCCCAACCCAGTGCCCGGTTTTATGCCCACCGCGCCGCCCTTATGCTTTTGTCAACAGAGTTAACACTCTCGCGGCGGCGGCCATGCCGAAGGTTGCGGTTACCGCCGCCGACGAGCCGTAGCCGGCGCAATTCAGACCGCTGATTTGACCACTTGTGCCGTGCTGCGCGCCGCCACCATCAATGTCGCACGACTCGTTGACGGGACGCCGGATCGGTTCCAGCGAATACACGCACTCGATGCCGAATTTCTTTTTCGGGTCGCGCGGGAAGCCGTACTCGCCGCGCAGACGCGCCCGCACTTTCGAGGCCAGCGCATCCTGCGTGGTGCGCGCCAGGTCGTCGATGCAAACGCGCGTCGGATCGATGCGCCCGCCGGCGCCGCCGGTCATGATGAGCGGAATCCTGTGGCGCCTGCAATGCGCCGCCAGCGCGGCCTTGGCGCGTACCTGATCGATCGCGTCGATCACCGCGGCACAAGCGGGCAGCAGTGTCGCGACGTTTTCCGGATCAATGAATTCCTCGACGCAGGCAACGATGCATTGCGGATTGATGCGCGCGATGCGCTCCTGCATCGCCAGTACCTTGGCCTGCCCCAGCGTGGCGTCGTCGGCCTGGATCTGGCGGTTGATGTTCGACTCGGCAATGTGATCGAGGTCGATCAGCGTGATGCGCCCCACACCTGAACGCGCCAGAGTTTCCGCGGCCCATGAACCGACGCCGCCGATGCCGATCACGCAGACATGCGCGACAGCGATGCGGCGCGCACCTTCCGCGCCATAGAGGCGCGCGATGCCGCCGAAGCGACGCTCAAGATCGGGTTGGGAGTCCATGGCGGCGCATATTGGCACAACCCGGCCGGCACTTGTTAAGATGCCGCCTAAGACGGCACAGGCGTATGAGAAAAACATGACCGCTTCACTCTTTTCAGCCCCGCTGTTTTCAACCCCCGCGCTGGCCGCGATCAATCACGTCCTCGATCAGGCCGAATGGGCGCGGCGGAAGCTACAGCCCTTTGCCGGGCGCAACGTGCGCATCGCCATGCCGCCCTTGTCGCTCGCGTTTGCCATCGACGGCGACGGGCGTTTGCAGACCAGCACGGCGAGCGCCGATCTCGATATCGTTCTTCCTGCCGGCACGCCATTGCTGGCGCTACAGGGCGGCGAAGCGGTGATGCAGGCGGTGCAGGTCAACGGCCCGGTCGATCTTGCCGATGCGCTGCGCTTGATACTGCGCCATCTGCGCTGGGACATTGAGGAAGACTTGTCGAAAGTCGTCGGCGACATTGCCGCGCACCGGATCGTCTCCGCGCTTGATGACTTTACGCGCTGGCAGCGTCAGGCGGCGCGCAACCTGGCCGAAAACATCGGCGAATATCTGGTCGAGGAAAATCCGACGCTGGTGAAGCCTGCCGCCGCTGGCGTCTTTGCAGACGACGTTAAACGTCTGTGCAGCGACCTTGCTGTTATCGAAGCCCGCATCACACTATTAAGGGAGAAAAGCTCATGAGCATTGCATCTGAATTCAAGGAATTTGCGGTCAAGGGCAACGTCATGGATCTTGCAATCGGCGTCATCATTGGTGGCGCCTTCGGCAAGATCGTCGATTCGGTGGTAAACGACCTGATCATGCCGCTGATCGGTGCCATGATCGGCAAGCTCGACTTTTCCAATCTCTTCGTGGTGCTGGGACAGAACCCCAACAACCTCACGGTACTGGCCGAGTTGAAGAAGGCCGGGGTTCCGGTGTTCGCCTACGGCAGCTTCATCACCGTCGCGGTCAACTTCCTGATCCTCGCTTTCATCATTTTCATGATGGTGAAGCAGATCAACCGTTTGAAAAAGGCGGAACCCGCCCCTGCACCGCTGCCGACGCCGGAAGATGTCGTGCTGCTGCGCGAGATTCGCGATTCACTGAAAAAATAGCCGCAGCGCGGCCGGGGCTGCCGGTGCGCGGCCCCGGTATACTGAAGCACCATGAAATACACCATCGTTCCCGTTACGCCTTTTGTCCAGAACTGTTCAATCATGGTCTGCGACGAGACACAATCCGCCGTGGTCATCGACCCCGGCGGCGATATCGAGAAAATTGTTGGCGTGGCCAGCAAGGCCGGCCTCATCATCGAGAAAGTGCTGCTGACCCACGGCCACATCGATCATGCCGCCGCTGCTGGAGAACTCGCGCGGCGACTCGGCGTGAAAATCGAGGGTCCGCACGAGGACGACCTGTTCCTGTTGCAGGCCCTGCCGCAGCAGGCCGCTGCTTATGGTTTCCCGCCGGTACAGCCGTTTGTTTCCGACCGCTGGCTGCATCAGGGCGACACGGTGAGCTTTGGCAAGCAGACGCTGGAAGTGATGCACTGTCCCGGTCATACCCCCGGTCATGTGATTTACTTTCATCGTCGCGGCAAATTTGCCGTGGTCGGCGACGTGCTGTTCGCCGGCTCCATCGGGCGCACCGACTTTCCGTGCGGCAATCATGAAGACCTGATTCGTTCGATCCGCGAGAAACTGTTTCCGCTCGGCGACGACGTCGAGTTCATCCCCGGCCACGGACCCAACTCGACCTTCGGCAAGGAGCGCGCGACCAATCCTTACGTAGCCGACGCCCAGTTTTTATGATGCCCGCCCGATGAAAATCATCAGGGCCATCGGCATCGCGTGCGCGGGCATAGTCCTGGTGCTCGCTGCGCTGGCGGCTTATGTCGCATTCACTTTCGATGCGGCGCGCATCAAGCAGGAGGTGGCGCAGGCGGTGCTGGCCAAAACCGGCCGCATCCTGACCATCGATGGCGACCTTGCGCTGAGTTTCTGGCCCAGCCTCGGCGTGAAAGTGGACAAGGCCGCGCTCTCCGAACGCAACGGCAAGGATCGTTTTGCGGCTTTCGATGCGGCGCATGTCTCTGTGAAGGTCATGCCGCTGCTATCGAAGCAGATTGTCGCCGAGCGCATCGAACTCGACGGCCTCAAACTCGTGCTGATACGCGACCGCGAGGGCCATTTGAACATCGACGACCTGCTCGGTGGCAAAAAAGACAATGGCGAAAAAACGCCGCCGCCAGAATTCGAGGTGGCGGGCGTCAATATTGCCAATGCGCAGATCGAATGGCGCGACCAGAAGAGCGGCCGGACGCTGCAGATTGCCAAACTCGATCTGTCGACAGGCCGCGTCGCTATCAACAAGGACGGTTTGCATGTCGAGGCGTTCAAGCTGGCCACGCGCGGCCAACTCGATGCCGGCAATTTCGATCTCGCGCTCGATGTGCCGGACTTTGCGCGCAAGGGCGAGCAAATCAGCGCGGCGAAAGTCGGTCTCAAGGCGACCTTGAAGGGTGCGACGCGCAGTGCCGCGGCAAGCCTCGAGGTGAGCGATATCGAAGGCCCGCCGCAAGCGCTCAGGATCGGCGGCATAACCCTCGACCTCGATGCGCAAATCGGCGACAAGTCGCTCAAGGGCAAGCTCAAGTCGCCGCTGGCGCTCGACCTCGATGCCGGCACGCTGCTGCTGGCCGACCTGTCCGGCGCATTGGCGCTCGACATGCCGGGCCTGCCGTCCCGGCCGCTCAAGCTGCCGATCAAGGGCCGCATCCAGTCCGACTATGGCAAGCCCGCCGTGAGCGGCAAGCTGGCCACGCAGTTCGACGAATCCCGCGTCGATGCGCGCTTCAACATCGCTGGTACCGCGCCGATGAATATCGGCATCGAACTCGACATCGACAAGCTCAACGTCGACAAATATCTGCCCTCAGCGGACAACAAACCGGCCGCTGACCGTATCGACCTGTCTGCGCTGAAGGGCCTGAATGCCAATGGCAACCTGCGCGTGGGTGAATTGCAAGTGAAGAAAATCAAGATGCGCAATCTGCGCGTGAGTTTCAAGGCAGCGCAGGGCCGCGTCAATATCGCGCCGCATGCGGCCGATCTCTACGGCGGGCATGTCAGCGGAAGCGCTTCCATCAATGCCGCCGGGAACGTGATCGGACTCAAGCAAACGCTGTCCGGCATCAACATCCAGCCCTTGCTGAAAGATCTCGCGGACAAGGACATCATCGAAGGCAGGGGCGATGTCGCGCTCGATATCGCCACGCGTGGCGACACGCTGGCGGCGATGAAGAAAGCCCTGTCCGGCAATGCGCGCGCCATGCTGCGCGACGGCGCGATCAAGGGCATCAACCTCGCCCAGTCCCTGCGCGCGGCCAAGGCCCAGCTCGGTGGCGGCGACGTGACGCAGCAGGCCAATGTCGCCGACAAGACCGACTTTTCCGAGCTGAGCGCATCGTTCAGGATCGCCAATGGCGTCGCGCATAATGACGATCTCATGGCAAAATCGCCCTTCCTGCGTCTCGGCGGCAGCGGCGATATCGACATCGGCAACAGCCAATTGAATTACCTGCTCAAGGCGGCGCTGGTCGGCACCGCGGCCGGGCAGGGCGGCAAGGAACTCGATGCATTAAAAGGCGTTACAGTGCCGGTGCGCGTCAGCGGCCCGTTCGAGAAGCCTTCGTTCAAGCTCGAACTCGCCAATCTGGTCAATGATGCGGCGAAGCAACGCATCGAGGAAAAGAAGCAGGAACTGCAGCAGAAATTGCATGACAACCTCAAGAGCCAGTTGAGAGGCCTGTTTGGAAAGTAACTACCATGAATAACCCCGACCTCAGCCATCTTCTCGACAATAACCGCGAGTGGGCCGCGCGCATTTGCGCCGAAGACCCCGAATTCTTCAGCAAACTCGCGCAACTGCAAGCACCGCAGTATTTGTGGATCGGCTGCTCCGACTCGCGCGTACCGGCCAACGAAATCACCGGCCTCCTGCCGGGCGAGGTATTCGTCCATCGCAACATCGCCAACGTTGTGGTGCATACCGACCTCAATTGCCTGTCGGTGATCCAGTTTGCGGTGGACGTGCTCAAGGTGCGCCACATCATGGTGGTCGGTCACTACGGCTGCGGCGGCGTCAGCGCCGCGCTGCGCAACGAGCGCCTGGGCTTGATCGACAACTGGCTGCGCCACATCCAGGATGTGCGCGACAAGCATCGCGCGCTGCTCACAGAAATTCCGGAGGCAAAGCGCGCCGACCGCCTGTGTGAACTCAATGTGCTCGAGCAGGTGGTCAACGTGGCAGAAACCACCATCGTGCACGATGCGTGGACGCGCGGCCAGGCGCTTGCCGTGCATGGCTGGATCTACGCTCTGAGCGATGGGCGTTTGCGTGATGTCGGTTTCACTGTCTCCGCCATGGATGAAATCGAGCCGGGCTTTCATGCCGCGCTGACCAACATCAAAAAGAGCAAGTAGGAACCATGCCGCTGCGCATTGGCGTCGACCTCGGCGGCAGCAAGATCGAAATCCTCGCGCTTGCCGAAGATGGCAGCGAACTGCTGCGCCAGCGCATCGCCACGCCACAGGGCGATTACACGGCAACCGTCGCCGCGATTGCGGCACTGGTCGAACAGGTCGAGGACGAACTCGGACAGCGCGGCAGCGTCGGCATCGGCATACCCGGCGCCGAGTCGCGGCACAGCGGACTCATCAAGAACGCGAATTCCACCTGCCTCAACGGGAAACCCTTGCGCCGCGACCTGCAAGCACTGCTGCAACGCGAAGTGCGACTCGCCAATGACG
The DNA here is from genome assembly GCF_907163265.1 of Georgfuchsia toluolica. NCBI lineage: Bacteria > Pseudomonadati > Pseudomonadota > Betaproteobacteria > Nitrosomonadales > Sterolibacteriaceae > Georgfuchsia > Georgfuchsia toluolica. The sequence goes on from NZ_CAJQUM010000001.1 coordinate 2,750,443, forward strand.
CCAACTGTTTTGCCTTGTCCGAGGCCGTCGACGGCGCGGGCCAAGGCGCAGCCGTGGTATTCGGCGTGATCCTCGGCACCGGTGTCGGCGGCGGCATCGTCATCGATGGCAAGGTGCTGACGGGTGTCAATAGTATTGCCGGTGAATGGGGCCATAACAGACTCGCGGGCGAAGAATCATTTTGGCCGGCCTGCTATTGTGGTCGACGCGGCTGCGTCGAGACATTTCTTTCCGGCCTGGCGCTGACCGCTGACCACGAACGCATCAACAAAACAGTGCTGACTGCCGAAGATATCGGCATATTTGCCGCGCAGGGCGATGCCGCCTGTGAAGCCACGCTGCAACGCTACGAAGCGCGCCTGGCACGCGCGCTGGCACAAGTCATCAACATTCTCGACCCCGCTGTCGTCGTCCTTGGCGGCGGCTTATCGAATCTCGATCGCCTCTATACCAATGTGCCGCACCGGTGGGGCGAGTACATCTTCTCCGATCACGTCGCTACGCGTCTTCTCAAGCACCGCCACGGCGATTCTTCCGGCGTGCGCGGGGCGGCATGGCTGTGAGGCCAAAATGATTATTGGAAATCGCCAATATCCTAAAAGCGCAGCAGAGCTTCCAAAAGGCATGAGCGTAATGAATGGGCGAGCCATCCGATTGCATTCGGCGTATTATTAAAAGCTCATAGCGATGCAAACAAGTCTTTTGATGAATTCCAGTGTCGATTTTCCTGACGCTCGCGTCATTATTTGCGACGACTCGATCACAAACGTGATGTTTCTTTCCAAGATTGTCGAGGCGCAGGGAATCAGCTACATCAATACATTTACCGACCCGCGCAAGGCGGTAGCCCACCTTCAGGAAAACAAAAGCACAATCAGCTTGTTGATTCTGGACATTGAGATGCCCCACATGAGCGGCTTCGATGTCATGCGGGAAATCCTGCCAGAAGGTCGTGCCACAGACTTGTCTTCACAGCATGCATTCCCCATCCTCGTCATTACCGGCTTGCTGGAAACGGAAACCCGCCACCGGGCGCTTCAGTACGGCGCTTCCGATTTCCTGAACAAGCCCATCGATCAGGTCGAAGTGGGTTTGAGAGTGCGCAACATGCTCCGCATCGAACGAGCGTATCGTCTGCAAGCCACCTTGGCCCAGCGGATGGAAAAGGAAGTCGAGCGCCGCACCCGGCAACTGAATGAGGCGATCGATACGCTGGTGAACCGGCTGGCACTTGCCGGCGAACTGCGCGACAACGAAACAGGACTGCATGTGGCGCGTGTCGGGCGCTACAGCCGCTTGCTCGCCGAAGAACTCGGCTTGCCAATGGATATGTGTTTCATGATCGAAAAGGCAGCCCAACTGCATGACATAGGCAAGATCGGCATTCCCGACAGCATTCTCCACAAGCAGGGATTGTTGGATGACGCTGAACGTGCGGTGATGCAAACACACACCGACAAAGGGGTCGCCCTGTTGGGAGAGCATGATTCGCTGTTGATCCAGATAGCGGTGTCGATTGCCGCGGGACACCACGAAAGGTGGGATGGCAGCGGCTATCCCCGCGGCCTGGCGCAGCAAGCCATCCCGATCGAAGCCTGCATTGTGGCGGTAGCCGATGTCTTCGATGCCCTCACGACATTTCGCCCCTACAAGGATCCGTGGCCAACGGACAAGGTATTTGAATTCTTTCGCGAACGTGCCGCCACAGAATTCTCCCCTGACGTCGTCATGGCATTGCTCCGGCGCCGTGAGGACGTGCTGGCGGTGTTGGAGCACATGCAGGATTGAGTGACGGCTCCCAACAGCTAACCGAACGCCATTAATGCCAGGGTCGCCGATACGGCCGATCTGGTTGTCGACCTTTACCCCGGATTTCTCAAACTGGCTCGCGGCACGAAACAACCGGCGATGTTTTCCGTTTCGCTCGGCTGGACGATCTCACCCGTTTGCTGAAGCGCGCTTGCCGCGCTTCGGATTCGCGGCTGCGGGCAGCAGGCTCGTATATTTCTGGTAAAGCTCGAACAGGAAGGCGACGCGTTCGGCGTCGTTCTTGAAGCTCTTCTTGCCATAGACCGCATCGGTAGTGCGCGGCCTTGACATACCAGGCGGCGACGAGATCGAGCAGACCGCCACTGGCAATGCCGTCGAACACTTCAGCTACGCCGCTCCGCTGTTTATCGTTCATGAACTTCGCGCCGACAAACGGCGAATTGCCGAACACATAATTGGCCCGCTCGGCTGGCAATACCTCGTTCCATTCCAGCCGCAACGCATTGGCACAGTGGATGTGCAGCGTGCTCTTCAACGGGATGCGGGCGAAGTAGAGGCCGAACTCTTCCGAGACGCGCACGTTCATCTGGTGATCGATCAGCCACAGCGCCACTTGTGCGATCCGGGCCGGGAATTCCTCGATCTCGATGCCGTAGAACTGGTCGACGTCGATGCGGATCAGCTGATGCACGTCGAGATGCTGCTGGCCGCTTTCGTGCGAGACGCGCAGCACGTCGAGTTTGAGCAGCCTCAGTTCGCGGCAAGCGATGACAAAAAAGTTGCCGCAGCCGCAGGCCGTCGAAAGCTATGAAGAACAGGCGGTGAAGGTGCCCGTGCCGGGCGCCAAGGGAAGCGCCACCAAATAGGTTTCCGACGTCCTGGTCCATTACCGCGCCGATACGAACGGCATCTCGCGCAAGCCGCTGCTGGCGGAAATCAATCACTACATATCACCCAACGCCGACGACATATCCAAGGTGATTGCAGGTCTGAAGGCGATGGGCGGCAAGGCCACCTATGCGCAGTTGATCGGTCGATTGTGCCATTCCGACGCGGAAAAGCTGCACATGATTCCCGTCGTCTGGCACCTCGTCGTCACCCGGCGTCTCGAGGTCAATCTCGACCAGCCGGTGTCCGACGGCGTCCGCTTGAAGCTTCCCAAGACGGGGGCCTCTTCATGACCGGCGTCCTGCCGCTGCTGTCCGTCGTCAAGGGAACCGAGATCAGTTATCTTGGCGGGAAATACGTCATCACCAATGTCATCGCCTTGGACAAGGTGCTTGCGAAGAACCTCGATTCGGGAACGCTCGAGACGCTGCCCATTGCGGAATTACGGCCGAGCGGTAAAGAGGCCGACGACCGAGAAACCCAGAAGAATATCGATCTGCAGGATGTGTCGAGCGAGGACTGGGAGATTGCCCGGCACAAGCTCGAACTGATCAAGCCGCTTCTCCGGCCCGGTGCGTGGGGATCGGCGGTCGCCGCCCGAATTGCCGAGCAGAGCGATATTACGCTCGGTACCCTCTACCGTTGGCGGCGCGACTATCTGGATACGGGACTGTTGTCCTCGCTGCTGCCGGTGAAACGGGAGGGCGGCAGAGGCAAGGCGAGGCTCCAAGACCCAACTGTCGAAAAGATCATCGCCGACAACATCGACAACTACTACAAGACCGATGCGCACCCGACGGTCGCCGCCACCCTCGAAAAAATCCGCATCGAGTGCGAAGCGGCCGGCCTGAAGGTTCCGCATTACCAGACCGTGCGGCGCCGCGTCGTCTGGAGCGCAGGACGCGAGATGACGGCGGCTCGCTATGGCGAAAAAGCCGCGCGCGAACTGCATGACGCCATCGAAGGCCAAATTCCCGATGCCGACTGGCCACTGGGGATCGTCCAGATCGACCATACCCCCTGCCGGTCATCATCGTGGATGATGAACTGCGCGAATCGATTCTGCGGCCGTGGGTTACCTTTTCGATCGACGTCTATAGCCGCGTTGTCACGGGTATGTATTTGTCGTTGAATCCGCCCTCTGCCATGTCGGCGGGGATGTGCGTCTCCCACGCCATCCTCCCCAAGGAAAAGTGGCTCGCCGACCGCGACATCCACGACGCCGATTGGCCCTGCTGGGGCGTCATGGGCATCCTCCACATGGATAACGCCAAGGAGTTCCGCGGCAACATGCTGCGCGCCGCGGCTCAGGAATACGACTTCGACCTGCACCTGCGGCCGGTGAAGACACCGCACTACGGTGGCCATATCGAGCGCCTCATGGGAACGTTTTCCGAAGAGTTGAACAAGGTCCCGGGCGCCACCTTCGCCAATCCGAAGCAGAAAGACGAATACAAATCGGAGAAGCACGCCGTCATGACCCTCACCGAGCTGGAAAAGTGGCTCGTGTATTTGATCGGCAAGTATCACCACCGCGAGCACAAGGGCATCGGCACCAGCCCCCTGCACAAATACCGGGAAGGCCTACTCGGGACCAAGGGGCGGCCGGGGCGGGGATTGCCGGCGCGGCGCCTCGACGAGGAGAAAGTGCGCATCGATTTCCTGCCCTATGAGGACCGCACCATTCAGGACTACGGCGTGCAATGGGACGTGCATTACTTCGCCGACGTTTTGCGCCCGTGGATCAATAGCTTTGATCCGTCCAACTCGAAGGCGAAACGCTCGTTCCGCTTCCGTCGCGATCCGCGCGACATCAGCCGGATCTATTTTTTCGAGCCCAACGCCAGGCGCTACTTCCCCGTTCCCTACCGCGACCTCAGCCTGCCGGCCGTGAGTCTCTGGGAATTCCGCGCCGCCAAGACCGCCATGGCCAAGAAGGGCAAGAAAGGCGTGGATGAGCGCGAGGTGTTTCAATCGATCCTCAAGATGCGCACCGTGGTCGAGGAGGCCAAGGCCAAGACCAAGTCGGCTCGACGCCGGAAGCAGCGCACCGTCGAGGACGAAAGGACGCGCAAGCGCCGCAAGACGGAGTTGCCGACGATCGCCGCGGCAGAACCGGCGCAGAACGCTCCGCCGCCGGCCATCCGCGGCTACGACCCCGACGCGGTGACGGCCTACGACGATGACGACTAAGCCGCATCTGGTCGCAGATAACGGTGCGGCCGAAGCCGCTGAGGCCGAACTCGCTATGCGCTATCCGCATCTGCGCGAACAGTCGCGCGCCATGGCCGATGCCGACGCTGAAACCCGGATTTGGGCGATCCAGGCCGGCTACCGGATTCCGTATCGTCGCTCGAAGGAAATCCTCGAGCGGATGGAAGAACTGCTGGCGCATCCACCTATCGATCGCATGCCAAACTTGCTAATAGTCGCCTGCAGCAACAACGGCAAGACCAATCTGCTGCGGCGCTTCATGGACAATCATCCACCCGACCAGAACCCGGAAGGAGAGGCCGCGATTGTGCCGGCGGTGATGGTCCGCTTATCGTCGCCCGACATCGGCTAATTGTGTGCGCGCATCCTGGACCAGCTGAACGCGCCCTATCGAGAAAAATCGTCTCCCGGGGAACGCATGCGCGCCGTGAAGAAACTGTTGGGCCTAGTCGGCACGCGCATGCTGCTGATCGATGAGATCCATGACATGCTGATCGGTGGCGCCGTCAAGCAGCGCGAATTTCGCGTCGGCATCAAGGATCTCGGTAATGAGTTGAAGATTCCCATCGTCGCCGCCGGCATCAAGGAGGCCTGGACGGTGTTTACGACCGACCCGCAGCTATCGAACCGGTTCCAACCCGATCACTTGCCGCTCTGGAATTGCGACGAGGAAGTGGGAAAGCTTCTCGCCTCCTTCGAGCGGCGCCTGCCGCTGCGTAAGCCCGCGCTTCTCAAGCAGCCGGAACTGCTGCAGAAGATCGTCTGGATGAGCGAGGGAATTCTGGGCGATATGCACGACGTGCTGAAGTTGGCCTCGATTGCCGTCATTCGTTCCGGGGAAGAACGCATTACTCTGGCGGCGCTGGAGAAACTGAAGTGGGTGAAACCTTCGATGCGGCAGACGCCGCCGAAGCTTGCCTAGAAAAAGACGCGACGGCCTGACGCGGCCGCTGTGGCCCGTCCATCTCAAACCATTACCCGACGAGCTGTTGTCCAGCTGGTTGGTGCGCCTGGCACATGCGCATGGGCTGAAAGCACAGTCTTTTTGCCGCCTGCTGTTTGGATCGCAGCGCCAGTTGTGGAACCGCGACATCGACCGCCTAGCGCCGTCCTGGCTCATCGACACCCTCTGCGAAAACACGGCGACGCCGCTCGACGTTGGACGCAACTGCACGCTGCGCGCGTATGAGGGCGTCCTGTACCGCGACTACCGCGAAAGCTTCATCACCCAATGGATTCTGCCGCTCCGGATGTAACACCGCGAGCGCCACGGTTTCGGGCTGCAGTTCTGCCCGGCGTGTCTCGTCGCCGATGCCGAGCCGTATTTCCGCAAGCGCTGGCGCGTGGCGCTCTATATTTATTGTTCGATCCATGGGGCGCTGCTCCACGATCGCTGCCCACGCTGCGGCGCATCGGTCGCCTTCCACCGGCGCTGCCCACGGAGATCGAGGGCGGGCTGCTGACCGAATGCCATCGCTGCGATTTCGATTTGCGCGAGGCGCCGCCGACGGCGGTGACGTTCTATGAGGAAAGCGCGAGGCAAGCGATGGACATCGCGGTGCGCCGGCTGGAAGGCCGTGGCGATTGGTTCAAACCGCGTAGCGTGCGCTATTACAACGTGCTACACCAACTTTGCTGGCTACTTGGAGTTCGGTATCGAAACGTCGCGTTGCGCGAATTCGCCTGCCGGGAAATCGGCATCGCCGACGTTCCGGTTCAGACCGGGCGCGTGTTCTTCGAGATGCGGCCGGTCGTGGAGCGCCACCATCTGTTGCAACTGGCCTTCTGGTACCTGGCGGATTTTGATGCCCGGCTCACGGTGGCATGGAAGGCTGGCGCCGTCACATACAGTGCGCTACTTAGGGACTTCAATGACAGGCCCTGTTGGTATGACCGGGTGGCGAGGAGGTTTGCAGATCGATGGAAGGTGGGATGGATAGCGAGGCGGAAACGATCCAGAAGTGAAATTTCTGGCGGTGGGGTTATCTCCTGACAGGCTCACCGGGCGAGCCTGCGTTGCCCGCATACTGGTTGTGGCATAAAGACCGATATCGAAAGGAACACTGCGATGAAAGCCGCCAAGAAATCTGCACGCGGAAAGCGCGAAGATCCATCCCGCAATCGATCGGCTCAGTCAACGTTTCCCAGGAAGCCTGATCCAAATTGCGAACACGAATGGGAATGGGATGGTCAGACGATGATGTCCGACCGTTGGTTATGTCGAAAGTGCGGTGGCACTAAAATTTCATCGCTTGATATTTGATTTTGTCACCGTGATTTTCTCTGGCCGGTGCCGACATGGAATCTGCACGCGAAGCGCAAAGCGGCACAAACAGCAAGCGTGAAGCTACCGGCAGGATGGGAATTCGATGGGCATTGCTATTCATGTCACATAAAATGACCGCTTTGGTCATTTTATGCGTCCAGGATAGTGTGGCTCACGGCTTTTTCTCTCACAGACGCTTGTCCCACTCCACTGGCTGCGGCGCGGACGGCTTGAGTGCGCCAAAGTCCGGGTGGCTGCAATTCACCACGGCGTTGAAGTCCAACTTGGACACCACTGATGGCAGTACCAACACTAGAGAATCGTGGCTTCGATCGTGGAACTGGCTTCGCAACCCCAGCGGAATTCCACCAGCCAAATACGCCGCACTGCATCGGCAGCTTGCTGCCGATGCAGTGCAAGACCATGCAGTTTGGTTAACCTTGCAACTGGGCTTCCTGCCGATTGACTGGTAAGGCTATTGGGGGCAGGTCAGATATTAGCGAGACAGCAGAGAAATACAAGGTTTGGAATGGGAGCATTTCGGCCACAGCCGACGTTGAACCCGTGGCAGATGACTATTATCTTCAAGAGTGCTCGATTTGACTTTAGGTTATTGCGCCCAGAATGACCTTTACTCCCTCAGAGCAAGAGCAACAAACCACAAGAATAACGGTTGAAATCTTCAATACTATGATTTCAAATTCACTTAGAGTCGTCGCCTAGTGTTTAGGAAAGGTCTGAACAAGCCAGCATATATGTGATCCGATGCGTTGATAGACCAGATGGGATGCTAATCATTTGCTGAAAGGAAAATAGACATGGGAATTCATGAAGAGTCAAAGAAACTTGGATTTGATTTTGTTAAGGATGAACCTTTCGAGTCATACAGGGAGCGCTTCAAAGACCATTTTGTTATGACGCGTAAGAACGGCATTATAGAAGTCAGAATGCATAACAAGGGAGAGGGGGCGATATGGGGCTTTGAGTTGCACAAGGCGTTGCCTCAGATGTTTCAGGCGGTTGGCGCTGACCGCGATAACGAAGTGATGATCCTGACCGGGACAGGAGATTACTGGCTTCGTGAGTTCAGTAAGGAAAGCTTCACCAAACAAGAAAGCAACGAGGATACATTCAGGAAAACCAACTACGACCTCTGGTTTCTTGATGGATTAAAGTTACAAGAGAACATGCTCTGGTCTATTGATATCCCAATTATTACGGTAATAAATGGCCCCGGATTTCACACGGAGTTTGCCTTGCTTGCCGATTTGACCATTTGTGCCGATGATGCTCGCTTTGTTGACATACACTGGGGTATCGGGCTTGTCCCGGGAGATGCGAGTCTTCTCGTATTTCAGCAACTAATTGGACTGAAGCGCGCCAATTGGGCATCGTACATGGTTGAAGGCGTTGATGCAAAACAGGCATTGGAATGGGGACTTGTCAACGAGGTGCACTCTCGCGAAAAGCTGTTACCTCGTGCCTGGGAAATCGCCGGTATCATGATGAAACAAGATCGCGTTGTACGTGGATTGACGACCCAACTCATGAGGCGTCCCTGGAAACGCCTGTTTACAGATGACTTCGCACATCATTTTGCCCACGAGTTGTATGCGGCTAACGTTTGTCGAGGAAAACACAATTCTGACGCGTGTAAAGAAGCCGTGGATCGAACGAAGTGATGTAATGGCCTACGTATGATTGCGACAGAATTTGAGCGGAGATAAGTGAACCTTGCGGTTGCCTTACCCATGGCGCCGTCGCCATCCGGTTTATGGCCGGATGGCGACGGCGCCATGGGTAACCGTTGATAGCTCATGCCCAGTCCTGAATTCCGGCAGGTTACCTTAAGGTCTGTTCTCGGCCAGTCGCAACGACTACGTATTTTGACGACGGTTGAATGCTGCCGGTACGGCCGCCATAGCTGTATTTGGGATTATTCGAATCGCAGGTGCAGGACAAACCGGTATCCGCCGGCGTGACTAGGACACAAGAGCCGCCGGTGGTGATGCAATACAGCGCCGGATACTGCGGGGTTTGTTCGGCCAGCGCATCGTAGCCCACTCCCTGGGCATCAGGCAGCAATTGTCTATCGAGCGGTTGCTGTTGTCCTTGTGCATCATTGCCGGCACAACCCGGTACAAGCAACAACGATATTGTGATCAGTAACTGTAGATTTCTCGCCATCGTCAAATCCATGTGGTTTGCACGTTGATTACATGCAAGGTATGTTTCAACAAACATCCGCGTTGAAAAAGTGGCATACACATAACATATCGGAGGCACCATGCGGGAAACCATTTTGCGTAATCTGTTCGGCGGCGTCATACAGGGCTTGCTGGTTGTGACGCTGCTGGTCGCGATCAGCACAGCGGCAGCGGCACAAACTGAGACCACTGCGGGAGCGACAGCTGCCAGCGCTGCTACCCCGGTAGCCACAGCAGCCTCATGGGTGCACGCTGTCAAAAGTGACCATCTGGGCGTCCGCCAGATGTTCACTCAGTCGCACATCGTGGTGAAAGCCGTAATTATATTTCTGGCGCTTTCGTCGGTGCTGACCTGGACGGTGCTGATCGAAAAGACCTTGGTCTTTTCGCGTGTGCGGCGTACCAACCAAAGTTTCCTAACAACTTTCCGTCAAAGCGCGAATGCCGGGACGCTGCCGCCCGCGCAAACTTCCGCGAGCAGCGCGATGGGAAGGATGTGGGCGGCAGCGCGGGCAGAATTCGACCAATTCAAAGCGGCGCATTCCGCTCTGCCCACGCCGCATCAGGTGGATCGCCTGCTGCAGCGGCTTGCACTCAATGCCGGAATCGTTCAGGAGCAGGAATTGGGACGTCTTGGAACATTCATGGGCGTCCTCGCGACAATCGGTTCCACTTCGCCGTTTACCGGCCTGTTCGGCACAGTCTGGGGAATACTCCACAGCTTCGCTCAGATCGCCGCAAACAATACGACCAACCTTGCCATGGTTGCTCCTGGCATCTCCGAGGCTTTGCTGGCTACCGCCGTCGGCTTGTTCGCAGCAATTCCGGCCGTGATCATCTACAACAAGTTCGTGCGCGACATCAATGGATTTGTCGGTGCGCTCGACAATTTTTCGGCCGAGCTGGTCAATGTAGTTTCGCGCCAACTGGATGCAGCGGGCTGAACATGGCCATCCAAATCAGTGGTGGCGGATCGCAGATCAAGCGCCACAGCTACCAGCAAAATGCGGAGATTAACGTCACGCCGTTTGTCGACGTCATCCTGGTCTTGCTCATCATCTTCATGGTGGTGGCCCCACTGTCCATGGTCGACGTGCCGGTCGACCTGCCGCCCAACGCCGCAGCGCCGACTCCGCCGCCGCTGGAGCCTATCTACATCAGCGTGCAAAAAAACGGCACGGTCTATATCCAGAACGACCGCAGCGACTTGCACCAGCTGATTGCTGAGCTGCAAGCAAGAACCCAAGGCAATCATGAGGTGCGTCTTTTCGTGCGCGGGGATCGGCATGCGGAATATGGTCAGTTGATGGCTGTCATGACCGCGCTGCAAGCCGGCGGTTATACCAAGATCGGTTTATTGACAGAGGAAGTTGCGGAGCAGTGAATTCAGCCGTCGCATCATCACCGGACTGGTTTTCGCGCGGCGGGGCGTTCGTTTTTTCTCTGATGGTGCACGCCGCTCTGCTGGTCTGGCTGCTCACGACCACGCTGGGCGGCGGCCCCACGGCGTTGCCACCTCATGTCATCGCCCTCGAACTGGTGCGGCCACCACCGCCTCCTACCGCACCGCCAGCGCTGAAAGATATCAAGCCGCAGCCTTTGCCGCATGCGCCGGCTCCGGTCAAACCGCAACCAAAGAAACCAGTCGAGCTGCCAGCTCCAGCGGGCGCCCCAGTGCACGAATTTGCCAAAAATGACGACGACTGGGTTGCCGTTGCACCTGGAGCAGGTACGGGGCGCGGCGCCGGCGGAGCACGGCGTGTCCCGCCCGATTATGCCGACAAGGTCAAGACCCGCGTCGTCGCAAAGTTAGATTACCCGCCCGATGCCGTCTATGAGCCGCCGCCTGGCTATAAAGGCGACCCTAAGCAGCTGAAACGCCAATGCACTGTACCTTACGAAATCGTGGTTGATCGCAACGGCAAAATGATCTCGCATCATATTGAACCCTGTGGCGACGGTATGCTCGACGCCGCTGCCGAAGCTGCATTGCTCAAAGCCGGCCCGTTTCCACCGCCGCCCGATCTTGGCGCGGAACAATATGTCATCTATGGCAGCGCCAATTTCCGCACGCGCTGAACTGCCGAAAAGGAGATAGACGATGAAGACTGCAGCGGGCACCTGGCTCCGGGCCGCATGGATTCTGCCTTTGCTGATCACCGCATGTGCCGGCACGCAAAGCCTGCCGACGCCACCGAGGGTCTTGCAGCCTACGCGATATTCGGCCAGCTTCAACTGCACCATGCCGGTAATTCCGCTGCAGGAAGTCATCTGCGAGAACGAAGCACTAGCCGGACTAGACCGAGAGATGGCGCAGTCTTTCCGGGGCAAGCTTAGAGAGCTCGACTTCTTCGGACGCTCCGAACTCCTCGCCAACCAGCGCCGCTGGCTGCTCAGCCGTGCCAGCCAATGCCTGTCCGCCAACCAGCGCGACCTTGCGGCGCGGACGGCGCCGGCCAACTGTTTGCTAAGCCTCTATCGCACACGCATCACCGAGCTGCAGCGTTGGCCGGTGCCGCAGCCGCGCTCCCTAGCCGGCAAGCAGCACCCACTTGCAGCTTATGTCGAATTCCGCCTCGTCGATGACCGCGAGCCAGCACTGTGCGCCGAGCTGGGTAGGAAGTTCAATGTGGCGATCAGCGACATTGGGCAGGTCGACCCTTCCCGCATAGCCGGCTTGAGCGAACTGGCCGGTTCCCATGGGCCGCGCAGCAGTGCTGACAAAACAGGAAACCTGGCCGCAAGCCTCTACGAGGCAGGCCCTTATGCCAGTTATCAGCTGCGCGCCAAAGGCTTGTCCCGCAACGGACAAAACCTGATCGACGAAAATGCCTTACCCGTCTGGGTTGCCCAATTGCCGAATGCCGGTGGCAGCTTCAGCGCCAGTTCCTCGCAAACGCTCGACTATGCCGCGCTCGACGTCTTCATGTTCGGCGAACGCGAATTCGTCCTGGTGGTCGAAACTTGGGGTTATTACGCGGCCGCTGCGCGCGGGGAATCGCCGCATGCCGGCGTGTACGAATTGACGCCAAGCTTGCAGCCAAGATGCCTCTTTCGTACCTATTTGACGCCGCCAATGGCGAGAGTCTTCGAGCGGCTGCCGCTGTACACCGAGCTGCGCAACGTGCTCAACACCATGTCTGGCGAAGCCCCCGAAGCTCTTGCACCTGATGAGCGGCAGGATGAAGTATTGCTGGACAAGGAATCTCTGTGGACCTTCTACAACATGCCTCTGCTGATGTTGGACGTAGTCGACCGTTATCAGCGTGAGGGAGCCCTGCGGCGCAGGCATGACGCGGCGATGGAGGCGATATTCACCTGGTCAGAACGCAATCTGCCGTGCAAATTACTCTATCGACGATTGATTCCGTTGATTCAGCCCGCGCATGTCGAACTCATACGGGCCTATCAGAACAGCCAAGGATTGAAGCCGGATGAGGCGGTCGCGGCGGCAGATTTGTTGATCATCGAAACACTGGACAAGGCGGCGGATAATTTGCAAGAGGCTGCGCCTTCCACTCTTGGGAAAAATCCCAAAGCCAGGCCGCGTTACGCGCCGGCGCCGGTGCCGGGAGATCTGGAGCAGGGTCGTCGCTATACCGGATTGCACAGCGCCGTGCTGAATCGCGCCCTACCCGAGGTCATAGCCGACTTCGTTAAATATGAAATCGGCATGACAGGCTCCAGTAAAGGCAGCGGGCCGGCTGGCGACACCGCATTGATGGCCGCCGTAAGGGATCCCGAGACATTGCGCCAATTGTTGGTGGCAGGCCTCGACGCGAACGCCAGCAACGACTGGCGCAAGACGGCGTTGATGACGGCAGCGCAGACCAACCAGCAGGGAAGCGCGCAGATTCTGCTCGATGCGGGTGCTGATCCGCAACGCGCGACAATTGCCTGGCACGCTGAAGGCGCTGGCGGGATCGACAACGGCGAGGGTGCGGTAGCCGGTCGAACGGCCTTGATGTACGCTGCGGCCGGTGCTGCCGAACCGCTAATACGCTTGCTAGTCGAGCGCGGTGCCGCAGTCAGCCAAAGTGATGCGACAGGACGCCGAGCCTGTGATTACATGGCTGACAACCAGCGTTTGACCGACCTGCAACGCAGTTCGCTGCAAGCCATCTTGTGCGCCAAAAACTAGCAAAGCTCGGCGATCAGCGCTCGCCGATACGGCGCAATTCGTCAGACTCAAAGCGTCTTGGATCGATGCGTCCTTCGTCGCCAGCCAATCTGCACGCCAGCCGCATCTTTCAGCGACTTGACCTTGCTCGATGCGAAAGGTGTGAGAGTCTGTTGCCCTTGCGCCCGCTGACATTCAGGTAGAAGGAGCGCTTTCCCTCGTAAGACTAACCGCTGCCAAAGATTTTCACTAATTTTGTGGCTAAGCTGTCAAGGGCAACCTAATTTTCCCCAGGTGTGGCAATCGAATTCCCCTCATCCTGGATACGCTTAGGCCGTCTTCCGGACGGACGAGGCTAGTCATCATATTATCTTGAGCCGGTACTGATCGCCGCGAGTATTGAGCGTCACGGCATGATGAGGTAGGCGGTCGATAATCGCGGTGACAATGGCCCGGTCGCCAAATGTCTCGCCACAATCACCGAAATTTTGGTCGTTGGTCAGGATCATTGGGCCACGCTCATAGCTGCGGCTGATCAACTGGAAGAACAGGTTGGCATCCGTTCTGCCGATCGGCAAGTATTTAATTTTATCGACGATCAGCAGCCGTGGCGTCGCGTAGAACTTGAACTTGTCGTCGAGCAGACTTCGGCATGCGTTTTAGTCAGCGTTGCTATCAGGTTGGTGGCAGTAGTGAAGAAAGACACTAATTTGATACAAACATAGGAACGAGGAAATGGCTCTGACTCATTTTGTCGCCTATCTGGACAGCATCGTCAACGACGGGATGGCAACGCCATTCAAGTGGAAAGGCCATAACGTTCAATACAAGTAATTTTGCAATCGTATATTCTCGCCAAACACACTGTGGTAGTGGTGCCCGGGGCATACTCGAAGAGTAACAGTCGCGTGGCAAAATTACTCTGGTTTTCGGGTGATGCCTATGTCGTGAAGGATTGCTGCATGGGTATCTTCTCGAAAAGGGTGACCGACAGAATCTATAGCAGGGTGTAGAGTGAAACGTCGAGGCTGTGGCATTTTCTGATGATGGTGACGAAGGCATAGGCGGACATGGCAATCCAGCTCAGCGACTTGACCACATACCCGATGTTCCGAAGAATCGCTTTATACAAAGATGCTGTTTGATTCGTTGATGAATCATTCGGCCTGCCAGCGGCTCTTGTAGAGTGCGTAGACGGTTGCTGTTGGCAGCAGAAAGTTGTTAGAACTAATACCCGCAACAGTCATTGCTTTTAGCGATTCAACTCTTCATTTAACCGGACAGCACTGCATTTCTTATCGTTCAAACACTCAAATAGGAGGAATAGAGATGAACAAGAGGTTACAGAACAAGGTAGCGCTTATTACGGGTGGCGCAAGCGGCATCGGGGCCGCCCATGTGCGGCTCTTCAGTGATGCGGGGGCCAAAGTTCTCGTATGCGACGTTCAAGAGGAATTGGGATGCAGAGTCGTGGATGATGTTAAGCGTAAAAGTGGTGAAGCCGAATTTTTTCGCCTTGATGTAACCGACGAAAGCAACTGGAAGAAGGCGGTGGCCGAGGCAGTCGGCCGCTTTGGCTCTTTGACAACGTTGATCAACAACGCGGGGATTTTCATTCCGGGGGGAGTGGAATCGGAATCGAATGAAGGTTGGAACCGAGTCGTTGCCGTCAACCAGACAGGCGTGTGGCTGGGCATGAAGACCGCGATGCCGGAACTTCTGAAATCTGGAAACGCAGCGATCGTCAATATCTCATCTCTTTATGGCTTGGTTGGAAGCCCAGAAGGGATTGCCTACCATGCGAGCAAGGCGGCAGTGCGGGCCATGAGCAAAGCGGCCGCAGTGGAATATGCTCGCCGCGGTTTGCGGGTAAATACGGTGTATCCCGGCGTGATCAAGACGCCGATCTTGGGCGAAGTTCCAGATTACATGATGAAGGCCCTTGAGGAGGCGCTCCCCATGGGAAGGATCGGTATACCTGAGGATATTGCCTATGCATCCCTGTATCTGTGTTCCGATGAAGCTCAGTTCGTCACCGGCGCCGATTTATGCGTGGACGGTGGTGCCTACGCCATTTAGCAACAATGCGAGATTAGAACTCTCAACAACATCGTCGAACAAGAGTATTAGGCGATAGAAGGTACGATCTGTCGCCTTTTCTCTTGCCAGCAGATATATCCATAATAGAGGTAGCCAATGTCCGCTTATGATAAGAGCCATCCCACGCATGAATTAATCGAGCATCTGCGCACGCGGTTTCCTTGTGAGAAAGAAATCGATCGCATTCTGACGCGAAAAATGCAGCGCCGAGCTGGCCCACCCTTTACCTCGGTCAGTCTCGAGACCCTGGTCAAGGGCACCGAGGCGCTGATACGCAGCGAAATCAAGCGTGAATTTCGAATCACCGAGGCCAAATGGCTCTCGGGCGGTGCCTCAAAACTGCAGATGTCCTTTACTCTGAATTGGAACCAGCCCGGCGTCGGCCGGACCAGTACGCCCATGGTACTGCGCATGGAACCGTCCGAATCAATAGTAGAGACCAGCCGTCTGCGCGAATTCCAGATCATCAAAGCGTTCGAGAGTCACGTGCCGGTGCCGCCCATCCACTGGATCGATGCGGAAGGCAATTTTCTCCCCTATCCGGCCATCATCTACGGATTTGTTGAGGGAGTTACCAAACCTTCCAAGGCGATCAGCAACGTCGCCGGCCTTTGTACCAACCTCGGCCCCGAGTTACGGCCAATACTCGGGCCGCAGTTCGTCGATCACCTTGCACGCATTCACCTGTTCGACTGGAGTACGGCCGATCTAAGCGCCTTCGACAAACCTGCGCCAGGCACGACCCAGGCCGTCGAATGGCAGCTCAACTGCTGGGATCGCATCTGGGAGGAAGATTCCAACGAAGACATCCCGCTGATGCGTCTGGCCTCTGCTTGGCTGCGCAACAACATGCCCGTGGTCGACCACGTGTCGGTTATCCATGGCGACTATCGCACCGGCAATTTCTTATATACCGAGCATGACAACAAGATCTCTGCTTGGCTCGACTGGGAACTAGCTCACCTCGGTGATCGGCATGAAGACCTGGCCTGGGTGGTGAACGTCATGTTCGGGCACCTCGCCGAAGACGGCAAGACCTTTCTTGTTGGCGGACTGATGTCCGAAAGCGACTTCTGCGAAGCCTATGAGAAGGCTTCGGGTCTGAGTATCAACCCAAAGCTGCTCACCTATTACCGAATCAAGAACGCCTACCAACTGGCAACCCTGACAAACGCTACGACATATCGCATTAGCAGCAGCGGCAAGACGCACCATGACATACTCGTGGCCTGGGTCATGGGCTGCTCCTACACTGTTCTTGACGAACTCAGAACACAACTTGAGGAGGTGCTCTGACATGGAACTTCGCCCCGCACTGCAGATTAAAACTGTTATCAAGGCCATGACAGACGTGGTACTCCCAGCCGTGGCCGCGGACAACAAGCTGGCGCAGGAACAGGTGCGCCTGGTGATCGGTATGCTGCATCTGGTGGCCCAGCGCCTGCCGCTGATGTATCGCTATGATCGCGACGAGTTGTTGCGCTTCCTCGCCCTGGCAGAAACCCTGAAGAGCCAGGCCAAGGGCCTGCCCGGCGCGGACGAAGCGATGTACGCCCTGTCCACCAGCGTCGAAGTGGGCGAAGACGTGCTGGAACGCGCGCGCGCCGAGCCGAGCGAGCTGGAAGCGGCGAACTTTGACTTGCGCGAGAAGATCGGCGCGCTGATCATGGCGATCTATGCCACGAACGACATGGCGAAACTCACGCACATTAGCTCGAGTGTGACGACGCATGCCAAGGGGCAACTGCTGCGAGAACGTTCATGGCTGATTACGCAGGGCTGGGAACCCGATCCGAAGGCAATCCCGGCCATCGAAACCCTGATCGGCGAGAGACCGGGAACGCGTTCTTAGTTCTCGTGAGCCGATAATTTAGACCACAAGCGGTGAAGCCATGACGATGTCGTATCCCTCCATTGCCGACTGTTGCGTATGAGTTAAGAAGACTGCGCCCCATACGTACGATCATCGACTGACTGGCTCCATCTGTGAGACGACTTGTCCAAGAGTGATCTTACTGAGTACTGCCCCTATAACACTTGATTGAAAAACAATATGAGCGCCCATTATGGAGAGCTGACAAAATGAGTAAGCAATATGAAATATACGAAGGCCTGATTCCTGGTGACGGTAATCCCAACTGGGGCCAAAGCTTTTACTACAACTTCTATGATCCCACGACCAAGGTTGCCGCGCTGATTCGCCTTGGCCTGCATGAAAACCACCGGGAAAGTAATACCTGGTTTATCTTCTTTAAAGACGGTCTGCCGATCTTCAATCGGGTGAATATGAACTTGCCCTATACCTACGATCGACCGGCAAACGGCGTCAAGATTGCCGGCATGTACATTCATGCCGTCGAACCCTTGAAGAAGACCCGAATAGTGTTCTCAAGTAAGGATTTTTCGGTGGATCTTGCTTGGGACGAATTGCATCCCTTGGAGGATGCGATTGCGATTGCCCAGAACGTCCAGGTATTTCCCACCGAAATGGCGCACATTCATCTCGAAGGTACGTCAAGAGTAAGTGGCCACATCATCCATCGCGGTGACCGTACAGAAATTAACGGTACCGGTTTTCGCGATATCGGCGCAGGTCCCCGAAACTGGGACTGTCTCGCCCACTACCGCCTGGCATGGCCAATATTCGAGAACGGCACCGCGCTCGCAGGCCTTCGCGCCGTCTCAACCGACAAACAAACATCGTACATGCGCATGTACCACGACGGCAAGAAGTGGCTGCGGGTCAAGGACATCGAAGCTAAACAGACCTATGCCGATGACACTTTCTCGATTGCCAGCGGACACTGGAAATTCACCGACGAGAATGACCGAAAATACGAGTTCACCTTCAAGCCTTTGCTCCGTTGGTTCTTCTCCCTGGACAACTTCATCATGTGCGAACAGATCGCGGAGTACCGCATGTCTGACGGGACAGTCGGCTACGGCATGTGCGAGAACGGTTACCGCTTGCCTTGGAAGGGTTTTGATGTCTGAGTAAAACTCATTTCATAGATACCAGAATCGCCAAAGCAGGATCATCGAAAAGGCGAGGTGAACAAAGGCGGTAAATTTGAGAGGGGATGGCAATGAAGGGTAAGCAATTTTACGGGAAGATCGCGGTGATTACCGGCGGCACGACAGGTATCGGTGCGGCTACGGCACAACTCTTAGTGGAAGAAGGCGCGCGCGTTGTGATCTGCGCCCGTAAAGAACCCGCCGTTGACAGTTGGGCGCACAAAATCAGCGCTGACTCCATGATCTTCCAAAAATGCGACGTTGCCATTCGGACGGAGGTTGAAGCCGTAATCGAAAAAGCAGCCGATGCTTTTGGCGGCCTAGACATCCTTATCAACAATGCCGGCCTGCCCTGCCTCGGATTCACACCCGACCTCGACCCTGAAACGTGGGCTCAGACTATCGCTGTCAATCTCAATGCTGTTTTCTATGCATGCAGGGCGGCCATTCCCTTAATGAAGCGCCGCCATGGTGGCGCCATAGTCAACACTTCTTCGATTTCCGGTCTTGCCGCCGACTATGGGTTCACTGCCTACAACGCCGCAAAAGGTGCTGTGAACAATTATACGAAATCGCTGGCAATTGACCATGCCAAGGACAACATTCGCGCAAATGCCGTCTGCGTCGGCTATGTGGATACTCCCATGAGCGCCTTCATCATCGAAGCGGGACTAAGCAAGACTTGGGTTGATAACGTCCCAATGGGACGTGCCGGCCGACCAGAGGAAATCGCTAACGTGTTGGCTTTTCTTGCCTCCGATGCGGCGAGTTTCATGACCGGGAGCATCGTGGTCGCCGATGGCGGACTTATGGCAGCCACCGGCCAACCGAATTTGCCCAAGCTTGTGGCACAGATGCAATCAAAGAGCTAGTCCGACAGTTCGTCGTCAACATAAGCTGATAATTGCCCGCGAGAATCAACTCAACAATAGAGGATCCCGCCGACCAGGAAACATCTCATCTTCCGACGCCAGTCTAAGCACTCCGGCGTCCCAAAGTCATTGACACACAATTCTGATTCAACCGAATAATGCGCAACTTCAATAGGCTTTAGCTATCGCTCAAATACGAAAGGAAGTACGATGCCCCACATGCTAACCCCCTACGACGAGTTTCCTCTACATACCACCCCTTATCCCGTCAGCTACATTCCATCGACCGATTTCAACTGGGACGAAGGGTACTTCTTTGGGGTGATCAACCCGGATGAAAAAATTTTCTTCTGCACGGGTTTCCGGATCAATCCGAACACTGACATGATTGGGGGTTACGCGCTCTTTAATCTCGGCGGTGTCCAACGTACCTTTCGTTTTAGTCGCAGCTGGCGACAGGACTACAACCTCTGTGTCGGACCTTTCCGGGTTCAGATCATTGAGCCGCTCAAGAAGATCCGCCTGATCCTTGATGACAACGACAGCGGCATCAGTTTCGATATCCTGTGGGAAGGATCGTCTCCTGCATTTCTTGAGGGACATCACAGCGCCGAGAGGCGGGGACGGCGTACCACCGACCAGAGTCGCTATACACAACCGGGCACGACAAGCGGGATCCTGCGTCTCGGCAAACGCAACTGGGATGTTGGCAATAGTGGCTGGGTCGGCGTACGCGACCATAGTTGGGGTCTCTATTTCGAACGACCTCCCTTTGCCGTTGACGATCGCTGGCTACCTCCCAAACCACCGAGCGGTGCAGCGCGCGCGCTGCGTTTCTGGGTGGTGTTCAAAAGTGGGGACTACAGCGGCTTTTATCACATGCACGAGGATGCCGAAGGCATGCAGCGCAAGCTTGACGACGTCTTCGGCACGCCGTTCGGAGGACGCATCTACAAGGGTTGGGCGGATGAGGTGATCGAGATGGCCGGCGCCAGCCATGCCATTGAGTTTGAACCCGGCACGCGGATCATGAGATGTGCTGTAGTCACTCTCAAGGACAGTCACGGTCGCGAATGGCGTCAAGAGATGGAAGCCGCGGCGCCACCCTGGGTTCCGCAAACAATCGGCTATACGCCGGGAAGCTGGAAGGATGGCGGCACAGTCCACTGTTATCACGGTTCCGAGACCCTAGTGACTGAATGGGACGAGTTCGATTTTTCGAAACAGCCGTTCCACTATGTTCCCTATGGCGCCGACGGCACGAACGCGCCTGACTCCATGCAGATGGGGCTGAGTTACAGAGAACCGATCCACGGCGTCGAGTATTTGCTCCGCATCACGACCTACGCGCCCGATGGCACCGTAACGAAAGGTGCTGGCCATCTCGAGATGTTCATCAACGGCCCGTACAAACCTTACGGCTTCAAATGAGGAACAGTACCATGGATGTGGCAGCTATTGATAAGAACCATCCTTCACCGAAATGGATCGCCAGCCTGCGGAAACGCTTTCCCTGCGAAAAGGAGATGGATCGCATCTTCACCCGCAAACTGCAGCGCCGGAACGGCCCCAGCTACTCGCCGGTCAGCCTGGAAACCCTATGTGCCAGCCTGCACTCTCTACTGGCGAATGAACTGAAAGACACCTTCGAAGTTCGCGATGCGAAATGGCTCTCGGGAGGGGCCTCCAAACTCCAAGTTGCATTCAAGCTCGACTGGAATCAACCGGGCGTCGGCCGCACCATAACGCCCATGGTGATTCGCATGGAGCCGGCCGAATCTATTGTTGAAACGAGCCGGTTGCGCGAATTCCAGGTCATCAGGGCGGTCGGCGAGATATTGCCTGTGCCCCCCGTCTATTGGATCGACCAGGACGGCACGCATTTTCCCTATCCGGCGATCATCTACGGTTTTGCCGAAGGCGTTGCGAAGCCGAGCGGTGTCGTGAGCAACGTCACCGGGCTCGGCACCAATTTCGGCCCGGAGGTCAGGAAGGTACTGGCCAAGCAGTATGTCGAGCATCTTGCCAAGCTGCATACTTGGGACTGGCGCAAGGCCGATCTGAGTTCCCTGGATGTTCCGGCCCTCGGCACCGATGCTATCAGCATGCACCTGAACTGGTGGGAGCGCATCTGGGAGGAAGACAGCAACCGGGACATTCCGCTCATGAGGCTGGCCGCCATCTGGCTGCGCGACAACATGCCCACTGTTGATCGACTTTCGCTGGTGCATGGCGATTTCCGCGCAGGCAACTTCCTGTATACCGAGCATGACGATCGCATCACCGCCTGGCTGGACTGGGAACTGGCATACCTCGGCGATTTCCACTACGATGTTGCGTTTACGACGCTGCCTTATTTCTCTCATTACTCAGAGGATGGGTCGACTCTCCTCGCCAGCGGCATGATGCCGGTCCAGGCGTTGTATGAAGCCTTCGAGAAGGCCTCGGGCTTGACCATTGATCAGAAGACCATCGATTACTATCATATCTTTCAATCTTACCGTACCGCCGTTATCGTCATTGCATCCGGCTACAGGCCAGCACGCAACGGCAAGACCCATCAGGATCTGTTACTGACCTGGGTCATGGGTTTGGGTTATCCCGTCCTGGCATATTTGCGCGATAAACTAGAGGAGGTAGGCTAAATGGACGTACGTCCCGACATACAGCTGCAGGCCATGATCAAAGCCATGATTGACGTGGTGCTGCCGGCGGTCGATCCTGAGCACAAGATGGCCCAGGAACAGGCGAGGCTCGTCATCGGCACACTGCAGATGATCTATAAGCGTCTGCCGATTGCCTATCGTTATGATCGTGACGAATTAGACCGATACGTGAAACTTTCCCGCGAACTGATTGCGCAAGTGAACCCTAATGCCGGCGGCGCCGCCATGACGCAACTCAAGGCGCTGGTGGAACAAGGCGCTGACGTGCTGGAACGGGCACGTGCCGAGCCGGCGGAACTGGAGACGGCGATTTTCGATCTACGCGCAACTGTCGGGGAACTGATTAAAGCCGTGCATGCGAAAGGTGGCGAGGCGGCACTGGCATCGGTCAGAAAGCTCGTGCTAAGCGCGTCCAAGGAAGAACAGGATCGTGAGCGTGCGCTTGTTGTCAACATGGGTTTCGAATCCGATCCAGCGTGCATACCGCCGCCCATCGAAACTTTGCTGCCGCGGATTTAGAGTCCCCTTCGGGGATCCACAAACTCCTCGCCTTTAGGCGAGGGTAATTCATGTTCAAATTAATTTGATACAAACATAGAAACAGGGGAAATGGCACTGATTCATTTGTCGTCTATCTGGGCAGTATCGTCGACGACAGGATAGAAATACTATCTATTGAGATTCGTATATATTGGGCCGAGACAAACTATCGTCGATCCTGAATTTGCTCTACCAGCAGAGGTTCGCTTTAGACTTTCTTGCTCTGTTGCTTCGCACACCCAGCAACAGATGGTGATGCCGCCATATGATATTGGCCGATGAACCCCAACTGTGACGCCTTCACAACTGTTTGTGGACGATTGCTGGTGTTAAGTTTCATTGCCGCATTGTTGAGGTGGAAACGGATAGTAGAAGTGGACCGCCCGATGATAAGGGCTATTTCTTCGTCGGTCTTGCCGAAAGCAGCCCACTTCAAGCACAAGACTTCCCGCTTGGTCAGGTGAGGATCATTAACTTTCAGTTGATCGTTCGGCCGGGTTACTTTTCTGTAGCCATTGATAAACCGACTCGCCATGACCAGCAAGTCGTCCCCGTGTCGCCGATAGACAGGTACAACGTCAAAATCCTCATCAAAATTGTACCAACCCACTGCGCCGATGGTTCCCATCGACATATGGATGGGAACTATGATTCCAGACGTTGGGTTGAACCCAAGCTTGCCGATATTGCATAAATCGTCAGAATTCAGTAATCCACTGGGCTGATTGGATATGAATCTTCCCCCGCTGAAACAAAAGGTTTCACTCTCGTGACGGCAGGCCACACTGATTGGATCACCCAAGGCAAGGGCCTTGTTCTGGTACCAATTGCTTTTTTCGACCCACCTGAATACTTCAACCGCAAGAATGTTCCCCTCTGCATCGCACATGGGTGCGGGACTTGAAATGTCATCACAGGCAAGAATGAGAAAGGGCCCCAATTCCTCAGATATTTCACGCATCCGCAGCGCAGCCGTTCGAATGTCATCCGGTTCTCGGATAAAGACATCAAACGCACTGCTAATCCCTTTCATCGGAGATCTCCTAAGACAGGCCAACCTTTGGTAACTCAATAGCAATACTTTCCAACAACAAAGGCTATTATGTTCAATACACGCAAATTCGTGCTCGCATAACATACGCACACTCACCGCAATAAGAGGCCAGAAATATCATACTCCTCGAAGTTTAAAGATTGCGAGACAGGCAGAAATAAGGTAACTCTGCCAAGAGTGAGTAGTTTTGAACGGTTTTCTAATATTAACTTGACGAGTTTGTACTTTACCTTTACATAGGGGGGGGCGAGAGATGACAAGCCTATCTTTGAGGCTATGTACGACAAGGGCGGTGATCCTGGCAGTTTCAGCGTTTTGTTTGACGAGTACTGCAAACGCTTTCCAATTTGAAACTGACCCGGACTGGGTAGTGAATTTTGATAACTCAATCCAATACACCATGGGTTGGCGAGCACAGGGTTTGGATCCGAATATTGGCAACCACTTTGCCTTTGCAACGGGTGACTACAAGTTCCCTAAAAAGGGCGATATGGTCACAAACCGCGTTCAGGATTTGATTGAGTTTCAGGGGGTCTATAAGCAAGACATGGGGTTTCGGATTTCGGCTTCGATCTGGAAGGATTTCGCTTATAACGACAACGTCAAGCAAAACCCAGCCATTTCTGCAAATATGGCTGCTGCGGGAGGTCAAGCGACCGCATATAAAGGCAACACCTATTCCAACTACACAAAGCGCTACTTCATAGAAGGTGGGGAATTTCTCGATGCCTTTGTTTATGTCAATTCAAATATTGGCAGCAAACCGGTGTATGCCAAGGCTGGCCGGTTGAGCCAATACTGGGGCAATGCCTTCTTCTTCCCCTTTTCCAATATCGCCTATTCTCAACAGCCACTTGATTTCGTGAAGGCCTTTTCGCAGCCGGGCTCCGAGGTCAAGGAGTTATTCCTGCCGCGTACCCAGGTATTGCTGTCTGCAGAACTCGCCCCTAACCTTTCGGTAACGGGGCAATATTTCTTTGAATACCGTCCCAACCGCTACCCGGAAGCCGGAACTTACTTGGGTTTCTTTGACATCCTTTTCAAAGGACCCAATCAGGCGGGACCTCTTGGTCTTGGCGGCATTACGGGGAACGCCGGCATCGTGGAACCGCCCAACAACAACCACAACTGGGGATTAAAGATGAATTGGTCACCCGAGTGGTTGGATGGCGATCTTGGATTCTATTACCGGCAGTTTGATGAAGTTGATCCCTGGTTGGCGCTAGTTAACCCGGCGACCGGCCAATTACAGAGTACCATCAATCAGAAGTCCAAGCTTTTCGGCATCAGCTTCGAAAAGACCTGGGGTTTAATCAGTACTGGCTGGGAACTCAGCCATCGCAGTCACACAGCACTGAATACCGCAGGTTTGGCGCCGTCGAATACGGGCGCTAGGGGCGACATCACCAATCTGATTGGCAATGCCTTTGTCCAGCTTGGCAAGACGCCAGTGTGGGATACCGGCATTCTGTTGGCTGAATTCACATATACACGATTGAATAAGGTAACCGACAACGCAAACATCTACATGGGAGAGAACTTTGCGAGTTGCGCAGGCCAGTCTTGGAAGGACGGTTGCTCGACAAAGAACTCCTTGGCCATTGCCGGACTGTTTGAGCCCCAGTGGATGCAAGTGTGGCCGGGTATTGATCTCTCCGCGCCGATGTCACTTACTTATGGCGTGAGAGGGAACCCGGCCTATCGCGCCAGTGGGTTCTACGGCCAAGGGACGGAAATATACTCGATAGGCGTCAAGGCCACCTACAAGTCCAAATCAACCCTAGGGTTTTCCTACAACGGCTACCACTGGCGTCAAGGGCCGAAAGGAATCGATCCTTTCTCAGGCCGCAATGCTCTGGCAGGCTTCGGCGGCATCGGTGCCGTTTCACTGAATGACCGCGGCTGGTTCGAACTGCAGTTTAAGACTTCATTCTAATTCTGACGCCATAAGGAGACCAAATATTATGTCAAACAAGAGAACGATTCTAGGAGCACTGTTTGCTTTGGGGATTTCACTGTGTAGTACTACGGTACTGGCGCTGGTGACAGCTGAGGAAGCCAAGCAACTCGGTACGACGCTGACCGAGTTCGGCGCGATCAAGGCCGGCAATGCGGATGGATCCATCCCCCCATATACGGGTGGCATCGAGAAGGTGGCGGGATATGACCCCAAGACTTCGAACTATTATGTCGACCCATTCGCTGGGGAAAAGCCTTTGTACTCGGTCAATGACAAGAACATGGCGCAGTATGATGCTCTGTTGACGGAGGGCACCAAGGCCATGATGAAACAGTACGGATACCAGATTAATGTGTATCCGACCCATCGCAGCATGCGATATACGGCGGGGGTACTGCAAAATACCCTGAAGAATGCTACCACAGCCAAATTGGGCGGCGTGGTGGAAGGGGACTCACTCGAGGGGGCCGACAAGGGCAATATGGCCTACGCCGGAATTCCATTTCCGATTCCCAAGACGGGCTATGAAGTAATGTGGAACAATAACCTCCGCTTTTCGGCGGCCGTCAGCCACAATGTCAGTCAAGGCTTCCTGGTTGACAGCGCGGGCAATGTGTCTGATTTGCCTGGCTCCGACAATCACTACACCCACCCTTGGTATGACGTGAAGAACGCGCTGCGTCCCATAACATATGATGCCTACTTCGCCCTTAACTCAACTATGTATTCTCCGCCGTCGTCGGCGGGCA
Organism: Georgfuchsia toluolica; assembly: GCF_907163265.1. NCBI lineage: Bacteria > Pseudomonadati > Pseudomonadota > Betaproteobacteria > Nitrosomonadales > Sterolibacteriaceae > Georgfuchsia > Georgfuchsia toluolica. The sequence continues at coordinate 2,776,864 of NZ_CAJQUM010000001.1, forward strand.
TCGTCTTCCTGAACTACTATATCCCCAACGGACAGAAAGTCTGGTTCTATACCCCGGGACAGCGCCGCATCCGTCTGGCACCGGAGTTTGCCTACGATGTGCCGATCGCCGCTTATGGTGGTGTAATGTTGTGGGATGAGGTCTTCGGCTTTGTTGGCCGCATGGATCGCTTCAACTTCAAGCTCGTCGGCAGGAAGGAAATGCTCGTGCCCTATAACGTCTTTGGGCTAACGAACACCATGCTGCCAAATGAGGTCTTGGGGAAAAAGTTCATTAACCCGGCTGCAGTGCGTTTTGAGAAGCACCGCGTGTGGGTGGTGGATTCGATCCGCAAACCCAACGCCCGTCATGCCTACAGTCGCAAAACATTCTATATCGACGAGGACTGCTGGTGCGTCACAACCAACGAGGCCTACGACAACGCTAACAAGTTATGGCGCGTGACGCAGGTCAACAACCTCCCGAGCTATGACACAGGTGGTATTAATATGGATTCCTGGACAACCTATGACCTGGTCAAGGGCAATTACTTGGTTGCCAATCTTTCGCACAGACTACCGGGCAACTCCCAGCACAGCTATTTAACAGCGGAAGGAATGAAGATTAAGCTGACCCCGCAGTCGGTGGCGGCTGGCGGCGTGCGCTAAGTCAAGCCGAAGGGCGGCTGGATTGATCCAGCCGTTTTTTTTTTGGCGGTGCATGTTTGTTACATGAATCTAATCGGGGTATTGCGCAGAGAGTGTCTGTTGATTTTCCCTAAGGAGTCGGTTGCGTCATGCGAAGCATTTGGACCATGTCCAGAAGTTGTAAATTTGTCCGGCGGTGGTGCCCCGTCGCGGGATGTCTATGTTTGCTGCTGCTTGCGCTGCCGGTGTCCGCCGAATCGAAATTTCACGATCCGCTGGACACCCCGGCCGAGATGCGCAGCAACGTGACGAAGCGACCTCTGATGGCGCTAACCAAGGCCGGTGAGCGCATAGTGGCCGTTGGTTCACGGGGGCTCATTATCGGTTCTGACGATCATGGCAAGACTTGGACCCAAGCGCAAGTTCCAGTACAGAGCGATCTATTGGCCGTGCATTTCCCTACAGCCAACGAAGGATGGGCAGTTGGTCACGAGGGTGTGGTGTTGCACAGCGCCGACGGCGGCAAGACTTGGACCAAGCAACTGGACGGTCGGATGTCCGGCAAGTCCTTCAAGGCATTCTATGGCAAGAGTGCTGCCAGCGCCGAAGACAGTTCCGCCATGCAGGCACACGCGGTCCAACTCGAATTGAACTACAAGGCCGGTCCGGCCTTGCCGTTTCTCGATGTTTGGTTCGAAGACGCGCAAAAGGGATATGTCGTCGGATCCTTCGGCATGATCGCCGCCACCACTGACGGCGGCAAGAGTTGGGAACCCTGGTTGCATCGCATCGACAACAGCCTGTATTTAAACCTCAACGTCATCCGTGTCATCGGCAGTGACGTCTTCATCGTCGGCGAACGGGGCCTGATCTATCGGCTTGACCGCGGCCGCGAACGTTTCGACAAGATCGACACGGGTTTTATTGGCAGCTTCTTCGGCATAACCGGCAACAGCCAAGCCCTAATCGCTTACGGCCTAGAGGGTGCTGCCTACCGCAGCGGCAATATGGGCAAGAGTTGGGAAGCCTTGGGCATGCCCAGCAACCAAACCCTTGCCGCCGGTATTCCCCTCAGCGACGGTGAGGGCTTCGTCCTGGTCGATGCGGCGGGCCAGTTTCTGCTCAGCGACAAGAGCGGAAAGAACTTTCGCGTCCAGCGCGCGGACAAGCCGATGCGCATGACCGGGATTGTCTCCGTGGCTCCCCGGACTGTCTTGGTCACCGGACTGGGTGGGGTCAGGAGCGAAACCCTGCGTGACATTGCCGCCGGCCACTGATTGACTCACCCCCTTAGCGAACCCGGAATTCCATGTCCATCTCCACCGACAACCAGCTTGATGCAATGCCCGTCGTACCGCGCCGTGAAGACTTCGATCAGCGTTCCGGCAACCTCCTCGAACGCATCATCTTCAACAACCGCCTGATCCTGGTGGTGGTTTGTGCGCTACTGACGGCGCTGCTGGGCTACCAGGCATCCCGGCTGACGATCAATGCCAGCTTCGAGAAGATGATGCCCCAGTCGCACCCCTTCATCCAGAACTACCGCGCCAACGCGGATTCCCTGCGCGGCCTGGGAAATTCGGTGCGGATCGTGGTCGAGAACACCCAGGGTGACATCTACGACGCCCATTACCAGGAAGTTCTACGTGACATCAACGACAAGGTCTTCCTCGTCCCGGGTGTCGACCGCGCCTTCATGAAGTCCCTGTGGATGCCTGTAGTGCGCTGGACGGAAATCACTCCCGAAGGCTACAAGGGCGGCGCCGTTATGCCCGACACCTATAACGGCTCGCGCGAGAGTATCGAAGCTTTGCGCACCAACATCCATCGCGCCGGCATCATCGGTTCCCTGGTGGCCAAAGACCAGCGCTCCAGCATGCTCTTCGTTCCCTTGTTGGACCGCGATGGCGTCACTGGCAAGCCATTGGACTATCGGGCCTTCCATGACGCGGTGAACAACATCCGCACCGAATACGAGCAAAAGGGCGTCAAGATCCACATCATCGGCTTTGCCCATCTGGTGGGAGATCTGATCAGCGGCATGAACGAGGTGTTTACCTACTTCCTCTATGCCACCCTGATCTGCGTCGTGCTGATTTTGGTGTATACGCGCTGCCTGCGCAGCACTGCGCTTGTGGTGATTTGCTCTCTCGTCGCCGTTTCCTGGCAACTGGGGCTGATGCACCTGCTTGGCTTCGTCCTCGATCCCTATTCCATCCTGGTGCCCTTCCTCATCTTTGCAATCGGTGTGTCCCACGGTGCCCAGAAGATGAATGGCATCACCCAGGATATCGGTCGCGGCACCCACCGCTACGTGGCCGCCCGCTACACCTTCCGGCGTCTGTTCTTGGCCGGCCTGACCGCGCTGCTGGCCGATGCCGTCGGATTCGGCGTGTTGGCCGTGATAGACATCCCAGTGATTCGGGGTCTCGCGATTGCATCCAGCATCGGCGTAGCCGTATTAATCTTCACCAATCTGATCCTGCTACCGATCCTGCTCTCTTACACCAGCGTCAGCTCCAAGGCTGCCGCCCGCAGCCTGAAGTTCAGCGCCGGTGACCACCCCTTGCCGCGGTGGCTTGCGCGGTTTACCACCCGTCCTTGGGCCATCGGCGTGCTTGTCGTGACCATTGGCCTTGCCCTTGCTGGTGTCATAGTTGGCGAAGGTCTCAAGATCGGCGATCTCGACCCGGGTGCGCCCGAACTGCGGCCGAATTCCACCTACAACCAGGACAATGCCTACATAACTAACCACTACCAACTGTCCAGCGACCAGTTCGCAGTCATTGTCACCGTCCCGAAAAATGGCCTGATACTCTACGATACTCTGCTAGAAATGGATCGGCTGGAACAGATACTGCGCGATCTGCCTGGCGTACAGACCACCATATCGGCAGCGAGCCTGGCCCGTAATTTCACCGCGGCCGGTTTCGAAGGCTCGTCAAAGTGGATCACCCTCAATCGCGACATCACTGTAAATACCGACGCGATCAACTACGTCTACGATTCCAACCCGGAGATGTTCAACGACCAGCGTTCGGTCGCACCCATTATCGCCTACCTGGCCGACCACAAGGCTGAAACCCTCGACCGCGTGGTAAAGACCGTGGAAGCCTTTGCTGCGGATCACAACACCGACGAGCGTAAGTTCCTGCTCGCAGCCGGTACCTCGGGGATTGAGGCCGCCACCAATATTGCTGTCAGTTCAGCAAACCGCACCATGCTGCTGTGTATCTATGCGGCGGTGATCCTGCTGTGCTTTATTACTTTCCGCAATTGGCGCGCGGTGATCGTGGCGGTGGTGCCTTTGATCGTGACGTCAATTCTCTGCGAAGCCTTGATGGTGATGCTGGGCATCGGGATCAAGGTCGCCACCTTGCCGGTCACAGCGCTCGGGGTCGGCATCGGCGTCGATTACTCGCTCTATCTGCTAACCGTTCATCTGGTTCAGCAGCGCAGCGGCCTCTCGGTCACCGACGCCTATCGCGGTGCCCTGGCATTCACCGGCAAGGTCGTTGCCCTCATCGGCGTTACCCTCTCCGCAGCCGTCATCACATGGGCCTGGTCTCCCATCAAGTTCCAGGCCGACATGGGTATTCTTCTCGCGTTCATGTTCCTTTGGAACATGCTCGGTGCTCTCATCCTTGTCCCGAGCCTCGCGACCTTCTTGTTGCGATCGGAGAAATCTTCCGATTACATACCGGGAACATCCGATAGCAATAATAGTACTACCTAGCTTTAATGCGAGAGTACCGACCAGTGTTGTGCACGTGATTTCCATTTGCGGTCCATAAGCATGTAACCAAGCGGTTGCTGCCGCGCAAATGGTGGCGCACCCAGTATCGACGGCGAGCGTTTTGAGCATATCGAGAAACCGGGGCTGGTGCAGTGGCCGGAAAGATTGCAACACGAGCAGCGCCAAGGTCTACCGGCCACAGCCCCCGCTGCGCGCAAGTATCCTGCGGAATCGATCGGCCCCGAGGCTGCGTAAAGCGCTTCAAACTCGCCGTGCATCGCGCCAGTATGCCATCCACGACCACCCGCAGCTTGTGCAGCGGAAGGTTCTTCGGGATGCGGGCCTCCAGCGTCAGGTAGCTGAAAATTACGGCCTGGGTCGTGTGGTACCGTCACATGGCGTCGATTTGGGAGGCAATTAGATGCTTTGCACTATACCTTGCGCATATCCTGTGCCGGTGAGTTCTTCAACATCCCGCTAAAGGTCAGAATACTGGCGCAGGCGCTGATGGTGGTGCTCGGCCGCACCGAGCTACTGCCCAGCGTGCCGGAAATCGAACTCGACGACATAGCGTCGTCATCTCAGAGTAATGCGTTGGCAGTGACCCCAGCGTCGGGTTATTGCCGTATCGGTACAGACAATAGCAATACTTTCCAAGAACAAAGGCCATAACCTTCAATACTAGTGGCCTTGCATTTCCCTATCATGCGACACAGATAAGACGAGGAAAAGGATTGGGGTTCGTCAAGACTACGATCCGTTTCACGGTTCTCTCGTTAATTTCTTCAAGAGATCGCCGTTACGTTCTCTTGTCTTGTGCACACGTGTAATAGTACAGTATATGCAAGGGTATGCGAAATGGAAATGTCAGGTTCAGCCCTCGTACCAGCATCTCTTCAGAAGACCTGGGAACTGTTGAACGACCCCGAAACTCTGAAATCATGTATCAACGGCTGCGAGAGCATCGAAAGGATTTCAGATACCGCATTTAGAGTTTCGATTGTAGCCAAAATAGGTCCGATTAGCGCTAGGTTTAAGGGGCAGATATCGCTGGCTGACTTGAATCCACCTAGTTCGTACTCGATTAGCTTTGAAGGGCAAGGTGGTGCTTCAGGATTTGCCAGGGGTAGTGCAAAGGTCAACTTGGCACCGGAAGAAGATGGGACAAGGTTGAATTACGTTGTTAACGTTCAAGTCGGGGGCAAACTGGCGCAGGTTGGCTCCCGTTTGATTGACGGAACTGCGAAAAAGATTGCCGATGAATTCTTTGCAACGCTTGCCGGCAAGTGTCAGGGAACCTCCTCGACTAATGAACTTAGCTCAAGCGTTGGATTAGCTAGTGGCAGTATGAAAATTTGGCTTTGGAGTCTCTTGGTCATTGCGGTCATCGTCGGGATTTACATCGCGATGCGGTAGTAAGGGGGAATGGGCTAGTTTGTAATGACTCATCAAGAAATGCACGGCAGCTTAGTTGGATGGGGAATCGTTATGTACCAAGACCAAAATTCAACAATAGAAATTCGGGCAACAGATCGATCAAAGATTGGCAAGTGGACAAAGTGCTGGCAGGAATCCTTCTACATGAGAAGGGGATGGCAATAGATAGTGATGGTGTGGGACTGGATGCAACTAGAAGTGTTTCACATTTCGAAGGAAATGGTTGGTAACGACGAGGACAGAAAAAATAATGTTTCCCGCACAGATCGAAGCGTATGAGGCTCCGGATTCCATCTCTGGGGCGCTGCACGCTCTAGCCGGCGCCGCTGATGGGATGACCATGTGTTTGGCTGGTGGAATGAGTCTGATGCAAGCAATAAAGGGTCGGATGGTTCAACCAATGGGCATCGTCGATCTTCAGCGGATAGCAGCTTTGAGGGGTATTCGTAATTCGCCGCAAGGAATGAGCGTGGGGCCGATGACACGCTATGCTGAATTGGCTAATGCGACAGAGTTGAGCGGCGCCTACGGAGCGCTCAGCGATGCGGCCGCCCATGTCGGCGATCGGCAAGTCCGTAATCGCGGGACCATTGGTGGGAGTCTCTGCTGGAACTATATTTCCAGTTGTACACCGGCTGCCGCACTCGCGGTTGGCGTGACACTGGAACTTGCCTCACTTAATCCTGATGGGAAGCCGACATCGCGACTGCTGTCTATCGATGATTTTCTTCTTGGCCCATTGGAAACGGCGCGGCGCCCAGAAGAGTTGCTGGTGTCTATTCTGCTACCAACTAGTAAAGACTGGTGTGGCAGCGCCTACAAAAAGTGGGGGCCAACTACCGATGCTGTACCCACGATAGGCGTCGCAGTGTCTTTAATATTGAATCGTGTTGGGAAATGTTGTTCTGCAAGAATTGCACTTGCCGGACTATCTTCTGGCGCTATCCGATTTCCCTCTGCGGAAAAACTAATCGTTGGATGTGAAGGTCCTGACGCAAAGTCGGTCAATGCTGCCTTCAATTCAATAGCACAAAATGCTCAAGTTGAAGGGGATCCATGGGCCTCGGAAGATTACAAACGTTTCCTCATACGTAAATTGGGCGAGGAAGTGACTAATACCGCTATTTCTAGAGCAAACCCTGGAGTGAAGTAATGAGTGGGACAAAACAGATAACTGTCGAAATCAACGGGATATCCATCACTCGTGAAGTCGAGATCCGTACTCTTCTCGTCACTTTTATCCGTGATCATCTCGGGCTAACGGGTACCCACGTTGGCTGCACTTTCGAGGGTGTATGTGGGGCCTGCACAATACACCTTGATGGCGAAGCCGTTAAATCGTGCATGATGCTTGCAGTCCAGGCCGATGGTAGATCGATTACTACAATTGAAGGACTTGCCAGTGATGATCATCAGCATCCCCTCCAGGCAAGTTTTAACAAAAAGCATGCCCTACAGTGTGGCTATTGTACGCCTGGCATTATCATGAACATGGCTGACTTTCTCTCAAGGAACTCGAATCCAACGGAAGATGAGATCCGTCGTGCCTTGGCCGGAAATATCTGCCGCTGCACTGGATACTCCCACATTGTTGAAGCGGTGCAAGATGCCGCACTCACCATTAACTCAGCCAGCGCACAAAAGAACTCATGAACACAACTCAGTCGTCTATTGGGGTGGCTCGTCCTCGTCATGAGGATGCTCGCCTGACCAGCGGTCGTGGTCACTTCTTTGCTGACATCGTTTTGCCGGATACTCTTCATGTGGTTTTTGTTCGCAGTCAACATGCCCATGCTCGAATTCGTTCAATTAACACTGAAGCTGCAAGACACTGTCCCGGAGTAGTTGCCGTGATTGTTGGCGAGGATATTAAAGAAGAGATTTCCCCTGTTCCGCAACCGACTGTAGTACCTAATCTTCCTGGACGGTTTCCCAAGCATTGGCCGCTAGCGATCGACAAGGTTACTTTTCATGGAGCTCCGATCGCAGCCATAGTGGCTACGAATCCCTATTTGGCGGAAGACGCAGCACTTTTGGTGGAAGTGGATTACGAAACACTACCCTACATTGGGACACCGGAAGCTGCCGCGCAACCCGGTGCCCAAACGGTTCACGATGAATGGCAGGACAACCTGAGCTTTTCAATGAGCTTTACTGGAGGTGCAACAGCGGAATCAATCTCAAAAAACGTTGCAGAAGTTGATGAAATATTCGCCAAAGCGCCTATCGTTTTGAAGGAAACTTTTCGGACGCATCGAACGGGCGTTACCCCCCTCGAAACGCGAGGTGTCTTGGCCTCATGGAATCCAGAGGATGGCCTTACTTGTTGGGCTACAACCCAACGCCCGCACATTGAGCGTCTGGCGCTTGCGGATGTGTTAGGTCTTCCTTTGCACAAAGTTCGGGTAATAGCGCCTCGCGACCAGGGAGGTGGTTTTGGTGTCAAGGCGCCGTTCTATAGGGAAACTGCGCTCATAGCTTGGCTAGCCAAGAAATTGAAGAAACCCGTGCGCTGGCTGGAATCGCGTGAGGAAAATCTAATGCTGGTCGGGCATGGGCGAGACCAAACTCATGAAATCTCATTCGCTGCTACTGCAGATGGCCGCATACTTGCTTTGCGCGACAGAATCACAGCGGATATCGGGGATGGTTGTCTCGGCATCTACTGGGGCTTCATCATGCCTTTTCTTGGGGCGGTGTTTGTGCCATCAGGCTACAACATTGTCAAGGCCGATATTCACTTAGACTGCTATTTCACCAACAAACCATGTATTACTCCAAATCGTGCCTTCGGGTGGCTTCCTGGCCATTTTGCCATAGAGCGAATGCTCGATCAGTTAGCTAAGCGGGTTGGAAAAGACCCGTTACAGATTCGGCTCCTCAATTTGGTCCACGAGCTTCCATACACAAGCGTGACTGGGTACTACATGGATGGCGGTGATTTCATCCGCGTTTTGGAGACCCTTGCGGAAAAAATTGACTATAACGAATTTCGTGTTAAACAAGCGGAAGCATTGCGAGAAGGGCGCTATTTGGGTATAGGACTTTCATCTTCCACCTCCCTCTCAGGCGTTCCATCTGCACTCCTGGTCACACTTGAGAATCAGCCTGGCTATGGGGCCGCGACAGTTCGGATAGATCCTAACGGTCGTGTTCAGATACTTGAAGGTGACGCCCCAACGGGAACCGGCCACGAAACAATGTTTGCACAGGTGGTCAGCCAAATGTTGGGTGTCGATCCCAATGACGTAACTTTCGTGATTGGTGATACCTCCAATACGCCATTCGGTTGTGGTGCCGTCGGTTCTCGGGGCGCATCTTACACAGTCAGTGCGCTCCACAATGCTGCGAAAATCATTCGGACCAAAATGGCCAGAATATTCGCCCATGACCTTGGCCTGAAGGTACAGCCCGATGACGTGGCTTTCGAGGATGGTAGGGTGTATTTGAAGAATGATCCAGGCAAAAGTATGCAGTTTTCCGACCTGGCGAATCGCATCATTATGAAGCCGGTGAACCTTCCTCCCGGAGAGGAAGGTGGCCTTGAGGCGACCAATTATTTTGAGGCCGACAAGAACATGATTTCTTTCTCGGCGCATGCCTGTATTGTCGAGGTGGATCCGGTCAGCGGAGAGTTCAAAATCCAACGTTATATAACCTGTGAGGATGCAGGCACCGTGATTAATCCACTAACCATGGAAGGACAGGTTCAAGGGGGCGTAATACAGGGTCTGTCGAACTCGATATTCGAAGAGTTTCTTTTCGACGAGAACGGCCAACAGATGACGAGTACTCTCGAAACGTACAAGATCGCAATTGCCCCCGACGTACCACATGTGGAAACCATCCACGTGGTTACGCCGACCGAACATGCTCCGCTCGGTGCGCGTGGTATGGCAGATGGTATTCCAGGTCAAGTACCGGCAGCACTGGTTAATGCAATTTGCGACGCTCTGGCACCACTGGGGATAGAGATCACAGAGCTTCCGGTTCGTCCAAGTCAGGTATGGGAAAAGCTTCAGAGCTGTTCTCGCAGGGGTGTAGCGGGCTGTGCTAACTGAAACTCCTCACTCTTTATCTTCTCCTCGTCCACCTGACCTCCGGGTGGACTTTACGCAACCTCGTAATGGTTGCGCTTTTATATCGCGGTCGCAGGACTTTTCGGATACAGGTCTTTCCTCTTGAACCATCAGAATATTCTCTTGTTCCTTGGGGGCAAAGGCCGACTGATTGCCTGCGAATTGAAGATTGTCGTCAATGCTCCGCTGCGTGCGGCGAGGCGCTTTGTTGGTTATGAAAATCACATCATCTGAAATTGGAGAATGAAAGAAATGGCTAATTATGAATATCTGTTCAAGCCCCTGCCCGTGGGCCACAAAGTTTTTAAGAACCGAATCATTTTTGGACCGCATGTCACAAATTTTTGGCCGAACCAACTGCCGGATGAGCGCACAACTGCTTATTATGAGGAACGCGCTGCAGCGGGTGTTGGAGCAATCATCATAGGGGCCTCGCCGGTTGATCAAACGGGAAATCACGCGCCATTTATGACATGTAAGATGTGGAGCGATGAGTGTATTCCTGGACTACATGACATTGCCGTAGCGGTACAACGCCATGGCGCGAAACTTTTAATACAGCTAACGCATACAGGAGTTCATAGAACGCCAGGCGATGATCCGTATCCGTTGATCGCTCCGTCCCAGGTTCCCGCTGAGGAAGAACCGTTTCATATTCCTCGAGAAGCAACTGTAGAGGACCTCCATGCCATTGCGGACAAGTTTGCTGATGCTGCGGAACGGGCGCAACGGGCCGGCCTTGATGGTATTGAGTTTCATGGGGGGCATGGATACCTCCTTTGGGCGTTTGTTACTCCGACGATGAACAAGAGAACCGACCAGTATGGCGGATCGCTCGAAAACCGTGTTCGCTTTTATCTGGAGGTTATAGACAAGGTTCGCAGGCGAGTTGGTAAGGATTTTATTGTCGGATGTCGCATTTCGTCGAGCGATATGGTTCCTGGTGCCGTAGAAATCGAGGAGGGAGCAGAAATCGCCAGGATGTTGGAGGCGACTGGGCAGGTCGACTATATTCATTGCAGCCTTGGGCTTTACCGATCGGTACACTTTACGGTTGCGTCCCACTATTCTGGATTGGAGCCCGGTTTTGAGGCGCCGCTGACGGCAACAATCAAAGCTGCGGTGAAGAATATTCCTGTATTTGTTGTCGGACGTATCAACGATCCAATACTCGCCGATAAACTGATTTCGGATGGAACAGCGGATGCGTGCGTGCTCATCCGGGAGTTGATTGCGGAACCTGAATTCGCACTCAAGGCTCAGCAAGGTCATATCGACGATATCCGCCCCTGCGCATATTGGAACCAAGGTTGCATTGGTCGCATATGGGTGGGACAGCGCCTCCAGTGTATGATGAACCATGCTTCAGGCCATGAAACGGAGTTCGGCAAGGATCACATCCACCCGGCGGCGAAGCCAAAACATATCCTTGTAGTCGGTGGCGGCCCAGCTGGCCTTGAATTTGCAAGGATTGCAGCAAAACGCGGACACCGCATCACCATCTATGAGCGTGGCTCAGAACTCGGTGGTCAGATCAACATGTTTGCCCGTTTGCCTGGGCGCGCAGAAGTCAGAAATTGGCTCGATTGGCTGGTGCGTCAAGTGCAAAAGGCAGGAGTCGATATTCATCTAAATTCGGAGGTGGACGCGACAAATATTCAAGCGCTTATCTCGGGTTCGAGCGTGGATGAGATTGTCGTTGCAAGTGGTGCTCATGCTGCTGCCGATGGTCGGTCAGGCGTTACTACGGAGCCTATCCCTGGGTATGATCAGCCACACGTACTGACATATGAGCACGTATTGGCGGGAGAACTGCCGAAGACACTCGGCTCACGCGTATTAATTGTCGATGAATTGGCCGATCGAATTGCACCGGGAATTGCGGAAATGCTTGCCGACAAGAGCCGCACCATAGAGATCCTGACCAGGTGGCCGAGTGTGGGGCACGACTCGCTAGGGCCAATGATGGAACTTCCATGGATCTACGAAAAACTCGATTCTCTGGGAATCAAGAAGACCAGTGATAGTTGGGTCAAATCGATTGATAAGGGGGCTGTGTCTGCGTTTAACATTTACTCAGGACGCGCCTGGCAAATCGAAGTCGACACCGTCATCTTGGTGACGACGAAGTACTCAAATACTGCGATCGAACGGCTTATTCGGGAGCGGACCAAACTGTCGGTGCATGTAATCGGTGACGTGGTTGCCCCTAGACTGGTTGGGGATGCCATTTCCGATGCAACTCGACTCGCTCACACCCTCTAAACAGAGTCTGGGAATGATCGAGCACAGTCTCGAGAGTTCGCCGAATTTGTGGGTGTACCTGGACGATAGAGACGGACCGACGCTTGATATTTCATCTCGTATGGTAGCGGAGTCCCGCCGGTTCGCCGCCGCCGCCGGGCTTCGTTGTTGTGGCGTCGCTCGTAACGAAATGTGTGCGCAGCGTCTGGTGTCGTCGGGGCGATGCTCTGGGATCGATACCATCTACGCGCTATCTGACGGGCCGGTCTGCTCTGAGCCGGATGTTGCGCAAGTCGCGGCGCTGTTATGTTCGGCCATCCGGCTGCATCAGCCGCAGATGCTGCTGCTTTCGTCTACCGCGCTTGATGCTGAGATCGGTGCGCGAGTCGCCGCGGAACTTGGCTGCGCTTTTTTGGGGCGCTGCATCGAGATTGAGTGGCGTGAGAAACGACCTGTCGCTCGTCGCTCTGTCTACAATAACCGTGCTCATCAAGTGCTATGCCCTGTCGGAGAACCGCCTTGGGTCGTTACAATTGACTCGCAAATCTTGGATAAGACGCCGGCATCAGAAACAAATGCTTCGACCGTAGAAATCAACACGCTCAGCATATCGGGGAAATTGCACGCTACCCCACCGGTTGTATGGCGCGTATCGGCACGTGACCTCGACTTGGCCGACGCTGATATTGTACTTTCGGTGGGGCGAGGCGTTAAGAACGAGGAGACACTTGAGCAAATACATGAACTCGCTGAGCTTCTTGGTGCTGCGGTTGGCGGTTCCCGGGAGGCCGTGTTCGGTGGCTTGGTCCCCCGTGACCGGCAAGTGGGAGCATCTGGGAAATGGATTGCCCCGCGTATCTATGTCGCGCTGGGTATTTCAGGCTCGACTTATCATATGATGGGCATTCGCGAAGCGAAACACCTAGTTGCAGTCAATATTGATTCCAGGGCACCAATCCTTGGGTCGGCGGAAATTGCTATCGTCGATGATGTCGCAAAGATTGTTCCTGCACTGCTTGAGAACCTTAAAGGCAAAGCCGATAGAGCAGCGGCAAATTGAATGCCGCCATGTACTGAAAAGCCGTGAGCCAAGAAATACGTGATCTAAGACGGTGACCCATTACTCTGGTTTCATCTGGCAGGGACAATGCTTTCGCGAAACTACCTATGAAAATAATTGTTTGCATTAAACCAAGCATTAACTCATCGGATATCTCGTACGACTTACGCAGCGGTGCGCCAGTCAGGCCCGCCCATACGATGTTAAGCGAAGCCGAGTGGGCAGCCCTTCAGACTGCTCTCGACAAAAAGAATCAGTACGATGCCCACGTCACGGTTTTAAGTGTAGCGGATGAAAGCGCTAATCCGTTGTTGTATCAAGCTTTGCGGGCTGGGGCTAACCGCGCTGTTCGCCTGTGGCACCTGGAAGACGGTGAACCTCTAGATACATATGCTGCCGCCACTGCAGCAGCGGCAGCCACAACTACTCTGGCAGCTGATCTTGTGATTTGTGCGACGCGCAGCGCGGATCTGGGCAGCGGATTCTTTCCGGCTGCTATAGCCGCTGCCGCTCATTTTGAACTGATATCCGGGGTGCTGTCGCTGTCGTTTAAGAATGGCGTGTTCGATGCTGTGCAAAAGCTTGATGGTGGTTGGCGTGCGGCACATCGCGTTCAGTTTCCTGCGGTGATTGCCGTAGAGCCTGAGATCACGAGAATTCGCCACAACACCGTTCTAGGGCGAACCTATCGCGTCGGACTGGCGGGTGAAGTAGAGACATGGACACCCGAGATGGTCGGGCTAGCGGAGATGCCTAGATCGTTGCTCAGGGAGATGGACCTGTCACTTCCAAGGATTCGCGCTCGGGTTGCATCTCCCGGAAACAAGCGGGTTTCCTCGATGGATCTTCTAAGGCGCAAGAACAAAGATGGAGCAGAGTCGAAGCAAACGAAACTGGTTGGCACACCGGAAAGCGTTGCCGAAGAACTATTGGGACTTTTCGGGAAATGGCAAGCGTGAGGATGGATCAGATCCAACTCAGAGGTCTAGGCCTTTCCCTACTCGTTTTGGTTGCGGTGGGCTTCTCCATATCACTCTATCTTCATTGTGGGTATCTTTTCAATGGACCATGGCGGATCGCATTTTTTATTTATGGTGTCTTGACAATCGCAGCGTTCATAATCGGTATTGGCAGACGGCTATGGATTTGGACATCCGGTCAGACAAGAAATGACATTCAGACCACTACCGTTGCTGAAGCGCTGAGCAGACTGTTCATGATAGTTGCGGCCCAACGTAGGGTAATTCGCAACAGTTGGCCAGGATTATTCCATGCGGCGATGTTCTGGAGTGGCGCAATACTTTTCACGGTTTATTTACTGCCGTCAGTAGGCGTAACGCTGGCAACCATACCGTATCCACTGCTAAGTGCGTTATTCCTGGGGATCAGCATAGGCAGCCTATTCTTAGCAGGCCGATTGGTTCTATTTTCATGGCCGAATCGGAAGCTGAGTTTTGCGCACACATTGGGCCGTGTTGTCGCCCCAGTTCTGATCGCCGCCGTCGGGATTGGTCATTTCTTCGTAATGCGTTCGACCGTGCTTTCGACCGGTGTGCTCTTTCTACAGTATATGTGCGCGATGACGGTCTTTGCATTAATCCCTTATTCGAGGCTTTTGCATATCATTACCGTCCCATTGTGGACGCTGGTTCGACCTGATAAGCGATTTACAATGTCGCTTCCCTTCGATCTGTCGCGTGAGACGGAGATAGAGATATCGAACAATGATCTGCCACTGGGACCAAGACGCCGCGAAGAGTTCTCTATGCGCGCTCTACTGGCGTTTGATGCATGTACGCAATGTGGTCGCTGTGAAGAAATCTGCCCCGCCCACGGCACCGGTGATGGATTTTCCCCCGCCAAGATAATGAGGCAACTGCAGTTGGCCAATGCGCCGAGCGCACCATCGGCCAATCTTGTGGCGATAGCGGAAAGTGAACAGGTGGACTGCTGCACTACTTGCGGACGTTGCGAGATTGCATGTCCGGTTGCCTTGGAGCCACTATCGGCGATTCATGAGTTACGCCGAACGACGGCATTTGAAGGGCGATTTGAATCTGGTCATGAATCTGCGTTGAGGAGGATCTCAGAATTTGGCAGTATCTGGGACAAAACAAAATCACCAGCTATTTATCTACAACCTCCTGTGCCGTGGTTAATGGAAGCAGATGGGCCCCCAGCCGAACTTGTTTACTGGGTCGGCTGCGCCGGCCGCCATGATCCGGCCGGGCAACGCATAGCCGCGACAATTGCTGGATTGTTGAACCGGGCAGGAATCCGTTGGACGACAGCGGGTGCGGAGGAATTGTGTACGGGAGATACTGCACGCCGAATGGGTGATGAGGGCTTATTTCAAAAACTCGCACTGCGAAACATTGCGTTGCTTCGACAAGCCAGGTGTAAGAAGCTACTTGTCAGTTGCGCTCACTGCTTTAACACCTTCGCCAATGAATACCCTGCGTTTGGCGGTGATTTTGAAGTCGTACACCACAGCGAACTGCTCCTCCAACTGTTACAGAATGGCCGACTGGGTCATCTGGCTGTGCTTCCAACGAAAATTACCTTTCACGACCCATGCTATCTTGGGCGCTACAACGGAAAATACGAGCCAGTACGTAACTTGCTTGACACCATCGAGGGAGTCGAGCGGCTTGAGATGCATGAGTCCCGCGAACAAAGCCGTTGCTGTGGAGCGGGAGGAGCGCGGTTGTGGCGCGATGGCGAACCTGGAGCGCGGATGGCTGCAAAACGCGCAACGCAAGTTTCGGAAGCGGGTGCAGACCTCTTGGTTACCGGTTGTCCGTTTTGCTTGACAATGCTAGAAGATCCAATTGCGCGAATGGGGGGCCGTGTACAGGATATTTCTGAGTTTGTCGCCAGTGCTGTAAGGACTTGATATCGCAATTGAAGCCCAGCAATCCTTGCCGTACCTTGATTGCAGGGCACTCATATTCAACTTGTCACGAACGTGTTTGGCGCTATTTTTTTAAGATGACTACAAATGAAACTTAGCTCACATGAATCGCTGTTATTCGACGTCAATTGCGGGATCGCACACATCCGTTTCAACCGCCCAGCGTCTCTCAATGCGATCGATGTAGCCATGGCTCAGGCTTTTCACGACGTGTGCAAGGAATTGAAACGAATGAAAGGTCTTCGCGTTATCCTGCTCAGCGGACAAGGCAAGGCTTTTATGGCCGGTGGTGACTTGGCGGCGTTTCATGCCGATCTTACTGCAGCCCCTGCAACAGCCGCGTCCTTGATCAAACATTTGCACGCCGGACTCGTCATCATGACTGAGTTGCCACAACCTGTTATAGCCCGTCTTCATGGGTCAGTCGCCGGCGCTGGCGTAAGCATTGCGCTGGCTTGCGATCTCGCGATTGCCGCCGACAACGCGCGCTTCGCGCTTGCCTATTCGCGCATTGGCGCCAGTCTCGATGCTGGTGGCTCTTGGTCCCTGCCAAGGATTGTGGGACTGCGCAAAGCGATGGAACTATCGCTATTTTCCGATCCACTCGATGCCGACGAAGCGCATCGGCTGGGTCTAGTGAATCGCGTAGTACCGTCTGCAATGCTCGTTGCGGAAACCGATGCCTGGATACGACGGCTTGCATCCGGACCGACGGGCTGCTATGGACGAATCAAACGCCTGCTTCGCGCGTCGTACGCAAACCATTTGGTTCAACAACTTGATGCCGAGCAGGCAGCGTTTTGTGAATGTGCGGCAAGCAACGACTTTGCGGAAGGATTGAACGCATTTTTCGAAAAACGTCCGGCGAATTTCCAAGGGTATTGAAATTTGATCTTGGATCCCACTTGCTCAGTTCGTTTATTCAGCGTAAGCCGGAAGAACTCTCACAATTACCCATAAACATGCACGCGAAATAAACCACTTTGATCGCTGGACCTGACAAATGTGCGCATATCGGCGACAGGAGAGCGATATTTAAGAACTGTTTTGTGGGCGAAAAAAGCCGGGACGCATACTCTCCTAAGCACCTGTGCGGATCGCTTGTGGGCGATGGCAAGCACATGGCGAGGATGAGATGCCGGAAGTTCGCTGCAAGGGGACTTACCGAGTTGACGTCTAAGACCGTCTTGGCCGGTTTTCTGACGCGAAACTCGCTGTCCAATTTTCCGGGGCTGGCTTTCGACACGATAGCAATACTAGCTAAGTGTTAAGGCCATAACGTTCAATACAAGTAATTTTGTAATCGTATATTCTCAACGGACACATTGTGGCGCAAATGGAAGTGAATAGGTTGGTGCGTTATCCATACGGAGTAATTCGTATATTCCATATTCCAATTTAAGACCGGAGGCATACTTATGAGTATCGAAGCAAACAAACAGGTGGTGACTAAGTTCTGGGCTGCTTTCTCTGTAAGTGATTTCGATACCGCGCTTACGCTATTGGGTGAGGACTTAAAGTGGTGGGTCGCCGGAGATTTCGCCATTTCCGGAACGTATTCCAAGAAGCAATTTGGAGATCTCGTCAAGGGGCTGCTGGACGACGTACCCAAAGGAATTCGTGTTACCCCACAGATTATGACTGCCGAGGAAGACCGAGTGGCAATGGTTGCAGAGTCCTACGGCAAACGTAAGAATGGCAAGATATACAATAACAAGTATCACATTCTCCATTTTATCAGGGACGGAAAGATCATTGAGGCACGCGAGTATATGGACACCAAGCACTGTAACGAGATTCTGTGTTCATAAGACCACAACTCCAATAGCGCATTGCGAGTGGGTCAGATGTCTCTTGATTTTGCTTTCGGCGTAGAAGAAAGGGCATTTCGTGAGCAAGTGAGACAGTTTCTTGACACGAAACTGCCTGAGCACTTGCGCATTGCGACGCGGCTGAATTCAGCGACCTTTGTTTCTAAGGAGATCGCCCAAGAGTGGCACAGCATATTACACAGGCAGGGGTGGCTAGGATATCTCTGGCCTGTGGAATACGGGGGGACAGGTTGGTCGCCAATACAAAGGTTTATCTTCGAGCGCGAGTGTGCTCTAGCCGATGCGCCGGCACTAATACCAATGGGCCTGAGATATGTTGGACCGGTGATCTTTACTTTCGGCAGCCCGCAGCAAAAGGAATATTTCTTGCCCCGTATTCTCAACGGCGAGCACTATTGGGCGCAAGGGTTTTCCGAGCCCGGTGCTGGGTCAGACCTCGCTGCGCTACAATGCCGAGCAGATAACAAAGGAACCCATTATCTGGTCAATGGCAGCAAGATATGGACAACCCATGCTCACTTCGCAAACTGGATATTCTGCATCTTACGTACAAGCAAATCCGCCAAGTCACAAGACGGTGTCAGCTTCATTCTGATCAATATGCAATCGCCTGGCATCCGTATCGAGCCGATAATTACCCTCGGTGGGGATCACGATGTAAATCAAGTATTCTTCGACGACGTCAAAGTACCGATCGAGAATCTGGTTGGCGAGGAGGGCCGTGGCTGGCAATACGCTAAGTTCCTGTTGGAATATGAGCGCGGAGGTGTATCGGTTTCTGGAAAGATACGCAGAGACATCGAACACCTTGTAAATTTTGCGAATCGATTAACGAACGATCGGATATTCAACCACAACCTCACTAGGTTGAAGATTAGAGTACTCGCTTTAGAGGCTACTGAATTGAGAGTAATGTCGCAAATGAAACCAGGGCGACCACCCGGCAAGGAATCGTCGATCTTGAAATTGGTTTCAGCACAACTTGAACAGGATGTTTCTAAGCTGGCGGTAGACGCGATTGGAAATAAGGCGCTGCGTCTGTTTGAGCATGACACAACACAAACCAAAGCCACTCCAATTGATTTCACAATGCCGCTCATGTCAAGATATCTTAACCTCAGAGCATCTTCAATTTATGGGGGCTCAAACGAAATCCAACGCAATATTATTGCCAGTCATGTCCTTGGTTTGCGGTAATAGATAGGGATACATTAAGTACTGAAAAATAACCGTCCCCGCCCCACCTGTCAATTACCACAAATATGCGCAAGAAATAGAACGCTTATTGTAGGATATGATTACGCAGGGGTATGGGATGCCAGAAAGACCTCCTCGGCGGACTTCACTTACGACAACGGCACTCACTGTCGATTCTAGTATCAGGCACCTACTGTTGCGTTGCTCGTTAAGCAATGACATTTGATAACAGAGTGCTCAATGAGTACCGCTCTACAGCCCAGACTGGGACGGATAGGACACCATGGCAATTTCACTATATGACATAAGTGTAATGAATTACCAGCAAACGTTGGGAGCAGTCAGCCATATTTTAAAGCTGGGTCTTGCACATTGCCAGAGCAACCACATCGACCTAGAGACCTTTGTTGAGACTCGCATGTATCACGATATGCTGCCCTTCCGTTTTCAGATCCAGTCAGTTGCCTATCATTCCTTGGGCGCAATTGAGGGAATCAAGAACGGCATTTTTCGCCCGCCTAGCAACCTTCCTGAGGACAACTACGAGGCTTTGCAAACGCTTATCAACGAAACCAATGATGCGCTGGGAAAGTTGTCAGCGACAGAAATCAATGCCATGGAGGGGGCCGAAGTTATTTTCGAATTCCGCGATCACCGGATACCATTTACCGCCGAAAGTTTTCTGCTTTCATTTTCCTTGCCCAATTTTTATTTTCATGCGACGACTGCCTACGATATTCTGCGATCCAAGGGCGTCGTTCTGGGAAAGCGCGACTACCTTGGAGGGTTGCGACTGAAGCGTTGATATTAGCTGTTGGCACGCTTGGTCGCATATGATCACGTAGGCCGTCGAGCCAGAGTCCGTGGAATTGGCCTGGTTCCTGAAACTCGGAAGGTAATCGAATGCAAAGGTCAGCGGGCGGCAGATCTGTTGGATGCTATCGAGACCAACGAAGCCTTCTCGACACAAGTCTGCAAGTTGAAAAAGGAAATCGATCTCGATCCAAGTAAGGTGAACCCCAACGGTTAGGGAGTTAACTTGAGATACTATGCGCAGGTCGCACGCTCATCATTATCCGCACAGGTTTCTCGCTACCCGTTCACGCTCTGCTCCACTCTATTTTGTGCCATCGAGGTACGAAACGGCCGAGCGACAGCAATGAAGTTCAACAATAAACGTTAAAGCGTTCAATACGTTCTTCCGGGCGTGCGTCTAAACTCAAATCCAATTTGATCAGGACGTCGGACTTTCAATTGACAAGGAGGAGCCTATGGAACCTCAACTAGTGCACTTTCGAAGTGGCGACGAGCAATGTGTAGGCGACCTTTATCTGCCGGAAAATATGCAGGGCGCACAGCCAGCGCTGGTGATTGGCCACGGCTTTAACATGGTCAAGGAAGCGCTTCGTGAGCAAGCCGCCTATCTTGCGAAAGCCGGCTATGTCGTACTTGCGATCGATTATCGCCGCTTCGGAGCGAGCGAGGGTTTGCCACGCCAGCTCATGCGGCCATTAGATGAAGTCGAGGATTTCCGGAATGCGATTTCCTATTTGCAAGACCGGCCGGACGTTGATCCTGATCGGATCGGCATTTGGGGCGTCAGCTTCGGTGGCGGCGTCGTGTTGCAGGTAGCAGCGGTTGATCGTCGCGTGAAATGCGTTGTCGCCCAGAGCCCGGCCTATCTGGATGGGCGCCAAGCGACCAAGTCGCTTTACGGCGCTCAAGCTTTCGCGCAACTGCAAACCAAACTACAGGAAGATCATCTTCGCCGATTCCGAACAGGGACGGGAGAACGAGTTCCCTGCATGGTGCCGGTTGAGCCGGGCGTCTTTCCAGTGATGCCCGGCGACACACTTTCGTCGAAGTTCATGAAAAATAACGTCGAGCTGTTTGACAGCTACAGGTTCGAGATTCCGCTTGAGTCGCTTGAGCATATGCTTATCTGGGCGCCGATGAACTTCGTCGAACACATTGCGCCCACGCCTCTGCGAATTGTAACCAACGGTGGGTACGATATTCATCACGCCCTTGACAGCATCCAGGAAGCCTATCGCAGGGCCGGCGAGCCGAAGGACCTTTCAATACTCAATTATGATGTTGTCGGCCTCTATATTGAGCCGGGGCGGGGGGAAGCGATGCGCCTCGCGATTGATTGGTTCGATAAGTATCTGCTTGGAGTTGGGCCGTTTGGCCGATCTGGTCCCTGAGGTGAGCCCAGCGGAAGAGTAAATTAACTTGAACAGCAAGGAAATCGAGTTCAGGAATGGGGCAGTAAATTAGTGCATAGTTGTTGCTTCCGTACAGCGGCCAGTTCAATGGTTAACATTCTGTCTTAGATATCGGGCATAGCTATACCATGGTGAAAAGGGGCGTTCGTTGAGCAAGCGCATCATTTCACAAATGCAGAGTATGAGATCTTGACCATCAAATGCCTCGTTTAATACTGTACCTGATTCATTGCTATCGTGCATCTCGCGCTCAAAGATGTGCCTATCTTCAACCCATCACTGGCTCGCAACATCAGCTTGGTAGAGGAGGTTACGCTCGCTACAGGCCCTGCGCTTGGGCGGACATGTCGCGATGATAGGTGTGTTATCTGGCTCCACGCCCATTGACGCCATGCAATTGACTACGGGGATTCTGTTCTCGAACGCTCGTATCAATGGGATTTATGTCGGCTCGCGTCGAATGTTCGAAGAGATGAACCAGGCGATCCGTCTGCATCATCTGCGTCCGGTAATTGATAAAGTTTTTGCCTTCGAACAGGCCCAAGATGCTTTTGTAGCACTCCAGAAGACAGATCATTTCGGCAAGCTGGTCATCCGTGTCGGTTAATTGTTGGGATGGGAGGACTTATTTTTAGTCTTACACTGAAGGCAAGCTGTTTGGCGATGGCGAGAAATCTGTTGCCCGCAATATCTTTGCTGCTGGTGCTCGGTTGTGCCGGTAGTGATGCACAAAGACAACGGCTACCGCTCGATCGGCAATTGCTGCCGGACGCCCAGGGTGTGGTCTACGATGCGCCAACCGAGCAAACCCCACAGCATCCGGCGCAGTATTGCATTACTACCGGCGGCTCTTGTGCCTTGGCTACGTCGTCGGAAACCGGCTTGTCCTGCACCTGCGATTCGAGCAATCCCAAGTACAGCTATGGCGGCCGTACCGGCAGCATCCAACCGCAATCAAAATAGGCTCTGGGCACCCTGAAACCCGTGCAGAAGGGCTGTGCATCGTCAAAGTTAGAGCGCTGTCAGTATCATAGTTGCGGCGTAACTCTGACGATAAAAGCCTAAATCACAAGGATTTAGTGGGGAGACGACTATGGTGAACCCTGGCAGACATGTCTGCGCGGCCCATTTCTTTGTCACGCGCTATTTATTTCCAAACAGGCTTTTGGTGCGATCTGGCAACCAGTAACGTCAATCGTTCCCATCATATTTGCTATTCACCGGACAAGTCCTCCTAGTCAAGGCACAATTCCGCGGCTTGCTTGACATTCAACGATGACTCGTTTTCCAGATCAATAAGCCTATCAATCTGATAATTCGGATCGCCGAGTAATGTTTGAATCATCAGCAACCGCTTGTGATACCCCCCCACGGCGAGTTCTTCAGTCATGCCCATGGCCCCGTGAAGTTGAATCGCTGCATGTCCCATGCGCAAGCCTGCTTCGGCGATGAATGCCTTGGCTGCGGCTACGTTCTGGTGCCGATCTGGTGATTCGCTTGCAATGCTGCTTGAGGCGAGCAATGCCATGCTCCTGGCCTGTTCGAGGTCCATGTAGCAATCGACCATGTGATGCTGGATGACCTGAAAGCTTCCGATGGTTTTCCCAAATTGCTTACGCTGCTGAACATAATCAAGTGTCATGTCAAACAAGACCTGCATGCAACCATATGCTTCCGCGCAGAGACCCGCTGTGGCCTCGGTCAGTACGTTTTTCAGCGCGGCCTGGGCCGCCTTGCCTTCGGCGAGCACATGGTCCCGTGGTACTGTGACGTTATGCAATCGGAGATCGCAAGCTGGTTGACCATCGACAGTGCGGTAAGAATCAATTTGCATCCCGGCTTGATCGGCGTCCAGAAGAAACAGGAAGCTGTCCTGTTCGCCTGCTGCCCCAGCAGCGCTGACAACGAATCGGTCGGCGCTTTGACCGTGGATGACCAGTCGTTTTCCGCCATTGACAACAAATCCATTTCCTTGCGGCTGAGCACGCGTTTTCTGGCTTCTCTTTCCAAATCGAGAACCCGAGTCTTCATGGGCGAAAGCAAGCAACAGGCGGCCCTCAATGAGTGGGGCCAAACAGGTTGCTCGCTGAGCCTTGGTTCCTGCGTGCTTGATCAGACCGCCGCTCAGCATTACGCTTGAAAGGAAGGGCTCGACGATCAGTCCTCTGCCGAACCATTCCATAACTAGCGCGGTGTAAGCGAAATCTAAGTTAAGACCGCCAAATTCCTCCGCAAATGGCAGACCCAGCAAGCCCATATTGGCAAAGAATTGCCAGTGATTCCTGGAAAACCCCAATTCTGACGCAAGTATCTGCCTGCGCTTCGGATATTCGTAGTTATTTTGAATGAACCGCTCGAGCGAATCGACGATTCTTTTCTGGTCTTCGTTTAGCGTAAAGTTCATGGGATCACAGCTCAATAGTGGTTGTCAGTAAGCTGCCGATGCGGCATTAGAGAGTTTCTGATGAATCAAATCGCGCAGTTCGTTCTTCTTGATTTTGCCTGAAGCTGTTCGGGGAAACTCGGACATAACCTCGACACGCTCAGGCCACTTTTGTTTGGCAAGGCCGGCTGCGTTACAGGCGGCTACCAGCGCTTCAAGCGTTGGGGGTGCCTGACCATCCGATGGAATGACACAGGCGCAGACTCCCTCACCCAAGCGAGCATGGGGCATCGAGACAACAGCTACCTCACGCACCGACGAATGATCATAGAGAACATCTTCGACTTCTTTGGCGCTGATATTTTCGCCGCCGCGAATGATCAAATCCTTCTTGCGCCCGCTAATTACAATGCCACCTTCTGGCGTAAGGTGGCCGAGGTCTCCCGTCCGAAAGTAACCAGCGTTATCGAAGGCGTCGGCATTATGTTCGGAATCCGCATAACACAGAAACATGCTGGGACCACGCGTCAGTATCTCGCCTTCCTGACCCATGGCGACTTCGCCCCCTTGTCCGTCAACAACCTTGACTTGATAGCCGATCACCTTTCCATCGGTATGGGCTGCCAGACTGGTTTCTCCCTTCCCCACGAATCCCAGGGTGACCAATGGTGTTTCCGTGCTGCCGTAGACGCGAAAGGCGCGACATCTCGATAAAGAAAGCCCGACGCGTACAATCAATTCCGGTGGTACCGTAGCGCCGCCACAAGCATACAGGCGCATGCTCGGCAATTTGTCGTTGTTTCTATTTGCTGCGTCAATGAGTTCCTCCAGAAACGGGGTAGCTCCTACTGAAACTGTCGCCTTGACCTGCCGAATGTAGACAAGTGCAGCATCTGCATTCCATTTTTCCATCAGAGCGCACTTAATACCGCTGGAGAAAGGTAGTTCAAGCCCGAGTGCCAAGCCGGTAATATGAGTGACTGGCGAAGGCATTAGCATCACATCATCTGCACAAAGATTCCAGTATCGAGCGGTGTTGTCGAGGAAGCAGCGCAACGAATTGTGGCTATGCAAAACACCTTTAGGGATACCGGTCGTTCCCGAAGTGTACATAATCAACTTAACTGAGTTTGGATCTACTGGGTGCTTCACCGTCTTGAGACCTCTTGCCGAGTCTAGCAGTGTGGTAAAGCTGTTGCCGCTTGCTATGATTGGGCGAACGTAAACAATGTCCTTCAAGTCCGGTAGCTTGCCTTTGAACTTCTCCAGCATCGCCCGATAGTCAACTCCGCGATAGTTATCCAAAGTAAGGTGCAACCTGGAGCGCGAAGCGCGGAGAATAAATTGCAACTCCTTCGATCGGTAAATCGGAATGATCGGGCAAACCACGAGACCAAGATAAGCGCTGGCAATATTGATTGGTACAACTTCGCGCCAGTTCGGCAACTGAAAGCTCACGACGTCACCTTGGCGTAGACCTAAGCGTTGAAAGGCTGCAGCCAGTGCGAGCGCTTCTGTTATGACTTCGCCGAAACATAATGCATCGCCATCGTCCAGGAAGACAACCGGATCGTCGGGATGCATTTGCTCGTGATGAAAGGCCTCGTCGGCTACGGTCCTGTTCTTCCAAAGGCCCGAAGAAATCCATTCAGATTGATATTGAGTCCGATAGGCGCT
Source organism: Georgfuchsia toluolica (assembly GCF_907163265.1). Classification (NCBI taxonomy): domain Bacteria; kingdom Pseudomonadati; phylum Pseudomonadota; class Betaproteobacteria; order Nitrosomonadales; family Sterolibacteriaceae; genus Georgfuchsia; species Georgfuchsia toluolica. The sequence goes on from NZ_CAJQUM010000001.1 coordinate 2,802,277, forward strand.
TACTGCGTTAGGAACCTGCATGTCTATCTTCATGGCGAGTGATTAATCCGTGAGTATTTGTACGGCGCTGACCCCTGGCGCCCCATAGACTTGGCAATAGCCAACTTTGGGTTGGACGGATATCTGTCTGGTGCCTGCGTCACCGCGAATTTGTAAACAGACTTCGTACACCTGCCTCAATCCCGAGGCTCCGATTGGCTCACCATTGGCTATACAACCGCCGTCTGTGTTGATCGGTAACCGGCCCCCGATCTCGGTAATGCCTTCACGCAGCCATTTTTCCTGCTCGCCGTGTGCACACAATTGGTTTTCAGCCATGTGAATTATTTCCGCACCTGACTCCGTATCTTGTACCTGGGCAATATTGACGTCCTCGGGACCAATGCCTGCCATTTCATAGGCTAGTTTGGAAGCCTCTACCGTAGGGCTTTCGGCCTGTTCAATCGGCTTTTCTGGACTCCAAACCTCGAATGAACCATAGTGCCGTGAGCGGAGAACGCTGGCGGCGATGCGAATAGCTTTGTTCGATGTATATCGCTTGGCCTTCTTTGCGTTGCAGATTACAAGCGCTGCACTACCTTTAGAAGGCGAGCAGAACATAAACTTGCGCAGAGGATGGTTCAGCATCTGCGAGTTAGCGATGTCATCGTAGCTCATTTCATTACGACGCCATGCATTGGGATTTCTTGCGCCGTTGCGGTACGCCTTCATAGCGACACGGATAAGGGCGTCTTCGGTGATACCATATTCATACATGTAGCGTTGAATCTTCATCGCGAAATACTGAGTCGTCAGTCCCAGCCCGATCTCGCTGTACCATCTGCCAAGCCCCCACTTTTCAAGGTCGAATGAAAAAGAGCCCGGCGGGTGGCTGTCAAATCCCACAACGACACCAACGTCGCACTGTCCGGACTTAATCGCATTGACTGCGCAAATGAGGGAACTGCCGCCAGTTGCACAACCGTTCGTCACATTGGTGAACGGAATGCCTGTCAGACCGAGCTTGTCGACCATGGTGTCGGCGTTACCACAGTCTAAGCTGCCTCCGTAGGCGCACTGAACGTCGCGCCACTCAATCCCCGCATCCTTAAGCGCCTCGCGAACAGCGAAGATTCCTTGATCGTAGCCCGTCACGCCAGGTGTTTGGCCGAACGGATGTATGCCTATACCAATTATGGCGACGTCCGTCATTTAGAATCCTTTCTGTCGGATGTTAGATCGGTCGCTGGCCGAAAGGCGAAGGACATGACTTTGATCCCTTGCGCATTCTTATTGAGTGGCAAAACGACCAGTTCCATCGGCATTCCGATATAAAGCAAGGCGGGATCATTGATGGTAAGCGGTGACTCAACACACACTTGGCCAGGCAACTCGATATAACCGACACCGAAAGGAACGAATTGCTCCTGTTGGTCCATACCCCTATATGGAGGTGACTTGGGAGGAAATGCCTGTATCGTCCAGGTCCACAGCGTCCCCCTTTTTTCTAGTTCTATTTCTTCAACATTTTGGCTGCAGCATTTCGAGCAGGAACCCTGCCTGGGAAACTTCACGGCGCCGCAGTTTAGGCATTTGCTTCCAATCAGGTGGGGATCATCTGACGGCCAGGTAAATAGTCCTTCGGCAATCGGGGCTAGTTGAGCAAAGTTGTCCATTGATACCTTTCGCGTAGCTTCCTTGGTGAGTAATATTCCTCGACGACTCAGAGTCCTATTACGAATATCGCTAGGTTTGCGACGTTATGCAAGTCCAGTGAAGGCGCAGTGATAGAAATCAAAGCCCTAAAACGAACGGCTAATTTGTCATTGCCCATGGTACTGCCAACTGTTGTTCAGGGTGCAATGCTGATGTCCTATATTTCGCCTGCTGCATTGATGTCAGCTATAGTCACGTGCTGTTTTAGGTGTCATCTTGAATTGCCGCTTAAAAAGTCGCGACAGGTGAGCTTGGTCAGAAAAACCGCAGCAGCTAGCTATTTCTTTGAGCATTAGTTGGTTCGTGGCAAGGAGTTCTTTTGCACGACTGAGGCGACGAGATATTACATAGGTGTGGGGAGGGCACCCGAATCTTTGTTTGAACAGACGCGCAAAGTAGTAAGGGCTAATCTTTACCAACGCTGCGAGGTCGTCGAGAGACAAATCCCCACTCAAGTTGCCTTCAATGTAATCCGCCACACTTTTTGCCTGCATGGGCGAAAGCCCTCCCTTGATCCGAGGAAACCTAAATGATATTTTGGAATATTTGCGCAGTAGATGTACGCATAGTTGGTTAGTAAGCGCTTCCGTAAACAACTTCTCACCAATTTCTGAGGAATTGGCTTCACATTCGAGTGCATTAACAATATATTGAACTGTCGGATCGCGAATTTGAAGTTGATTGAATAGTAGTGAACATTCAATATCCCGATCAAATACTTCCGTGGCAATTCTGGAGAGAAAAGCTGGGCTAATATGTATATCGGTATTCTCGATTGGACTCGACCATTCCCATTGGGATTCTGTTGCTTGATTCAGAAGCGAAAAGTCCCCCTGACACAGCGTTTCCGACAGCCACCTGTTATCAATTCGCTGCTTTATCTTTGAAGTCCGATGATACGCAATAAGCAAGTGATTACGAAGGGGCGAGAGTGATCCCCTCCAAGGGCCGTACTGATAGCAACTTAGTTCTACTCCACCCGCTGCGGGCTGCTGCCGAGGAATGACCAATTTACCTGGAATCCTCCGATGCAAGTCATCTGGACTAAGTAATCCATTCATATGTTCTTCCTTCCTCCTAAGTCGAACGGCAAAATACGGGTTTTTTAAAATCACCCGTTACACTTCCAATCATAATCAACAGAAATTGCGAAATATATTTAAGAGTGATCCACCTCCAAGAAAATTCGGTTTCTGACTCGAGTGCTGGTCGAGCATGGCTATCGCTTACCGCGCTATCCAAATTTCGGTGACCGCCCCCACCACGATTAAGACAACCTCGCCGATGAACTTTGGCCGACGACCGTATGGCAGAATTGGTGACCGAAGCCAATTTAGCTCGAATCGGAAGGATTGTGAACCTGTCAAATTTCATAGGACGTAGTGATCTGGATAATCTGGTTTAAATCGGAAAGATTGCGAGCCTGGGAAACCTGTCAGCAGGGACAATCCATTGAAATCACCAAGGTTGCTTGGAAGGCACAAGTGCGCTTTGCCATCGTTTCCTCTAGCTGCGCTACCGCGGCATGCATCAGAACAGTACGTGCGCCGCTTTCGCCCGCGAACTGGTCGGTTTCGTCTGGGAAATCGGCCGAAGCATGACGCCGCGTACTTAAACATTCCCAACCACACATAAGCGAAAAGAGAAGATCACCGACATTTCTCATCGCACTGTTCCCTACTGGCCTTAAGGGGCCAAGGCGACGCCGTAGGAAACAAAGACCCGCGCTATCGCCCGGCGCCCATGCTCAAGGAAATGGTCGCGGCCGGTTACTACAGCCGCAAGAGCGGGCGCGACTTTTACCATTATTGATTTGTCCAGCGATCACCGGGCGCAAGGATCCGCTGCCTGATGCCGCTGACCGGGTTCAGGTCAGGGCAAGCTGAAGCATCTGGAGCGCTAGGGCGGCACTGATGGCAGGCGCAACGCGTTTGTCATCAGTGCATATTTGTATTTTTGCGTGTCGTTTTTTTGCTCGCGAGACGATTGCGATATGTCGTGGGCGCGACCCCGGTCCAGGCCTGGAATGCACGGAAAAACGTGGAGGGTTCCGAGAAGCCGAGACTTGCCGCGATCTTCGAAATTGGCAAGCCGGATTTTTCTATTTGGGACAAAGCCATATCCCTGCGCAATGCATCCTTGATTCCACGAAAGCTGGAGTCTTCTTCCTGCAGCCGTCGATGCAACGTGCGCGGCGACAAGTTGAGCTTGTGCGCTATGTCGCCCAGCGTGATGGGTTCCGGGAATGCCTGGGCGAGCAGGTTGCGAACCTGGTGAACCATCTCCCGGTCGCGGCGGTAGAGCATGGCAATTTTTCCCGGTGCGCCTTCAAGAAATCCCTCCAGCGCATCGTCATCGCGCCGAATTGGCAAATCAAGCAAATTGGCCTTCATGCTCGCGATCAGTTTTTGTCCGCCAAACATCGAACAAGGCGTATAGATCAGGTCATAGTCGGCGGCATAGGCAGGACGGGAATAGGGAAAGCGTACCGAACCGAGATGCAGTTCCCGCCCGACCAGCCAGCAGGCTAGTCCATGCAGCAGGCGCAACAGCCATTCAAAGGCGAACATCCGGCAAGAATCGTCGGCGTTCAGGCTCAGCGGCCGGGTTTCGGCGATCTCGATTCCTGCTGTGCCGCGGTTGCGCGTAATAGTGACTTTGAGGTCGGGCAATACCAGATGCAGAAAACGGGAGCCTCGATCCAGCGCTTCCGCCAATGTTTTGCTGGAAACCATGCTGCGACAAAGAAATTCAAAAGTTCCAACCGGCAGCGGCTTTGAGAAAAGCGAGAAACCCTCATCGCCAAGTTGCTGCACGAGTGCGTTGTAGAGGGCAGCATAATTTTTCAGCGGCACGCGGCCTTCGGGGTTGGACAGCGCAGCGGAGTCGATTCCTGACGCCTTGAGCAAGTCGTTGGACTCGATATGGTGGGAGGCCAATCCGGATAGCATGCCGTTTACAAACCCAATGGCTACCGTTGCACGATGGCGATTGCGTGGCATGGTGGTGGTTGCTTTGCGTATGAGTTTCCCCCTCATTGACGCAGGTCCTCAAAAGGTTATAACTGCTCGGAAAGCTAGTTTGGCGGATTTTGCACGATTATCGTCATTTTGGGCAATGGTATTGAGCCGGGGAAATGCCTAGCATCTGCTGATCAATTATCAACAGCAAGGTGTTTTTCATTTAACTTGGTGGCGGATTTTGCACCTAAATACAGTTGAGGAACATACCAGGCGCTTGACCGTACTGAGGAAATCCTGATGACTAATCTATCCGCCATCCACAAGGTTGCGGTCTACAAGCCACGCAACAAGGTACGTTTCATTACGGCAGCGGCCCTGTTCGACGGCCATGACGCTTCGATCAATATCATGCGCCGCATTTTGCAATCGACCGGTGCCGAAGTGATCCACCTCGGCCATAACCGCTCAGTGGGCGAAATCGTCAATGCCGCGCTGCAGGAAGATGTTCAGGGCATCGCCATTACCAGCTACCAAGGTGGCCATGTCGAATTTTTCAAGTACATGATCGACCTGCTCAAGGCCGGCGGCGGCGGGAACATCAAGGTATTCGGCGGAGGCGGCGGCGTCATCGTCCCGTCGGAGATCAAGGAACTGCAAGAATATGGCGTAACCCGCATTTATTCGCCCGAAGATGGTGCCCTGATGGGCTTGCAGGGCATGATCAACGAATTGGTCGAGCGCTGCGATGTCGATTTGACGCCGCTCGCGCCAAGGCCGGCAACAGCCGTCGAAGCATTGCAAAGCGTCGACCGGCGCCAACTGGCGCAGATCATCACCGCCCTGGAAAACGGCGCCTATGACGATGCTGCCAAAAGGTCATTGAAAGATGTCGCCGCCAAGCTTCAGGTACCCGTACTGGGTATTACCGGCACCGGTGGCGCCGGCAAGTCATCCTTGACCGACGAACTGGTACTGCGCATGCGCCTCGACCAGGAAGACCAGCTCAAGGTCGCCATCGTATCCATTGATCCCTCGCGCAAACGTACCGGTGGTGCGCTGCTGGGCGATCGTATCCGCATGAACTCGATTGAGCACGAAAACGTCTTCATGCGCTCGCTGGCGACGCGCGATACCGGCAGCGAAGTGTCTGCCGCACTGCCGGAAGTGATCGCCGCCTGCAAGCTCGCCGGTTTCGATCTCGTCATCGTCGAGACCTCCGGCATCGGCCAGGGCAACGCCGCCATCGTGCCCTTCGTCGATCTTTCGCTATATGTGATGACGCCCGAGTTCGGCGCCGCGAGTCAGCTCGAAAAGATCGACATGCTTGACTTCGCCGACTTTGTCGCGATCAACAAGTTCGATCGCAAGGGCGCCGAAGACGCGCTGCGCGACGTGAGAAAACAGTACCAGCGCAACCGCGAAGAATTCGGCCAACCCGTCGAAGCCATGCCGGTGTTCGGCACCATCGCCGCGCGATTTAACGACGACGGCGTCACCGCGCTGTATCAGGCGCTGCTGCCGAAGCTTGCGGCCAAGGGCTTGAAAGCGGCAGCCGGCAGCTTGCCGGTTGTTTCGGTCAAGGCATCTTCACATGGCCGCGCCATCGTGCCGACGGATCGCGTGCGTTACCTGGCCGAAATTGCCGAGGCGGTGCGCACCTATCACCAGCACACGGCGCAGCAGGCGCGTGTGGCGCGCGAGCGCCAGTCGCTGAAGACGGTCATGGCGCTGTTCCTGGCGCAAGGTAAACCAGCCGAACACTTCGACGAAATGATTTCGTGGAAGGATGGCGAACTCACGCACACGGCGAAGAAGCTGCTGGAGCAGTGGCCAACCACCAGGGAACTGTACGCCGCCGACGAATATGTGGTGAAAATCCGCGACAAGGAAATCCGCACCAAGCTCACCAGCGAGTCGCTCTCAGGCTCGAAGATTCGCAAGGTGGCACTGCCGAATTATGAGGATGACGGCGAGACGCTGAAATTCCTCATGAAGGAAAACGTTCCCGGCTCGTTCCCATTTACCGCCGGCGTGTTCGCCTTCAAGCGCGAAGGCGAGGATCCGACGCGGATGTTCGCCAGCGAGGGCGATGCTTTCCGTACCAACCGCCGTTTCAAGAAAGTCTCCGAGGGCATGCCGGCGCACCGCCTGTCTACCGCCTTCGACTCGGTCACCCTGTATGGTTGCGACCCCGATCCGCGCCCAGATATCTACGGCAAGATCGGCAACTCGGGCGTCTCGATCGCGACACTCGACGACATGAAGGTGCTGTACTCGGGCTTCGATCTGTGTTCGCCGACGACTTCGGTGTCGATGACCATCAACGGTCCGGCGCCGATCATTCTCGCCTTTTATTTCAATACCGCCATCGATCAGCAGGTCGACAAATTCAAGACCGACAATGGCCGCGAACCGACCGACGACGAGCTGGAAAAGATCAAGGAGTGGACGCTCTCCGTGGTGCGCGGTACGGTGCAGGCCGACATTCTCAAGGAAGACCAGGGCCAGAACACCTGCATTTTCTCCACTGAGTTCGCGCTCAAGATGATGGGCGACATCCAGGAATACTTCGTGCACCACCAGGTGCAGAACTTCTACTCGGTATCGATCTCCGGCTACCACATCGCCGAAGCCGGCGCGAACCCGATCAGCCAGCTCGCCTTTACGCTCGCCAACGGCTTTACCTACGTCGAGACCTATCTGGCGCGCGGCATGCATATCGACGATTTCGCCCCCAATCTGTCCTACTTCTTCAGCAACGGCATGGATCCCGAGTACACGGTGATCGGTCGTGTCGCGCGCCGCATCTGGGCCGTGGCGATGCGCGACAAGTATGGCGCCAACGAGCGTAGCCAGAAGCTGAAGTACCACGTGCAGACCTCGGGCCGCTCGCTGCATGCGCAGGAGATGGATTTCAACGACATCCGCACCACGCTGCAAGCGCTGATTGCCATCTACGATAACTGCAATAGCCTGCACACCAATGCTTACGACGAAGCGATCACCACGCCGACCGAAGAAAGCGTGCGTCGTGCCATGGCGATCCAGCTCATCATCAACCGCGAATGGGGCCTTGCTAAAAATGAGAACCCCAATCAGGGCGCCTTCATCATCGAGGAACTGACCGATCTGGTGGAAGAGGCGGTGCTCAAGGAATTCGAGGCCATCGCCTCGCGCGGTGGCGTGCTCGGCGCCATGGAAACCGGCTACCAGCGCGGCAAGATCCAGGAAGAGTCGCTCTATTACGAACACAAGAAACACGACGGATCCTACCCGATCATCGGTGTGAACACCTTCCTCAATCCGAAAGGCAGCGCGCAGGTCGAGATCGAGATGGCGCGCTCGACTGAAGAGGAAAAGCAGTCGCAACTCGCACGTCTGGCCGATTTCCAGGCTCGCAACCAGGCCAATGCGTCGCAGTGGCTGACCAGGCTGCGCCAGACCGTCATCGAGGATGGCAACGTCTTTACAGTGCTGGTGGATGCCGTGCGCTACTGCTCTTTGGGCCAGATCACCAGCACACTGTATGAAGTCGGCGGCAAGTATCGCCGCAATATGTAAGTTGCCTGCATTTTTTGAAAAGGTGGATGGGAAATGACACAACGTGAAATTTTGGTGGTTGGAGCGGCGCGTACCGCGATCGGTACTTATGGTGGCACCTTAAAAGATACGCCGATGTCGCAATTGGCAACTCTGGTGGTGAAAACTGCACTTGACCGTTCAACAGTAGAGCCAGGCAAGGTTGGCCATGTTGTCATGGGCAACGTGATTCCGACAGAACCGGCGGACGCCTACCTGAGCCGCGTCGCTGCGATCAATGCCGGCCTGCCGATCGAGACGCCGGCCTTCAATGTCAGTCGCCTGTGCGGTTCCGGCTTGCAGGCGATCATATCGGCAGCTCAAGCGATTCTCCTTGGCGACGTCGAAGTGGCGATTGGCGGCGGCGCCGAATCCATGAGCCGCGGTCCCTACATCGTGCCGACGGCGCGTTGGGGCGCGCGCATGGGCGATGCGCAAATTATCGACTACATGAACGGCATTCTCCACGACCCGTGGAAGCGTGTACATATGGGTATTACAGCTGAGAATGTCGCTGCTCGCTACGGCATCAGTCGCGAGATGCAGGACTTTCTCGCGCTGGAAAGCCAGCAACGCGCCGCACGTGCAGTAGCTGAGGGGCGCTTCAAGGAACAGATCGCATCGGTCGAGATCAAGGCGCGCAAAGGCATGGTGAGTTTTGACACTGACGAACACGTGCGTGGCGATGTCACGCTGGAACAGCTGGCGAAGATGAAGCCGGTATTCAAGGAGGGGGGCTCAGTGACAGCCGGCAATGCCTCAGGCCTCAACGACGGCGCAGCCGCAGTGGTTCTGGCGGAGGCAAAAACGGCTGCAACCTTGGGTTTGAAACCGCTGGCGCGGCTGGTGGCCTATGCGCATGCAGGCGTGGAGCCGGACTACATGGGCATCGGTCCAGTGCCTGCGACCCGTATGGTGCTGAAGCGCGCCGGTCTCAAGGTCGGCGATCTTGACGTCATTGAAGCCAACGAAGCATTTGCAGCCCAGGCTTGCGCGGTGGCAAAGGAACTTGATTTCGATCCGGCGAAAGTGAACCCGAACGGATCGGGTATTTCTCTTGGCCATCCGGTCGGTGCCACGGGCGCGCTCATCACCGTCAAGGCAATTTATGAACTACACCGGGGGGGAGGTCGTTATGCACTTACGACGATGTGCATTGGCGGTGGGCAGGGCATTGCCGCGATTTGGGAACGCATTTGATGAAGGGCATGAAATGTTGACGTTTATCGATGAATAACACGATCGACACGACAAATCCTGTTCTATTCAGGGTGGGGCTTGCTGTTTTGTAAGGGTTGTTACCTTGAATCAAGAGTACAAGAATATTCACAAACACTTCTGCATTGCCTGTCTGCCAATCCAGGACAAATGGACAACCTCTGATAGTGAAAGCTGACAATGAGTGACTACAAAGCGCCAGTGAAGGACATGCTTTTCGCGCTGAGGCATCTTGCGCAGTATGAAAGCAACTCGGCGCTGCCCGGCTACGCCGATGCGGATTTTGAAACTGCAAAGGCAATCGTCGAGGAATGCGCCAAGCTGTGCGAAACGGTCGTCGCCCCGTTGAATCCGATTGGCGACAAGAACCCGTCGACCTGGAGCCATGGCGAAGTAACGACGCCGCCGGGGTTCAAGGAGGCGTATCGCCAGTACGCCGAAAGCGGCTGGCAGAGCCTGCAACACCCCGCCGAGTTTGGCGGGCAAGCCATGCCCAAGACACTGGCGACGGTCTGCATGGAAATCGTGAACAGTGCGAACCTGAGTTTTGCTTTATGTCCGCTGCTGACCGACGGCGCGACCGAGGCGCTGCTCACTGCTGCATCCGCTGAAGTCAAGCAGCGCTATCTGCCGAAAATGATTTCGGGTGAATGGACCGGCAGCATGAATCTGACCGAGCCTCAGGCCGGGTCCGACCTCGAACTGGTTCGTACCCGTGCGGAGCCACAGCCGGACGGTAGTTACCGGATCTTCGGCACCAAGATCTTCATTACTTACGGCGAGCACGACATGGCGGATAACATCGTCCACCTCGTTCTCGCCCGTGTCCCCAGCGCGCCGCCCGGTGTCAAGGGCATTTCGCTTTTCGTCGTGCCGAAGTATCTGGTCAATGACGACGGCAGCATCGGCGCGCGCAACGATGTCCATTGCGTGAGCATCGAGCACAAGCTTGGCATCAAGGCGAGTCCGACGGCTGTTCTGCAATATGGCGACCACGGCGGCGCCATTGGCTATATCGTTGGCGAAGAAAATCGCGGACTCGAATACATGTTCGTGATGATGAATGCGGCACGCTTTGCCGTCGGCGTGCAAGGCATTGCCGTTGCAGAACGCGCCTATCAGCAGGCGGTAGGCTACGCCCGTGAGCGGGTACAGTCGCGTCCGGTCGATGGTTCGTCGCCCAAGGCTGTGCCGATCATCCAGCATCCGGACGTCAAACGCATGCTGATGACCATGCGGGCGCTCACCGAAGGCTGCCGCGGGCTCGCCTATTCGGCCGCGGCCTTGTTCGATTCGATGCATGGCGACCCCGATGAAGAAGCGCGTTGCCGCAGCCAGAGAAGATACGAATTCCTGGTTCCGCTGATCAAGGGATTTGCCACCGAAATGAGCGTCGAAGTCGCCAGCCTCGGCATCCAGGTTCACGGCGGCATGGGCTTCATCGAAGAAACGGGCGCGGCGCAGCACTTGCGTGACGCCAGGATTCTCACCATCTATGAGGGGACGACCGCCATCTAGGCCAACGACCTGGTCGGGCGCAAGACCTTACGCGACGGAGGCGAGGTGGCGCGGGGAATCGCCGCCCTGATCGCGCAGACCGAGTCCGCGCTGCGCGCTTGCAACGACGAAAATGCGTCCGTGTTTGCCGATCGTCTGAGCGATGCCCGGCTCGCTTTTTTAGACGTTGTGAAGTTCGTCTGCGCGAACACGAAATCGGTCCCGAACGTCGTGTTTTCCGGTTCCGTGCCCTACCTGTTCCTTGGCGGGATACTCGTCGCTGGCTGGCAATTGGGGCGCAGCATGCTGACGGCACTAAAGTGCATGGCGGAAGGCACCGACCCGGACTTCATGCAGTCCAAGATCCGGATCGCCCGTTTCTTCGCCGAACATATTCTTACCCGCACTGCCGGATTGCGCGAAAGTATCCTCTTTGGCGGCACGGTTGTCGGCGAGATGCCGGCGGAGCTGCTGTAATTCGGAGCGCAGACTAGTCGGCGGCAAGTATCACCGCAATATGTAATCTTCAATACACAACTTACAACCGTTAGGAAAGTAAAATGACAATTGCACAAATCGCCGTAATCGGCGCCGGAACGATGGGCAACGGTATCGCGCAGGCCTGTGCGGGTGCCGGCAAGCAGGTAGTGATGATCGATGTAGCCGACGCTGCCGTAGCGCGCGGACTGGCGACCATTTCCGGCAGCTTGGACCGTCTGGTCAAGAAGGAAAAGATGACCGAAACGCAGAAAGAGGGGATTCTGGCTTTGGTCAAGGGATCGACGAATTATGCCGACATCGCCGGCGCCGATCTGGTGATAGAAGCGGCAACGGAAAACCTGCCGCTCAAGCTGCGCATCATCCAGCAGATCGAGGAAAATGTTGGCGAACACACCGTCATAGCAACCAACACCTCGTCGATTTCTATTACCCAGCTGGCGGCGACGCTGAATCATCCGTCACGTTTCATCGGCATGCACTTTTTCAATCCGGTGCCGATGATGGCGCTAGTGGAGCTGATCAGCGGCCTGCAAACGTCGGACCAGACGCATGCCAGGGCGAGAGAGTTTGCCATCGCGCTCGGCAAATCGCCGATCACGGTGAAGAACCGCCCCGGCTTCGTGGTCAACCGTATTCTTTGCCCGATGATCAACGAAGCAGTATTTGTGCTTGATGAGGGACTTGCTACGGCCGAGGATATCGACGCGGGCATGAAGCTGGGTTGCAATCATCCGCTCGGCCCGCTTGCTCTGGCGGACCTGATCGGTCTCGATACGCTGCTATCGGTCATGGAAATGTTTTACGAAGGTTTCAACGACTCGCGCTATCGCCCGGCGCCCATGCTCAAGGAAATGGTCGCTGCAGGCTATCTCGGCCGCAAGAGCGGACGCGGTTTTTACCATTATTGATTGGGCTGTGCATGAGTCCTGCGTCATCACTCACGGCAATCGCTTATTCCATTTCTAATTCTTTAGTGAATTAACAATCAAGGGCTAGGCAACGATGGATCTGACACGCTCATGGTCGAACTCCATGTCGTGAAGTGCCTCTTCGAGATGATCCTCCAAGGCATCGATGCTGGCGAAGACGCGATTACGGAAAGATTTCTCGCGCAGTCCATCCCAGAGATGCTCGACGGGGTTCAATTCCGGTGAATAGGGAGGCAGTTTGAGCAGGCGCAAATTGGGCGGCAGCGCAAGTGATCCACTCTGATGTCAACCGGCGCCATGATTGCTCGTAACTGCTCCACTAGAAGACGGTTACCTGCTCCAACGCGTTTTTCAAGGCGGCGGGCAGCGCGTCATCCATGCGCCAGCGCTTCAGAACTGTCGCAATGGATTTACGCATCCCTGCGGGAACCGCCGCCGTGCTTTCGACCAGTTCAAAGGCATGTTCCTCGGCCAGAACGGCAGCCAGCGTCCTCGCCTGCTTCTCGTCCTTATCCGCTTTCGCGGCATCCACATGCCGGCGATGCCTGCTCGAATACAACTTATGCCAGATGAAGCGCTCTGGTTGCGGCAGCTGTACCGGGATGCAGTGGAATCCTGCGAGCAACGCGCCTGGCAACGTACCCTCGAGTAGGTAATCATAGAAAGGAATGCCTTCAGCAGACCAGTTGAGCTCCGGAATGCGGACAATGGTTCCCAGCGAGGCGTGAGGGGCCAGGAGATCAACGCGCAAGCCCGCCTTGCCTGGCAGCTTGACCGATGTTGAGGGGGCAGTCGAGGGCATGCCGGGAACTTCGAAGAAGGGCAAGCCGGTTGCTTTCATGGTGTCAAGGAAGTTGAGCGGCACCGCAAACTTCAGCGGTTGCCGCCGCGCGACATCAATGTCCAGAGTTTGTTCGGCGACGGCGGCCACGCCCAGCTCGTTGAGCCAAGCCATGAAGCTGAGCGTTCCTGCCAGCACCAGCCCTGCCTCGAACGCGCCGCGGTTGTGCAGCTCCACCAGCACTCGAGCCACTTCCTTTGAGGCTGTCTGGAAGCCCAGCTTGCGCAATGTGGACACGGAACTCGCCATCCAGCGGTGAAACTCGATGTCCTCTCGTATGCGTTGCAGGACCTCAGCATCCCTGGGAGCGCAGACATACTCTTCCTTCTTGACGGTGGGTACGGGGTTGTAGACGCGGTACCAGAAAGGCCCGCCGGCCATGCCGCTGCGTTCGACGAGAGTGCCCGGAGACCCGGGAAGGAGAGCGCCAGCGCTTTGCGCCCGCTCCTTGACCTCTGCGTACTGCGTGCGAAAAGCGAGGTCGAGCGGTCGATACAGGGGCTTGCTGCGAATATTGGCGATGGACATGTATCTACCCAATATAATATGAAACTGTTGGGTAGCATAAACTATCTACCCAATAAAGCAACATTTATTTGGTAGATGATCACCTTGCGAGCAAAATCCTTGTTACAAAACAGCGTGCCCTTGATCACCGAACATGGCAAAGAGCCATTTTTAGTTTGGACGGGGAAAATACCTGAAACCATTACTACAACGGAGTTTCCCCGATTTTGGCCGTTTTCACCACATGTGATTTTTCTTATTTACTTGTGACAATTCACATCGTGACTTTTCCCCGCCGCATGTGCCTGCTGGTCGGCGTGGTAGCTCGACCGCACCAGCGGCGCGCAGGCTGCATTGGTGAACCCCATGGCCAGCGCTTCGCGCGCGTACAGGGCGAAGGTATCCGGATGCACATAGCGCAGTACCGGCAGGTGGTGCTGCGAGGGCGCCAGATACTGGCCGATGGTGAGCATCTCGATGTCATGGGCGCGCATGTCGCGCAGGGTTTCCAGGATTTCCTCGTCGGTCTCGCCCAGGCCGACCATGAGGCCGGACTTGGTCGGCACCAGCGGATGGCGCGCCTTGAAGGCTTTCAGCAGTTGCAGCGAATGGGCGTAATCGGCGCCGGGACGCGCCTGCTTGTACAGGCGCGGCACGGTTTCCAGATTGTGGTTCATCACGTCGGGCAGGGCGGCGGCGAATATATCCAGCGCGACATCGAGCCGGCCGCGAAAATCCGGCACCAGCACTTCGATCCGCGTCTGCGGCGACTGGCGGCGGATTTCGCCGATGCAATCCACGAAGTGCCGCGCGCCGCCGTCGCGCAGATCGTCGCGGTCGACGCTGGTGATGACGACGTACTTGAGGCGCAATGCGGCGATGGTGGCGGCGAGCTGCTGCGGTTCGTCCGCATCCGGCGGCAGCGGCTTGCCGTGGCCGACATCGCAGAACGGGCAGCGCCGCGTGCATAGGTCGCCGAGGATCATGAAGGTCGCCGTGCCGTTGCCGAAGCACTCGCCGATGTTGGGGCAGGTGGCTTCCTCGCACACGGTGTGCAGTTGGTGTTCGCGCAGGATCTGCTTCACTTCGCCGAAGCGGGAAGCGCTGCTGCCAGCCTTGACGCGTATCCACGCCGGCTTGGGCAATGGCTTGTCGAGCGGCACGATCTTGATCGGGATACGTGCCGTCTTTTCCGCGCCAGTTTGCTTTTCAGGCATGCTCATGTTCCAGTTGTGCTTTCAAGTGTTCGACCAGCCTATCGCCGATGAAGGCCAGATCGACATGTTTGCTCATTTTCGTAACGAGATTCTTCATCTGCGTCACCCCCATGCCGGCATAGCCGCAGGGGTTGATCGCCTGATAGGGCGACAGGTCCATGTCGACATTCAGTGCCAGGCCGTGAAAGGTGCAGCCGTTCTTCACGCGCAACCCCAGCGCCGCGATCTTGGCGCCAGCAACATAGACGCCCGGCGCGCCGAAGAGGCGCTCGCCCGCGATGCCGTATTCGGCGAGCAGATCGATCAGGGCCTGCTCCATTTTACGCACCATTTCGCGCACCTTGATGTCGTGGCGGCGCAGATCGATAAGCAGGTAAGCCACGAGCTGGCCGGGGCCGTGGTAGGTGACCTGTCCGCCGCGGTCAACCTTGATCACCGGAATACCCACGTCGCGCAACAGGTGTTCGGCCTTGCCCGCTTGGCCCAGCGTGAATACGGGCGGATGTTCGAGCAGCCAGATTTCATCTTCGCTGTTCTCATCGCGCGCAGCCGTGAATTGCTGCATGCGGCGCCAGGTCGTTTCGTAGTCGACCAGGCCGAGATGGCGCACGATCACAACACGACCTTTACATCCGGGTGCCGCGTCAATTCCATATACAGCGCATCGAGTTGCGCCTTGGAGGTGGCGCGCACGGTGCAGGTCAGCGCCAGGTAGTTGCCAGCTTTCGAGACGCGCATTTCCATCGTCGCCGCGTCGAAATCCGGCGCGTGGCGCAGCACGACTTCCGCTATCGCCTGGGCAAAGCCATCGCTGCGCACGCCCATGATCTTGACGGGAAAATCGCAGGGAAATTCGAGCAGCGAGGGGGTGTCCCCAGATTTGCCAGTGAGTTCGCTCATCCTGCCCTCATCACCGTGGCCTTGAACTCCTGATACCACGCATACATGTTGGCAAACACCGGTCCCGGAACGCCCTTGCCGATCGACTTACCGTCCAGCGTCACGATCGGCAGCACTTCTCGGGTCGAGGAAGTCAGCCACAGTTCGTCGGCGCTGCGCACTTCTTCCTCGCGCACGTCGCGCACTTCGCTGCGCAGGCCATGTTGCGCGGCGAGTTCCAGCACGACGTCGTAGGTGATGCCGGGCAGCATGAGGTGATTCTTGATTGGCGCCAGCAGCATGCCGTCGTTCACGACGAAGATGTTCGACGCCGAGCCCTCGGACAGAAAGCCGTCGCGCAACAGCACGGTCTCGATGCAGCCGGCGGCGACAGACATCTGGCGCAGCAGGCAGTTCGCCAGCAGCGATGTGGTCTTGAGATCGCAACGCAGCCAGCGGATGTCGGCGGCGGTCACCGCCGCCACACCCTGCTCGCGCTGCTCCGGCGAGGATGTGCTCAGATCCTCGCCCATCATGAAGATAGTGGGCCGCACCACGGCAGGGAAAGCGTGATTGCGCCTGCTGTCGACGCCGCGCGTGATTTGCAGATACAGCGACTGGTCGGCGTAGTCGGCCTGCTCGATCATGCGGTAAATGATCTGTGTCCATTCCTGCTGCGTTTTCGGATTGGCCAGGCCGATGCCGTCGAGGCTGGCTTGCAAGCGCTGCAAATGCTGACCCAATCTGAATGGACGGCGCGAATAGACGGGAATGACTTCATACACGCCATCGCCGAACAGAAAGCCGCGATCCATCACCGGGACTTTGGCATCCTCGATGGAGAGAAACTCGCCGTTCAGATAAACAATATTCATCCCCAAAACCCTACTTTAAGCCACAGAGGTCACAGAGGGCACAGAGAAAATACGGGTTTTCGGGTGGTGGCCGCGCTCACCCTTCGAGTGAGAACACCTACTGAAGCAAGGTATCGACTTTCCTCTGTGATCTCTGTGTACTCTGTGGCTAACTGCTTTTCTTTTTCTAAATTCATCGCACCATTTCCGTTATTGCAGCCACAGTTTAAGCGTATCCCAGCCGCGTCCGAGCATGCCGGCCATGGGCACATCTTCCAGCGCATAGACCGGAAACTGTCCCCACGGCTTGTTGTCGACGAAGAGCTTCAATGTCCCGACCTGCGCGCCCTTCTGCACCGGCGCCAGCAGCGGCTGGCGCGTTTCCAATTGTGCCTTGATGCTCTCCTTTGCCGTGCCCTTCGGCAGCGAGACGACGAAGTCGTCGTTGAAGCCGGCAGCCAGCGTCGATTGTGCGCCCTTGAATATCCGTACCTGCGATACGGCCTGTCCCTTGTTGTAGAGCTTGACGCCGTCGAAGGCCTGGAAGCCGTAGTTGAGCAGCTTCAACGATTCCTGCGTGCGCGCATCGTCCGAGGCCGTGCCCAGCACTACCGAAATCAGCCGCCGCTCGCCGCGCTTGGCGGTGCCGATCAGGCAATAGCCTGCCGCTTCCGAGTGGCCGGTCTTGAGACCGTCCACCGTGGGATCGAGCCAGAGCAGGCGATTGCGGTTGTACTGGTGGATGCCGTTGAAACTGTATTCCTTCGCCGCATGCAGCGTGTGCGCTTCGGGAAAGTCGCGCATCAGGGCTGCCGCCAGCCGCGCCATATCGCCGGCGGTCGACACATGTCCCGGCTGCGGCCCGTCGAAATAGCCGCTGGCATTGAGGAAATGCGTCTTGCTCATGCCAAGCAGCGTCGCCTGCCGGTTCATGGTCGCGGCGAAGCCATCCTCGCTGCCTGCGATGGCTTCGGCCAGTGCCACGGCGGCATCGTTGCCGGACTGGATGATCATGCCCTTCAACAAGTCGTCAACCTTTACCTTGTGGCTGACTTCGATGAAGCTGCGTGATCCCGGCGTGCGCCAGGCGCGCTCCGATACCGTTACGGTCTGGTCGAGGCGGAGCGTATTCTGCTTGAGTGCGGCATAGGTGAGATAGGCCGTCATGACCTTGGTCAGCGAGGCCGGTTCCAGCGGCATATCGCTATTATTCGCGGCCAGCACCTGGCCCGAGCCGTAATCGAGCAGTGCCCAGGCACGGGCGGCGAGAACCGGCGACGGCGTTTGCGCCTGCACCGCCGGCAGGCCCGCAAACAGGCAGAGCAATAAAATCAGGAAGCGCATGAGGAAAGGAGCGTAGGTGGACGGGCAAGGCGCCGACCGCACGAAAACATGGGGTGGCAGATTATATCGCCCTGCCGACAGGTCCTATTAACGTGAAAAACAGCAGCGGCGGAGCCGCGAAAACCAGCCGCGCCTGGAAAATGATGCTATGCAAAGCGAGCCCTGGAGCAGGCATGGGGGCAGGGAGCGTTCAATTTGCCTTTGCGTTTTTAAATCACAGAGGTGCCATCCTCCTGCTTGAGCGTTAACGCACCAGCACCGGCTTCATCTCCAGCAACTCGGCCAGCTTCGCAGCGATGTCGCGCGCCTCCTGGGCATCGGCCCAGGGCCCGAGCTGGACGCGAAACAGGTTGCCCGCGGTGCGCACCACCAGTTTGTCGCCCATGTCGCCCAGCTCGCGCGCCAGCCGCGATTTCAGGGCTTCGGCATTGTCACGGTTGCCGAAGGCGCCCAGTTGCAGCCAGGCGCCGCGCGCATCGTCGACTTCGGGCAGCGGCCTGTCTTCGGCGGCTTTTGCAGGCACGACATCGTCACTTTTCATGGCCAGCAATGCGGGCGGAGCGAGGGGTGAGCTGGGCATCAGGCTTTCCACTTCGACCATACCGCTGCCACCCCCGACCAGCCCCAGCTTCCACGCCGCGGTGTAAGACAGGTCAATGATGCGATTGGCATGGAAGGGGCCGCGGTCATTGACGCGCACCACTACCGACTTGCCGTTGGCGAGGCTGGTCACCCGCGCATAACTCGGGATCGGCAGGGTCGGATGCGCCGCGGTCATGGCATACATGTCATACACGTCGCCGGTGGAAGTTTTCTGACCGTGGAATTTCTTGCCATACCAGCTCGCCAGACCGCGCGCCTTGTAGTGCCCGGCTTCGCGCAGCGGCGTGTAGTCCTGCCCGAGCACCGAATAGGGATTGTTGGCGAAGCGATGCAGCGGCTCCGCCTTCGGCACCGCATCGGGGATCGCGTCCAGGTTCGCGGGCGGATGTTCGCCGGGGCCGTCGTCCTTGTAATAGCCGCCGCCGCGTTTGGGCGTAGCGGCGGTGTCGCCGCCACGATCGCTTACCGGCGCCGGGCCGGTCGTCAGGCTGCCGCAGGCGGCGAGCAGCAGCAGGCAAAACAGGGAATTCGTGCGTGACAAAATCATATTCGCGCTTTTGGAAGCCAATTCATCATTCCTGCCGCTTGGCGGTTTGCTGTTTCAACGCATAGACCGCCGCCGCGATGCGGTCGCGTATTTTCGGATCGCGCGCGAGCTTGGCGCTGCCGACCAGTGTCGCGCCGTTTTGCATGGTGGCGTTGAGAGACGCCCCCGCCTCCAGCAACAGGTTAACAATCTCGAGATGCCCGTTGGAAATGGCCTTGAACAGCGGGGTGCCGCCATCATTGGCGGCGAGATTGGGATCGGCGCGACCCTTGAGCAGTTCGGCGGTCGTCGCGACATGGCCGCGTGCCGCTGCCTGGATGAGCGGCGTAATGCCGACGTGGCTTTGCGCATTCACCGCGCCGCCCTTGGCCAGCAGCAGTTTGATCAACTCCGCATAGCCGTTGAAGGCCGCCCAGTGCATCGGCGTGTACCCTCCCTGGTCGCAGGCGCGGACATCCGCGCCATGCTGGATCAGCATTTGCGCCAACTCCTCTCTGCCGTTGAAGGAGGCGATCATCAAGGGAGTCCAGTGCCGCGTGTCGCGCACATCCACGTTGAGGTTGGCGCTGAGGAAGAGCTTGCAACTGGAGACATCCCCGGCCTCGGCGGCGCGGGCAAAATTCGCGATTGTCGGCTGCAGGCGAAGCCGCTCAAGTTCCTCCTTGGCCTCCTGCTCCGTCCCCCACAAGTCCGCGCTTGCCTCGGCTTTCCTGGCGCGAATAACGTCATAGGCAAGGTTCAGCGAGAAGATTTCCGCCGCCACATCCGGCGGAAAGCCTTTTCGATCGTGGCGGTCCATGACCAACAAACTATGGAAGTACTCTTCCATTGCGGCCGGGTCGTTCCAGAGTTCCACGATGCGATTGGTAACGCGGGAAAAGTCCTTAACCAGTTTGTGGGGATACTTGTCCTCGTAACCACGCATCAATAACCGCAGGGGATGCTGGTCATCGGCCATGGGGACGATGAGCGGCGCGACGTGGGTGAAAGCTTTATCGGTCATGTGGTTGGTGATGAGCGGCGCGATGCAATTGAAAACGATATTGGCCTATCAGTAAAGTTATGGCCCGGCAGGCTCTGGCGCTTCATGTTATTTCTGCACCAGCATGCGGTTCCTGTGGATGCTCATGAGGATGCCGATGCCGAGGAACAAGGTTACCAGCGAGGTGCCGCCGTAGCTGATGAAGGGCAGCGGTATGCCAACCACGGGCAGGATGCCGCTCACCATGCCCATGTTGACGAAGGCATAGGTAAAGAACATTAGCGTGATCGACCCGGCCAGGAGGCGCGAGAACAGCGTCGGCGCCTCGGCCGCGATCATCAGGCCGCGCGCGATCAGCAGCGAATAGACGACGAGCAGGGCCAGGTTGCCGAGCAGCCCCCACTCCTCGGAAACGACGGCGAAAATGAAATCGGTATGCCGTTCGGGAATGAATTCGAGCTGGGTCTGCGTTCCCTGCCCCCAGCCCTTGCCGAATACGCCGCCGGAGCCGACGGCGATGGTGGACTGGATGATGTGGAAGCCCTTGCCGAGCGGATCCGATTCGGGATCGAACAGGGTCAGCACACGCGCGCGCTGGTAGTCGTGCAGCAGGGGCCAGACCATCGGGATGGCGGCAAGCCCGGCAACGCCGAGACCAACGATGAACTTCCACGGCAGGCCGGCGAAGAAAATCACATAGAAACCGGCCGAGAGGACGAGGATGGCGGTGCCGAGGTCGGGTTGCTTGGCGATCAGCGCCACCGGCAACAACAGCAGGATGGCGGCGACGGCGTAGTCGTAAAAGCGGATTGCGATCTCGCGTTTCTGGAAATACCAGGCCAGCATCAGCGGCATCGCGATTTTCATGATCTCGGCGGGCTGGATGCGCGTGATGCCGAGATTGAGCCAGCGCCGCGCGCCCTTGGAGACGTCGCCGACCAGCGCCACGGCGATCAGCAAAAGAATGCCAAACAGATAGAGCGGCACCGCCGCGTGCATCAGCCGCTGCGGCGGCATCTGCGTGGCGATGCGCATGACCAGCAACGCCGCGGCGATATTGACGGCCTGTGCCGCAAGCCGGTCGGGAGAGGCGCTGGCCAGCACGACGAAGGCAAAGCCGATCAGGATCGCCGTCATCACCATCAATGGCGCATCGATGGGGCCAATCAGCGCGAGCCATAGGCGACGGATCATGCAGGAACCCTCATTTGAATCACGGCGAACTCGGCGAAAGCACAAGGCATGCGGCGCCTCACGCAGCGGGTGAAACGAAGTCGATTGACATGTTTCAATCGAGTGCAGCGAGCCGAACAGTCGCCCCGCCTTGGGGGTTGAGGCGGGGTTTCGCAAAGCACTGCTTTGCGCCGCCGGGACGGGCGAGCCATGCAGGGCGAGCCCTGGAGCAGGTATGGGGGTGGGGGGTGTTTAATTTGCCTTTGCGCAATTTCTCCTGCGAGGACTGCGCCGGCAACGATGTGCGCTACATTCATTGGTCTTCTCCCGCGTTATCCTCGGGCGCCGGTTCCGCCGGTATCTTGCCGAGCAGGTAGTAGTCGAAAATCTGGCGCGCGATCGGCGCCGCGGCCTGGGCGCCGAAGCCGCTGTTCTCGACCAGGATGGCAAGCGCGATCCTGGGCTTGTCAGCTGGAGCGAAAGCGATGAACAGCGCGTGGTCGCGCAGGATCTCCTTGGTCGCACTCTCTTTGTACTTCTCGCCCTTGAGCGAGTAAACCTGCGCGGTGCCGGTCTTTCCGGCGGACACGTATTCAGCTCCTGCGAAGGCGCGTGCGCCAGTGCCCTCCTTGTTCACGCCGACCATCGCATTTTTGATGAACGCGATGTGCTCCGGTTTGAGGGGAAGAGTTTTGAGCGGCTTCGGTTCCACTTCAGTGATGCGGCCGCTGCGTGTGTCGGTGATGGTCCTCACCAGATGCGGGCGAAACATTACGCCGTCATTGGCCAGGGTCGCCACGGCAAGGGCGAGCTGCATTGGCGTATAGGTGTTGTAGCCCTGGCCGATGCCGATCGAGATGGTCTCGCCGGCATACCATTTCTGCTGCTCGGGACGCTTGAAGCGCGCGCGTTTCCATTCCTGCGAAGGCAGCACGCCGGTCGATTCGCCTTCGATGTCGATGCCGCTCTTCTGGCCAAAGCCGAACTGGCGCATGAAGTTGGCGATGTTGTCAATGCCAAGGTCATTGGCGAGCATGTAGTAATAGGTATCGCACGACTGCACGATGGACTTGTACATATCGACGGTGCCGTGTCCTTCTTTCTTGTCGTCGCGGAAAAAGTGGCCGCCGAAGTTATAGCCGCCCGGGTCGTAAATCGCCTGTTCCGGCGTGCGCTTGCCATACTCGAGCGCGGCCAGCGCCATATAGGGCTTGAAGGTCGAGCCCGGCGGATAGGTGCCGTTGAGCGCCCGGTTTACCATCGGCTTGTCGGGCGAATTGTTGAGCAGATCCCAGTTCGTCGAATCGATGCCATCGACGAACAGGTTGGGATCATAGTTGGGCACGGAGACCAGCGCCAGCACGCCGCCGCTCGCCGGTTCGATGGCCACCAGCGCGCCGCGGCGGTCGCCGAAGGCCTTTTCCGCGATCTGCTGCAGCTTGGCATCAACCGTCAGTGTCAGGTTGTTGCCGGGTACCGGCGGTGTGCGCGCCAGTGTGCGCACCGCATGGCCACCGGCATCGACCTCGACCTGTTCGACGCCGCTGGTGCCATGCAATTCGAATTCATAGTGCTGTTCCAGTCCCGCCTTGCCGAAATGGTCGGTGCCGCGGTAGTTGTTGTCCTGGTCCTGTTCCTCGATCTGGTCCAGATCGCGGTCGGTGACGCGGCCGATATAGCCGAGCAGATGGGAGCCGAAAGCGCCGAAGGGATACTGGCGGAACAGCCGGGCCTGGATATCGACGCCGGGAAAACGGTAGCGGTTGGCAATGAAGCGCGCCACTTCCTCGTCGGAAACGCGGGTGCGGATCGGCAATGACTCGAAGTTCTTGCTCTCTTCGAACAGCTTCTTGAAGCGCTTGCGATCCTTGGCCTCGATGTTGATGACCTTGGACAGCTCGTCCATCGTGGCGTCAAGATCGGCAACCTTGGATGGCGTGATCTCGATGGTGTATGCAGAGTAATTGCGCGCCAGCACGACGCCATTGCGGTCAATGATGAGGCCGCGGTTGGGCGTCACCGGCACCAGCGAGATGCGGTTTTCCTCGGCGCGCGTCCGGTAGTAGCCATACTGGATGACCTGCAGCCAGACGAAGCGCAGCAGCAGCAGCCCGAAGCAGGCCAGCACGAAAACGCCGACAAAACGCAAGCGGCCTTGAAAACGCTCCAGCTCCTGCTGCGGGTTCTTGAATTTCATTCTACAAAGGTCGCGTCAGCGATCGGCGATGTTTTCCTCTCCCTCCGGGAGAAGGGCTAGGGGTGAGGGTGAATACTGGTGGCATCGGACTAAATAGGACGATTGTCGTCGCGTTCGACCGGGCGGAATTGCGGCAGCAGCAGCAAATAGGTCAACGGATGCCACAGCACGGCAGCAACGAAGCTGGAGAGAAACCACAGGAGGCCAGGGAATTCGCCGCCGCCGATGAGCCCGATCGCCAGCATGATAAGTTGGCTGCCGAGCAGCAGGGGCAGTATCTGTAGCGCCTGCTGTCCCAGCGGAAACCAGAGGATGCGCCGGGAAAGACTGCCAGCGGCGAAAGCCACCACTACATAGGCCAGCGCATGTTGACCGAGGGCACTGCCATCGGCAACGTCCATCACCAGGCCGAGGACAAAGGCCGCGCCCATGCCCACGCGCAGCGGCTGATGGATGCACCAGAAGGCCAGCACCACGGCCACCCAGTCGGGAATGCCGGGGAAGCGGCCGAACGGGATCAGGTTGAGGAACAACGCCAGCAACAGCGTCGCCAGGATGAACCAGTTGCGGACCGGCAGCAGGATGCGATTCGAGGAATGGGTAGGCTGCATGTCTAAACCTGGTACAAGGTCCAAGGTTCAAGATTCAAGGTGACACCATTCATGCTTGGCCCCTTGAACCTTGAGTCTTGCATCCTGTATCTTGAATTTGTCATTTTCTCTTCCGGTGCGGCGCACCGACTATTTTCTTCCGGCCCGGTTCCGCGTTTTCTTCCGTCAGCTTCGACACTTGCGGCGGGCGGCCAAGTACCAGCACCTGGCCGTGGCGCTCGACGCCGGCGAGCGGTACGCAGCGGATGCGGGCAAACATGAACGCGCTGTCGCGATCGATGGCGGCCACGCGCGCCACCGGCAGACCGCGCAGGTAGATGCCATCGAGGCCGGAGGTGACCAGGATGTCGCCCACCTGCACTTCGGCATTCGAGGCGAGGAAACGCAACTCCATGCCGTTCGATCCGGCGCCGGCAAGAATTGCGCGCAGGCCGTTGCGCTGCACCTCGACCGGAATCATTTGGTTTTTGTCGGTGAGCAGGGTCACTTCCGCTGTCAGCGGGAGCACTCGCGTCACCTGGCCGATCACGCCGAGTTCGTCGATGACTGCCTGCCCCGCTTCGATCCCCTCCTGCAGGCCCTTGTTGATGACGACGCGGCGTGAGAAGGGGTCCCGTGCCGCATACTGGATGTCGGCAATGACCCCATTCACCGGTTGGTGCTCTTTCATGTCGAGCAGGGCGCGCAGGCGCTTGTTCTCGTCTTCGAGATAGCGTTGCCGCAACAACAGGTTTGCCTCGACAAGCTGCCGATGGCGCAATGCGTCGTTCTCCCGATGCAGAGTCGCCAGACTGGAAAAATATTTACCCAGGTCGCCGGCGCCTTCCACCGGCAGGTATGCCGCAAGCTGCAAGGGATAAGCCACGGTTGAGGCCGTCATGCGCAGCCACTCCAGCGCATGAAAGCGCAGGTCGGCCACCAGCAACAGCACGGAAAGCGCAACGAAAAAAAACAGCCGGGCCAGTGGCGCGGGCCCGCGCTTGAAGAAGGGAGGCGGGACATGACCGGCTGCGGACATCAAGGTGGTGGTTCCCCTGCGAGGGTTAAGTGGATGTCATTGGCTGGCGCCGCGTTTCTACCACTTCGCACCCTACACGCAGGGGGTTTATTCGTTTGCGAAAATACTGCCCAGTTTGTCCATCTTTTCCAGCGCCATGCCGGAGCCGCGCACCACGCAGGTCAGCGGGTCGTCGGCGACGATCACCGGCAGGCCGGTTTCCTCGGTCAGCAGGCGGTCCAGATCGTGCAGCAGCGCGCCGCCGCCGGTCAGTACCAGACCGCGCTCGGCGATATCGGAGCCGAGTTCGGGCGGCGTCTTTTCGAGGGCATCCTTGACGGCTTTGACCACCTGGTTGAGCGGTTCAGAGAGGGCTTCAAGGACTTCGTTGGAAGAAATTGTGAACTTGCGCGGAATGCCTTCGGCGCGGTTGATGCCGGAGACTTCCATTTCCTTGACTTCGGCGCCGGGGAAGGCCGAGCCGATGTTCATCTTGATGTTCTCGGCGGTGTTGTCGCCGATCTGCATGCCGTAGTTGCGGCTGATGTAGGAAATGATGGAATCGTCGAACTTGTCGCCGCCGACGCGCACGGAACAGGCGTAGACCATGCCGCCCAGCGAGATGACGCCGACTTCGGTGGTGCCGCCGCCGATGTCGACCACCATCGAGCCGGTGGCGTCGGAGACCGGCAGGCCCGCGCCGATGGCTGCGGCCATCGGTTCCTCGATCAGATAGACCTGCGAGGCGCCGGCGCCCAGGGCCGATTCGCGGATCGCGCGACGTTCCACCTGAGTCGAGCCCGAGGGCACGCAAATGATGATGCGGGGCGAGGGCGAGAACAGGCGTGACTCATGCACGCGCTTGATGAACTGCTTCAACATCTGCTCGGTGACGGTGAAGTCGGCGATCACGCCATCCTTGAGCGGCCGGATCACCGAGATTTCCTTCGGGTTGCGACCGATCATGTTTTTGGCTTCCTTGCCGACCGCCTGGATGGTTTTCTTGGCGTTGGGGCCGCCTTCGATACGGATGGCGACCACCGATGGTTCGTCGAGCACCACGCCCTTGCCGCGCATGTAGATCAGCGTGTTGGCGGTACCCAGATCAATGGCCAGATCGTTGGAAAAATAAGCACGGAGAAAGCTGAACATGGGGTCTCTTGTCAGTAATGGCGCACCCGCAAGGGGTAAACGGGCTGCGTGGTTAATAATGGCTTATGATACCCTAAAGCGCTGTCAATTTAGCCCAATTCCCCGCATGTCCCTGAATCCGGAAGAGGTCGCCCGCATTGCCCGGCTGGCCCGCATCGAGCTGTCACCGGCTGAACTTGAAACCACCCGCGCCCAACTGAACGGGATCCTTGGTTTCATCGAGCAACTCCAGTCTGTCAATACCGATGGCATTATACCCATGGCGCATGCGGTCGATGTGGTGCAACGCCTGCGCGAGGACAAGGTAACCGAGCCGGATCGGCGCAGCGCATTCCAGTCGGTAGCGCCCGAAGTAGAGGCAGGCCTGTATCTGGTTCCAAAGGTCATCGAGTGAGGAGTGCGGAGTGAGGAGTGAAGAGTTCATCAACGCCAGTTTGCGCACCCTGTCGGTCGCGCTGGAGCAAAAGCGGATTTCCGCCGTGGAACTGGCGACGCTGTTTCTCGATCGCATCGAGCAGCACAATCCCGCGCTGAATGCCTTCATCACCACCGATGGCGATCGCACGCTGGCCATGGCACGGGACGCCGATGCGCGCCGCGCCAAGGGTCCGCGTGAACAATGCGGCGCGTTGCTCGGCGTGCCACTCGCGCACAAGGACATCTTCTGCACTGAGGGCTGGCTGACCAGTTGCGGCTCGAAAATGCTGGCAAATTTCGTTTCGCCCTACGATGCGACGGTGGTCGAGAAATTCAAGCAGGCCGGCGCGGTAACGCTGGGTAAATGCAACATGGATGAGTTTGCGATGGGCTCGTCAAACGAAACTTCGTATTTCGGCCTGGTGAAAAATCCCTGGGACATGAATCGCGTCCCCGGCGGTTCCTCGGGCGGTTCAGCGGCAGCGATTGCGGCGCGTCTGGCGCCGGCCGCGACCGGTACCGACACTGGCGGGTCGATCCGCCAGCCCGCCAGCCTGTGCGGCCTCACCGGCCTCAAGCCGACCTACGGCGTGGTCAGCCGCTACGGCATGATCGCCTTCGCTTCCTCGCTCGATCAGGGCGGGCCGATGGCAAAGAGCTCCGAAGATTGCGCACTGCTGCTGAATGTCATGGCCGGTTTCGACACACGCGACTCGACTTCGCTGCAACGCGAGACCGAGGATTACACGCGCGACCTGGACCAGCCGCTCGAAGGCCTGCGCATTGGCCTGCCCAGGGAATTTTTCGGTGCCGGCATGGATGATGACGTGCGCGTTGCCGTGGAGACCGCGCTCGACGAATACCGCAAGCTCGGCGCCGTCACCGTCGACGTCAGCCTGCCGAACTCGGGTCTCTCGGTGCCGGCCTATTATGTGATCGCGCCGGCCGAAGCCAGCTCCAACCTGTCCCGCTTCGATGGCGTGCGTTACGGCCATCGTGCCGCCGGATATGCCGACCTGATCGACATGTACAGCAAGAGCCGCGCCGAAGGCTTCGGCGCCGAAGTGAAGCGCCGCATCCTGATCGGCACCTATGTGCTGTCGCACGGCTACTACGACGCCTACTATCTGCAGGCGCAAAAAATCCGCCGCCTCATCGCCAATGACTTTGCCGCGGCGTTCAAACGGTGCGATGTGATCGCCAGCCCGGCCTCGCCCTCGGTCGCCTTCAACTTCGGCGAGAAGAGCGCCGATCCGGTGCAGATGTATCTCTCCGACATTTACACCATCTCCACCAATCTCGCCGGCCTGCCCGGCATGTCGCTGCCCTGCGGCTTCGGCTCCGGTAATATGCCAGTGGGTTTGCAGCTGATCGGCGACTGGTTTGGCGAAGCGAAGATGCTGAACGTCGCGCATCGCTACCAGCAACAGACCGATTGGCATCTGCGCATGCCGAATAATTTTTGACGCAAGAGAAAATCGGAATGAATCCATTAGGCGGTTACGATATCGAAGACCTGCAACCCGGCATGTCGGCCAGTTTCGGCAAGACCGTGACCGAGGCCGACATCCTGCTGTTCGCCGGTGTGTCAGGCGACATCAACGCCATCCACCTCAACGAGGAATTTGCCGCCACCACGATCTTCGGCGGCCGCGTCGCCCACGGCATGCTGACCGCCGGTTTCATCTCGGCGGTGCTTGGCAACAAGCTGCCCGGGCCCGGCACCGTCTACATTTCGCAGAACATCCGCTTCATTGCGCCGGTACGCATCGAGCAGACCGTCACGGCGACCGTCACCGTGCGCGAAGTGATACCCGAAAAATGCAGAGTCGTCCTTGATACCGTATGCACGGTTCTCGGCAAGGTCGTCGCTGACGGCGAGGCCACTGTCATGGTGACGTCATCGAGAATGAAAGCGTGAAAATGAGCCAGTGGGAAGTCGTGATCGGGCTGGAAACCCACGCCCAGTTGCAAACGCAGTCGAAAATTTTTTCCGGCGCGGCGACCGCCTTTGGCGCCGCGCCCAATGCGCAGGCCTGCGCCGTCGATCTCGCCCTGCCCGGGGTGCTGCCGGTGCTCAACCGCGAAGCGGTGGTCTGCGCCATCAAGTTCGGGCTCGCCATCGGCGCCGGGATTGCGCCGCGCTCGATTTTCGCGCGCAAGAATTATTTCTACCCCGACCTGCCCAAGGGCTACCAGATCAGCCAGTATGAAATCCCCGTGGTTTCGGGTGGCGGGCTTGCCATTCATGCCGGTGAGCAGGAAAAATTCATTCATCTGACCCGTGCCCATCTCGAAGAGGACGCGGGCAAGTCACTGCACGAGGATTTCCACGGCAAGAGCGGCATTGACCTCAACCGCGCCGGTACCCCGTTGCTGGAAATCGTCACCGAGCCCGACATGCGTTCTGCCGCCGAGGCGGTGGCCTACGCCAAGGCGCTGCATGCCCTGGTGCAATGGATCGGTATCTGCGACGGCAACATGCAGGAAGGCAGCTTCCGCTGCGACGCCAACGTTTCGGTGCGGCGTCCCGGCGGGCCGCTCGGCACGCGGCGCGAAATCAAGAACCTGAACAGCTTCAAGTTCATGCAGCAGGCGATCGACTACGAGATCCAGTGGCAGATCAACGAAATCGAGGAAGGCCGCCAGATCCAGCAGGCCACGGTGCTGTTCGACCCCGACACGGGCGAAACGCGCGCCATGCGCAGCAAGGAAGACGCGCATGACTACCGTTATTTTCCCGATCCGGATTTGCTGCCACTGGAGATCAAGCCGGAGTGGATCGAGGAAGTAAAGTCGGGCATGCCAGAGTTGCCGGTTGCTATGACATCGCGCTTCGAGAGCAGCTACGGCCTTTCCGCCTACGATGCGGCCACGCTTACCGCAACACTTGAAACGGCAAGATATTTTGAAGATGTCATTACGGACGCGGGCAAGGACAACGCCAAGCTCTGCGCCAACTGGGTCATGGGCGAGATTGCCGCGCGGCTCAACAGGGAAGAATTGTCGATCGCCGCTGCGCCGGTTTCCGCGACGCAATTGGCCAGCGTCATCAAACGCATCGCCGACAACACCATCTCCAACAAAATCGCGCGCGACGTGTTCGATGCGCTGTGGTCGGGTGAGGGCAAGGACGCCGATGCGATCATCGCCGCGAAGGGGCTGAAACAGATTACCGACAGCGGCGCCATAGAAAAAATCATCGACGAAGTGCTGGCCGCCAATCAGAAATCTGTCGAGGAATTCCGCGCCGGCAAGGACAAGGCCTTCAACGCCCTGGTCGGTCAGGCCATGAAGGCGACCAGGGGCAAGGCCAATCCGCAGCAGGTGAACGATTTGTTGCGCAAGAAGCTTTCTTGCTGACCCGGGACTGGCGCTTTATTGACAATACGGCCCACCTTACGTATCTTCGCTCCATCGCGCCGATTTGAGACTCAGCTTGCGGGCGCGCAATAAATGCGGCTAAAGCGGGCGAGTTGAATTTCCAAACCCGTTCGTTAATACGCCGAACGGGTTTTATTTTTGGAATTTCGGGATCAATCATGCAGCCAGACCGTAGTGCCGAACTAGCCAACCTTTTATGCCAGCGCCTGCTCATACTCGACGGGGCGATGGGCACCATGGTGCAGCAGCACAACCTCAAGGAAGCCGACTATCGCGGCACGCGGCTCAAAGATCATGGCAAGGACGTGAAGGGCAACAACGACCTGCTGCTGCTGACGCGGCCCGACGTGATCGGCGGCATCCATGAGCAATATCTCGCGGCCGGCGCCGACATCATCGAGACCAACACCTTCAATGCGACGCGCATTTCGCAGGCCGAGTACGGACTTGAGGCGCTGGCCTACGAATTGAACGTCGCCGGTGCGCGGCTGGCGCGCCAGGCCGCGGACGAATACTCGACGCCGGACAAGCCGCGCTTCGTCGCCGGCGTGCTGGGCCCGACTTCGCGCACGGCCTCGCTCTCGCCCGATGTGAACGACCCCGGCTTTCGCAACGTGAGCTTCGATCAACTTGTCGACAACTATGTCGAAGCCGCGCGCGGCCTCACCGAGGGCGGCGCCGACATCCTGCTGGTCGAGACCGTGTTCGATACGCTGAATGCCAAGGCGGCGCTGTTCGGCATCGAGAAGTTCTTCGACGCAGCGGGACGGCGCTGGCCGATCATGATCTCTGGCACCATCACCGATGCCTCGGGCCGTACGCTGTCGGGACAGACCGCCGAGGCGTTCTGGAACTCGCTGCGCCATTCCAGGCCATTGTCATTCGGCCTCAACTGCGCGCTGGGCGCGAAGGATCTGCGCCAGTATGTCGAAGAGCTTTCACGCGTTTGTGATTGCTTCATCTCGGCGCACCCCAACGCCGGCTTGCCCAATGCCTTCGGCGGCTACGACGAGACGCCGCAACAACTCGCCGCGGAAATCGCGGACTGGGCTCGGCACGGCTTCATCAACATCGCGGGCGGCTGTTGCGGCACCGCGCCGGCCCACATCAAGGCCATCGCCGAGGCGGTGCGGGACATCAAGCCGCGCGTGCCGTCGCAGCCCGCTCCGCAATTGCGCCTGTCGGGGCTGGAACCGTTCAACGTCGGCGCCGATACGCTGTTCGTCAATGTCGGCGAGCGCACCAACGTCACCGGCTCCAAGGCCTTCGCGCGCATGATCCTCGAAGGCCGCTTCGACGCTGCGCTCGCCGTGGCAAGAGCGCAGGTCGAGGCCGGTGCGCAGGTGATCGACATCAACATGGACGAGGCGATGCTCGACTCGCAGGTGGCGATGGTGCGCTTCCTCAACCTGATCGGTTCCGAGCCGGACATTTCACGCGTGCCGATCATGCTCGATTCCTCGAAGTGGGAGGTGATCGAAGCGGGCTTGAAGTGCATCCAGGGCAAGGGCATCGTCAATTCCATTTCGATGAAGGAAGGCGAGGCGAAGTTCCTCGAACAGGCGCGGCTGGCGCGGCGTTACGGCGCGGCGGTGATCGTCATGGCCTTCGACGAACAGGGCCAGGCCGACACGCGCGAGCGCAAGAATTCGATCTGCAAGCGCGCCTACGATCTGCTCGTGGCGGACGGCTTCCCCGCCGAGGACATCATCTTCGACGCCAACATCTTCGCCATCGCCACCGGCATCCCCGAGTACGACAACTATGCCGTCGATTTCATCGAGGCGGTAAAGTGGATCAAGGCCAACCTGCCGCACGCTCACACCAGCGGCGGCGTGTCGAATGTGTCGTTCTCGTTTCGCGGCAACGACGCGGTGCGCGAGGCGATCCACACCGTGTTCCTTTATCACGCGATCAGGGCCGGACTCACCATGGGCATCGTCAATGCCGGCCAGTTGGGCGTCTATGACGACCTCGATCCGGTGTTGAAGCAGAAAGTAGAGGATGTTGTACTCAACCGCACTCCAGGCGCCGGTGAAGCGCTGGTTGAATTCGCGCAGACCGTGAAGGGTGCGGCGAAGGAACAAGTACAGGATCTGGCCTGGCGCGAATGGAGCGTCGACAAGCGGCTCGAATATGCAATGGTCAAGGGCATCACCGATTTCGTCGTGGCCGATACCGAGGAATGCCGCGCGGCGCTGACCGCTGCCGGCAAGCCACCGCTCGCGGTGATCGAAGGGCCGCTGATGGCGGGCATGAACGTGGTCGGCGATCTGTTCGGCGCGGGCAAGATGTTCCTGCCGCAGGTGGTGAAGTCGGCGCGGGTGATGAAGCAGGCCGTGGCGCACCTGATTCCCTATATCGAGGCGGAGAAGCTGCGCACCGGCTCGGCTTCGAAGGGCAAGATCGTCATGGCGACGGTCAAAGGCGACGTCCATGACATCGGCAAGAACATCGTCGGCGTGGTGTTGGGCTGCAACGGCTACGACGTGGTCGATCTCGGCGTCATGGTGCCGGCGGACAAGATACTGCATGCGGCGAAGGAACATGGTGCGCAGGCCATCGGGCTGTCGGGTCTGATTACGCCCTCGCTCGAGGAGATGGCGCATTTCGCCGCCGAACTGGAACGCGTCGGCTTTGGCGCCGGCAAGGACGCGGTACCGCTGCTGATCGGCGGCGCGACCACCAGCCGCGCCCATACCGCGATCAAGATCGCACCGAATTACAGCGGGCCGGTGGTGTATGTGCCCGATGCCTCGCGCGCGGTCGGCGTGGTGACGCGCCTGCTCTCTGAAGATTTGTGCGCCGACTTCATCAAGGAAGTCGCCGCCGATTACGCAAAGGTGCGCAGCCTGCACGCCAACAAGAAGGGGGTGACGCTGGTGCCGCTGGAAGCGGCGCGCGCGAATCGCGGCAAGCATGAGTACAAGCCAGTCAAGCCGGCAAAACTCGGCCTTATCGTGTTGAAGCAAATCGATCTCGCGACGCTATTGCCCTACATCGACTGGAGCCCATTCTTCCAGACCTGGGATCTGACCGGCTCGTATCCGAAAATTCTCGACGACGCCGTGGTCGGGGAGGCGGCGCGCAACGTGTTCAACGATGCCAAAGCCATGCTCGACAAGGTCGTGCAGGAAAAGTGGCTCACGGCGAACGCAGTGTTTGGCCTGTTTCCGGCCAATGCCGTGGGCGACGACATCGAGCTCTATGCCGATGAGACGCGCGGCGTTGCAGCAGCCACCTGGCATGGCCTGCGCCAG